>VBNZ01000051.1:6186-6707 GCA_005877675.1 Gammaproteobacteria bacterium
TAGGGGACGCTTTGCGTCACCGTCGCCGAGCCATTGACTGTGCCGTTGCTGCCGGCGTTGTAGGTCAGCGTGAAGGTAGTGATCTGTGCCGAGCAGCTCGGCGTGGCCCCGCCGCTCGAGCCGCTGCACTGCCAGCTCCATGGGCCGCTGCCGGAGAAGTTGGCCACCGCACCGGCCGAGCAGAGATTCGGATCGCTCGACGTCAATGTATTGAAGGTCGCGCTGTTGTCGGTACCGCACACGCCGTCGACCGCGCTGATTGCCGAGGTAACCACGACCGTGCAATCCGCGGTGACCGCATTGGCCGTATAGGTGAACGCACTCGTACCACTGCTTTGCCCGCTCGTGCCGCAGCTGCCGCCGACCGTGGCGGTATAGCCCGGGTTCGGCGTGATCGTGAACGAGGGCTGCGCGCTCTTGCCTACGGTCTGCACGGTTGCTGCGCTGATCGCGCTGTTTGCATCGGCGCTCGGCGTGACGACATAGGCCAAGGTGACGACTTGGCCGTCGTGATCGGAAAC
>VBNZ01000051.1:6766-7873 GCA_005877675.1 Gammaproteobacteria bacterium
CCACGCTGGGTCAACAGGATGTGATCGATTTCCTGCGCATAGCCGTTGAACGTGTAGGAGTAGTGATCGGCCGGATTTGCCGCAGTGCCCGTATCGAACAGCACCGGGGTCGGCGCGACATACGATGCCGTCGGCGGATAGATGCTGTAGCTCTGGCTGGTGTTGACCGTGCCCATGATCGTACCGGTGACATCGACGTAGCCATCGGTGAATTCGTAGGCATTGAAGTCGCCGACGATCACGACCGGGACCGTTGCGTCGCCGGTGAGGTCGAACGAACCGCTGGTGACGGTGCCGTCGCTGGCCTGCTGCGCGTTGCCTGCGCCGGCGAGCGTCGCGCCATTGGTCTGCAGCGCTTGCACGACCGAGGCAACCTGCTCGGCCTGCTCACGGCGCTTCTGGCCAACGTAGTCTTTGCCTGCCACACCGAGGTTGAGCAGCGAACGGTCGTAGATCGCCAGCACGCGGAAGTGATAGCCCTGATAGGTCGCGTCGAGCAGCACGGGCGGACGATCGTTGAGCAAGCACGGCGGAGAGCCGCTGCAAGCCGTGGTCGTTTGATTCTTGTAGAGCTGCGTGACCGAATTGACCGTGACGCCGCTGCGCACGAGCATCGCCAGGTTGATACCGCCCGGATCGTTGCCCTGCAGCAGATACGGGGTGTAGCTGATCGAGGCGTCATCGGCATTGATCTTGTTAGCGAGGTCCAATGCGACGCTGCGATTCTCGACTTCCTGCATCACCTGCACGACCGGTGCCTTGAGCACGGTGCGGATTTGCAGCGACATCTTGTTGAGGCGCGCCTGATATTGCGCGAGCGTCGGGCAAGTGTCGTTGGAGCCTGTGCCGGCGCAGGTGTCGGTGTATTGCGTCGTATCCGCGCCGTCTGCCGTGTTGTTGAAGAAATGCAGGCCGTTCTGCGAGCCGACCGTGAGCTTGCCCGGAGCCGAGGTGGCAACGGCTATGGGATAGGTCGGCGCAGCGCCGGTGGTCAGGGCGATTGGATACGCTTCATAGGTGATCGTCGTGCTGCCAGTGGCGACGAAGCCCTGTATCACGCCGGTCATGCTGAAGTGCTGCCCGGCGTTGTACAGATAGTTGGTATAA
>VBNZ01000052.1:0-483 GCA_005877675.1 Gammaproteobacteria bacterium
TCAGTTGCTGGCCCAGGGAACGACGACAATCAAACTAGTCGATCGTTCGCTCAGCCTGAAGCCGACCTATCTGTGGATGGGCGCGCCTTTGCTCGTGGCGGGTCGCTACTACCAGTTGACCAGCTGGCCCGGTCCCCCGAATCCGGCGATTCCGTATCCTTCAAATCTGTGGGGGCAATGCGTGTGGGTGGATACGCAGGATCAGTCCGTCGGCAGTGGCAGCGGTGCCGTCGACACGACGTGCAGCGCGGACGGCAGCTCACGCACAGCGGCAAACACCTACGGCCTCGGCGGCTTCATCGGCTTCAAATTGTCGGCAAAGGAAGCGGCCGAATGGGCGGCCGAGGGCATCAATGTTCAAGTCGGCGGCAAGACCTACCAACCCAAGGCGGGCGAGAGCGTGATCCTCGCGGCGATGCACGTCGGTACGCGCGAAATGACCGAATGGACCTGGCAGAGTTTCTGGTGGCAACCCAACGCTGA
>VBNZ01000052.1:549-11571 GCA_005877675.1 Gammaproteobacteria bacterium
AGATGGTCAATCCGAATCAGCCGATTACCGGTGGCTCGGGCACACAGCCGGTGCTGTGTTACAACCCATATCTGGAAGCGCCGTTCGCAAACAATCCCGACCTGCCCGATTCGCAGCCGTGGACCTACCAGGGCACCACCTACAATCTCAACGTCGGCGTGCAGACCAACTGTATGGCCTGCCATATCCAGGCGGCTTATCCGCAGAACCCGACTGCGCCCGCATACACCGCCGATCGCTATATCGACTTGAACAACCCTGCGTTCAAGAGCTATCTGAAAATGGACTTTTCCTGGTCGATCGTGCAGAACGTGAAGTGAAGATGCTGTGACGAACGGTGCGCCAACCCGGCCGTCCGCGCGGGTTGGCGCACTTTAATCGCAGAGGCGGGTACGGTCCTTATCGGCATCGCTGCAATCTAGCAGCGGATTTATCATGTGGTGGCGGGAGTGATGCCCACTCTCGGGACAAACATTTCAGGACACCAGAATCGCCGATGACCGACATCTCAGCAATCCGACAGGCTCTCGAAGCGGGCGTGGCCTTTCTCGAATCGGCACAGCTTCCCAGCGGCGAGATACCGCTCGAGATTTCGCCCAGTCCCGAAATGAGCAGCGACTGCGTGCGCGAGCCGGTTGTATTTCCAGCGGCGGTCGCGGCACGTGCGCTGTCGATCACGCCGTGCGCTGTGCGCGTGCACTTGCGCGCTCTCGATTTCCTCATGCGCGAGATGGAACCCGGCGGTCTATGGCGTCATCCGTCGAGCGCCAAACCACAGCATTACGACACCCCGCTCGACGTCGACGACACGTCGCTCGCATCGGCGGCGTTGCTCGCAGCGGGCCGCGAGATTCCCGACAACCGCCGCGTCCTCTTCGCCAATCGCGAGCCCGACGGTCTGTTTCGAACCTGGATCGTACGCTGGCGGCCCTATCCGCTGCTCACCCGCCGCTTCTTCCGCTATGTCGCGGAACCGCGCGACGTCGATGCGGTGGTCATTGCGAATGTCGTCTTCTACCTCGGCGACTGCGCGGAAACACGGCCGGCGATCGCGTACATGCTCGAGGTCCTGCGCGACAACCGCGAAATGAGGTCGACCATCTGGTATGGCAGCCGCTTCACGGTCTGGTATTTCTTTTCGCACGCGCTGCGCACGATCGCGCACGAGGCAGGAGAGATGATCGTGCCGCGCGTCGAGGCTGCGGTGCCCGGCAACGCACTCGAGCTCGCGCTGGCGACGTCGACTTTGCTCCTCTGGGGCCGAACGCCTGACGTAAGACCATTGATCGAAGCGCAGCTGCCGTCGGGCGCCTGGCCGAACGCCGGCTTCTATCACATGGGTCAGAGGCGGGACGAACCGCAACCGAAGACGCCCTGGTGGGGATCCGAGGCGTTGACGACGGTGTTCGCGATTGAAGCACTGTCGCGCCGGCTGCTGGCCGATGGTAGTCCGGCTTAGCCGCGCGCCCCGATTCCGGACCGCAGCACAGTCTGAGCGAGCAGGCGTCCCTCGCGCATGAACGAGACCACGGGCGCGCCGAAGACGATCAAGTGCGAGACGACAAAGGTCCAGTCGCCCGGGCTCCGCAGCGCGCAGGCGAGCAGGATCCCGAGCGGAAACAGCGCCGTATAGTATTCCAGACCCAGTATGGTGTATCGATCGCGCGGTTCGGCAATTACGATCGTCATGCCCCATAGTCGTGCCTTCAGGCTTACGTACACTGCGTAGATCGACAGGAATACCGCGGGCCACGCGCTGCGCGTTTGCCAGAGTAGCCCGGCGAGCGCGAGAGATTCGACGAAAAATGCGGCGCGCGCGAGGCGCACGGCAGCGAGACGCGAGTGTCTCACTACGAAGGTTTGCACCGCAGCCTTGCGATCGGCGTCGAAATCGTAGAGCTGATGCCACAAGATGCCGCGCACTCCACACCCGAGCGCCCACACAGCGAGGGTGGCGATCCAGACCGGGTCGGGTTTTCCGGCCGCCCGCAGTGCCAGTAACGCGGCGGTCAGCGACGGAAATACGTGCGAACCGCAGGCATCTGCGAACACCCCCAGCACGCCACGGCTTTTCAGTCGAAACGGCGGGATTGAATACAGAGAAAATGCGACCCACGCGCTCAGATAGACCGCGACGAGCGGAACATCGTCTCGCCAAGTCATGCTGAAGATCGCTGCAATGAAAAGCGGCGCAGCGAGCAGCAGCGCAATCTGCAACAGCGGCCGATCCGCCATGCGGTTGGTCTTGCCGGCCCGACGATCGTCCTCGCGGTCGGTGACATCGTTGATGAGGCTGACATAGGCCGCACAGGGCGCGATCGCAAGCAGCAGCGTGATCGCGGCGGGCCAAATCGTCACGATGGAAGTCGATTGAAGGTAAGCCGTCGCATAGAACACGGTATACATCGGAGCGAGCTTGTACGCCCACCATTGCTCGGCGCGAATCATGCGGCCGATGTTTCCGGGCAGCGCCAGAAACCACTGCTTGATACCCATTCGCTGATTTCGTTCGCTCCGCGCCTCGACTCTGCTGTCTTCGGATCGCGAGCGGGTGTCGTCCACGGATCGGACTTGCTCGGGCTCGCTCACCTGGGTACGGATGTCATCGCAGAGATGCCTGATCTGCTCGGCATAGTCGAGAAACCGATAGGTCGAACGCACCCGCGTTTCCGCGCGCTTTCCCATATCGGCGAACTGTGCGGGGTTGTCGACGAAGGCGACGAGCGCATCCGCCATCGCCGGCACATCCAGATAGGGCACGACGATGCCGCAGTCGCTTGCAATCGCCTCCTTCGCTCCGCCTGCACCGTCGAAAACAACGATAGGCAGAGCGCAGGCCATGGCTTCATGGGTAACACAGGGGAACGGATCATCGCGCGAGGTCAGCGCGAATGCGTCGGCTGCCAGAAAGTAGGGCTCAGGATCGGTGACCTCACCGACGAGAGTAATGATCGAAGACAGGTTCAGCTGGGAAATATCCAGCTCGATGAATCTTTCAAAATAGGCGCCATATTGTTCCGCTCCAAGCCAGACGAAATGCACGCGGCGCGTCGCGTGGGCGCAAACGCGAGCTGCCAGTTGAATGAAAAGATCGATTCCTTTTCGCAAGTCGCGGGTACCGCAGCCGAGCACGATCGCGGTATCCGGCGCAAGCCCGAGTTTGCTGCGCACTTCGACGCGCGCGGCGTTGCGGTCGCGCCGGCCGAATTTGGGATCGAGCAGCCCCTGTGGCGCGACGGAGGCGTCGTGAAAATCGGGCAAGACCGCGGTCGTGGCCGCTTTCACCGCGTCAGCGGGAAATACGACGCGGTTCGAACATCGATGAATCGTCCGCCAGACGTCCGGCGCATAGTGCATAACGCGCTCGTGCACGAGGGAAACAATATGCGGTAGTCCGGCCTTGCGCAGCGCTTGGGTAAGGCGCCAGCCATCGGCGCTGTTGCAGATGGCGAGTGTTGGCGCGGGCCCCGCGATCGACCCGAGCATTTGCGCCAGATCGGGACCATTCGGCAGATAGAGCATGCCATTGTGATTCACGAGGACGTGCGCAATCTGCACATAATCTCCCAGCATGGCACCGCCCCGCTCGAGAATCAGGAAGAGCTCGGCCCCGGTAAGGCTCTGCATCGCCTGCATCAAGCGCAGCAGGATGAGCGGCGCTCCAGTGCGAGAGGCTTCGTGTCCGGTGAACAGTATTTTTGGAATGCCCGGCGTGCCGAACGCTGCGTTCGCGGGAGGCTGCTGCCCACCCTTCGGATAGAGGTATCCCTTTTCCCACAGCCGATACCAGTCCGTCACGGCTGTTTCTTCCAGATCGGCGTTGTGCATGCGCCGCTTCAGGTAATGAACCAGCGGGTTGCCCTCGATTTCCTTGTTCGCAACGAGGTAACCGGAGGTCGAGAAATCGGGACGGGGGTCGCGGCGCTCGCTGCGGCCGTAGCGCAGATAGTGCTCGACGGGATCGACGCCTGCAGTGGCGACCTCTGGGTATTTCTGCAGATACCAGGCCCGATCGACACCGCCGTCTCCGCCAGCGAGGCGGTAGTCCTCGGCGAATTGCCACTCAGGCGGCGGTACTTTCTTGCCTCCATGCCGCAGATAGTGGACCAGCGGGTTGCCCTCGATTGCCGTATTCGCGTCCAGATAGCCGGAGGTTGAGAAATCAGGACGGGGGTCGCGACCCTCCGCACGGCCGTACAGCAGATAGTGTTCGACCGGGTCAACACCCGCCGTCGCGACCTCCGGATATTTTTGCAGATACCAGGCTCGATCGACTCCGCCGTCACCGCTTGCGAGCTTGTAGTCTTCGGCTGATATGGACATAGCGAAATGGTCTAGCGGCTGCGAACAAGAGGGAGATGGCCGAGTGTTTAGCACTCGCGCGGTCTGCTGCAAAGAACTGGCTTGGCCGGGATTTTAGTCGAGTGGCTCCAAAACATCCCGTGATTCGATGCGGTTGTCTGCGGTGGAAATGCGCGAAGCTTTCCCCGCCATTTCTCCCTCGTGATAGTCTTCCGCATTGCCAGGGGGCGAGCGGCAACGCTCATGTTTCAATATCGATGGGATAACCAGGTGCGAATTGCGGTTCGAGGAGTTCTTAGTTCCGACCCCGTCGTCACGCGCAGCCCGTGTTTGGGTTGGCTGCTGACAGGGCTTGGCGCACCGTCCACGGTCTCAGCGGATGAATTCTGACGGCCCGATACTCGTCACCGGATCATCGGGACTGATTGGCCGGGCGTTCATAGCGAGGATGAGGCCCGCGGGCTTCCAGTCGCTTCGCTTCGATATCCGCGAAACGGCTCAGTCTGCATTCGGTGATCTGCGCGACAACCGCGCCCTCGAACGCGCAGTCGCGGACGCGGCCGGTATCGTCCATCTCGGCGGCGTCTCCCGGGTGGTCTGGGGGGAGCGCGATCCGGAGCAGTGCTGGGCTGTCAATGTAGACGCGACCAGGAAGATTCTGGCTCTGGCACTCAACAGTCGACGCCGGCCATGGCTGGTATACGCGAGCAGCCGCGAAGTCTACGGTCAGCAGGCCGTCTTCCCGGTTTCTGAGACTGCGCAATTGATGCCCAAGAACATCTATGCGCGTTCGAAGGTCGCGGCCGAGGAGCTCGTTCTGGACGCCCGCAAGGCTGGCCTGACTACCGCTATCGCACGATTCTCGAGCGTGTACGGCGATGTCGATGATCATGCGGATCGAGTAGTACCGGCATTCGCCTTCGCTGCGGCGTGGGGCGGCGCAATGCGGATCGACGGAGCGGATTGCGCGTTCGATTTCACTCACGTGGCGGATGTTGCTGCGGGCCTGAAGAAAATTTGCCTCGCGCTTGCAGCGGGCGAAAAGAGCTTGCCAGCGCTTCATTTTGTCTCAGGCGTGAGAACCTCGCTACGCGAATTGGCTGGGTTGGCAGCGGATTTAGCGCACTGTCCCGTGCAAGTTAGCCTGGACGCACCGCGTACTTTCGACATCAGCGAGTTCTACGGCGATCCCGCTCGGACCGCAGCGATTTTGGGTTGGCGCGCGTCGACCTCGCTCCACGTCGGGTTGGGTGAGCTAATCCGGCATTTCAGAACCCGAGGGCAGTTGCATTCTCGCCCCGAAGCGCGGCACGTCGCGCAGGGGTTCTAGGGCTCGCCGATGTCTTCGTTCCACAGCTCCGGCCGTGCTGCGATGAACTTGCGCATGAGCTCAATGCATCGCGGATCGTTGATGACTTCGATCGCAACACCTTTGCTGCGCAGCCAGTCTTCCTCGCCCATGAAAGTCACGTTTTCGCCGACGACGACACGCGGGATGCCGTACAGCGCGATTGCGCCCGAGCACATCGAGCACGGCGACAGCGTGGTGTAGATCGTCGATTCGCGATACACGTGCGCCGGATGGCGGCCGGCGTTTTCGAGCGCGTCCATCTCGCCGTGCAGAGTCGCACTGCCTTTCTGCACGCGGCGGTTATGGCCGCGGCCGATGATCTGGCCTTCATGCACCAGAACGCTGCCGATCGGGATGCCACCTTCGGCCAATCCGGCTTCCGCTTCGGCCACCGCCGCCGCCAGGAACAAATCCACGCTGGACCTCGCTAAAATGCTTGAAACTGGTCTGCAACTCCCGGAGTGATGGACTAATCGACAGATCGACTATATTGCGCGTCCACGTTCCTGGTCTGTGCACATGCCTTTCGCAACTGACGCGACCCGAGTTCGAACCTGGCATCTTGCGCTGATCGGATTGCTGATGGCCGGCGAAATCGCTTGCGGTGCGTTGACTTCTACCGCGAGCAATGATTCTGCGCGCGACGTTTTTTTCGCACAGCAGATAGCCGCCGGTGCATATTTCCCGCTGTCGGGGCCGGCGATCAACAGCATGCTGCATCTTGGGCCACTGTGGTTCTATGTATTGGCGCCGATTCTGTGGCTGATACCGAATGCCGCAGCCGTGACCGCAGTGATGGCGCTTATCGGAGCAGCGCAATTTCCGCTCGCTTATCAACTCGGACGTCAGGTAGGCAGCCCGCGCGCGGGAATCCTGTTTGTGCTTGGACTCGCCTTGCCAGGCTATCTTGCGAGTTCGCTCGGATTGATGACGCATGTCATTGCGGTAATTCCAAGTGTGCTGTTTGCGGCGCTTGCAACGTTGAATTATCGCAGCGCCCCGTGCACCTCCCGCGCCGTTGTGCTTGGCTTGGCGCTCGCATGCGCGATCAATTCGCATCCGACGGCGTGGTTGCTTGCTGCGATTCTCGGAATGTGGTCGATGTGCATCGCGTCCGCGTGGCGAGAACGTGCTGCGCATGCTGCCATTGTCGCCGGGCTGCTCGCCCTCAGTCTCGCGCCGATGCTTTACGAGCAGTTTCGCGAAGGTTTCCCAGATGGTACGGCCACCGCCGCGCAGGCGCGCAACGAGTGGAGCTTTCCCTCCCTCGTAGCCGGACTTCGCCTGATATATGCAACGGTATTCAACGGGCCGCGCTATGTGCTGCGCTTCTGGATGGAATGGCCGGCGTCGACGGTACGAGTCGCATTCGCGATTTACGCAGCGGTGGTCGTGGCAGGCATCGGCGGCGTACTGCTGCGTTTTGTGAGAGAACCGAAAAAACGCCGGCTGATTACTGTGCTGGCCATCATGCTGCTCCTGCAATCGATGTTCGTCAGCGCGGTGCGTGCGGTGATGCCGCCATGGATGGTGCTGGCGCACCTTCCATTGGTTGCCGCGCTATTGGCGCTCGGGTGGGAGACGTGCTGCGCGACAGGGCGCCACGTGGCGGCGCTGATTGGATCAGGGCTGACAGTGACAACCGTGGTGACGCTGCTGATCTGGATCGGTTTCATGCCGGGGCCGCTCGATCATGCCGAGATTTCGCCATCGGCAGGGATGCGCGGCTCGTACGACGTTCGCGATTACGAAGAAACGGCTTACACCTACCGTCTCCCGCGCATACCTTTTCGGCAGTTGTTTGCCTTGGGCGAGCCGCTGTGCCAGCCGGTGACTTTGTATGGACATTACGCATACCTGGTCGATCTCAGCTTTGCAGTCAGCGCGATGCAGCGCTGCGGACAAGCGAAAAGCGTCCAATTCGGAGGCGATGGAACCCCTGCTGCCAGCTACGTCGGTCTGCACGAAAGCGCGTGGGCGCGCCTGGGTTCGATGCCGGCGACTCGGATTGGCGTGATCGGAATAACCAGACCCACGGCAGTGTGGCACAGCCCCGTTCCGACTCAACCGCGATTTCCGCGTCTGCTCAATACGCCGCCACCGCGCCATGTCGACACGCGGCAGTTCAGCATAAGCGGCACTACGACGGCCGATCAGGCGGTGCTCGTGTCTCACCGGGCGCATCGTTCGACCCCGTTCCGCGTGATCGGCGCGACACTCAACGGCAAGCCGGTCGAGTCAGCGTATCGCGATGAGATCAGTGTGATCTTTCGCGCACCTGCGGAATATCCAAATGGCGCGCAAGCACGTTGGGAAGTGCAGATCGAAGCGACTGCGGAGTATGTCGACGTACTGACTTTCGCGACAGAGCGATAGCTGTCGGCGCTACATCCTGAATTCTTTGCCGAGATAGACTTCGCGCACCTGCTTGTTCGCGAGGACATCCTGCGGTGAGCCTTTGGCGAGCACGGCGCCCTCGCTCATGATGTAGGCGCGGTCGCAGATGCCGAGCGTTTCGCGCACGTTGTGATCGGTGATGAGGATGCCGATCCCGCGCGACTTGAGCTGCTTGACGATGCGCTGAATCTCCACGACCGAGATCGGATCGATGCCGGCGAACGGCTCGTCGAGCAGCATGAAGCGCGGCTTGGCGGCCAGCGCGCGCGTGATCTCGACGCGGCGGCGTTCACCGCCGGACAGCGACACGCCTTTTGAATCGGCGATATGCGCGATCTGCAATTCGTCGAGCAGCGATTCGAGTTCCTTGCGGCGGCCGTCGGCGTCGAGGTCTTCGCGCAATTCGAGGATCGCGAGCACGTTCTCGGCCACGGTGAGGCGGCGGAAAACCGAGGGCTCCTGCGGCAGATAGCCGACGCCGAGCTTGGCGCGGCCGTGCATCGGCATCTGCGTGATGTCTTCCTTGTCGAGCGTGATGCGTCCGGCGTCGGCGCCGACGAGGCCGACGACCATGTAGAACGTCGTGGTCTTGCCCGCGCCGTTGGGGCCGAGCAGACCGACGATTTCGCCTTCCTTGAGCGTGAAGGCAAAGTCGCGCACGACGGCGCGGCCCTTGTAGCTTTTTTGCAGACCCGTTGCGAGGAGCATCAGTGCTTGTCGGCCTTCTTGTCGGCCGGCTTGGTCGCGGGTTTGTCGGTCGCCTTCGCCGCCGGCGCAGTGCCGCCCGGATAGCCGCAGTTGTTCGTGCTCGCCGCTGGCTGCTCGGTCTGTGCCTCCATCACCATATGGATGCGGCCCTGCGCGGCGCCGACCTGGCCCGATTCCATATCGCCGGTGTCGGTGTTGTAGAGCATGTGCTCGCCATGAAATTCGCCGCGTCCCGCCTGCGTCACGACCACATTGCCGGTCAGATCGGCGAGATTGGTCAGCGGGTTGTAGTCGATCTTGTCCGCGTTTGCGGTCATCAGCGAGCAATCGCCGTCGTGCAGCTGCTGCATATGCGCCTGTTTGCCGGTCAGGATCACGCGGGCGATTTTGCCGCCGTTCGCGCCTGCGCCCGCGGGCGTCTGATGAATCGTCGCGTGACCTGAGTTCATCTTGATCGAGCCCTTGGTGATCAAGACATTGCCGTCGAGATCGGTGACGTTCGGGTCGTTCGCCGCACCGGTCTTGCTCTGCACGGTTTTCTGATACGCCGCATCGATATTGGTCGCCTGATTCTTGTCGCTCTTGAGCGCAAATGCGCTACCCGAAACGGCGAGCGCAACGACGCCGGCGAGTAGCGAGAAATTTTTAGCCGCCATTTTGTTTCCCCGGATAAGAAATCATGTGGACTTCGGACAACAGTTCGATCGTCTTCAGGTCGAGATCCGCCTTCATGCCGACGCTGCGCGAGATAGTGCTCGCGTCGCTGATTGTCGTCGGCGCCGCGGTTTCCATGCGCTTGTCGCGATGCACGCCTGCGACGATCTTGCCTTGCGCGTCCTTCGCCTTCGGATCGGTCGTGATCGTGAGGTCGCGCGTAGCGAGATCAACCTGATTGACCTTGTCGGTCGGCACGCGATGCATCAGCACCTTGCCTTCGAGCTTCATGATCGTGCCGTCCTTGTTCACCCAAGCGGAGTCCGACGTGCCTTTCCAGACATTGCTGCTGTTGTCGACGATCTCGTAATCGGGCGCGGCAACGTAGATCGAGCCGTCGTCGTCGCGCCGCGTCAGATGCGGCGCGATCACGGTGAAGGTATGGCTGCCATCGGTGTCCATCGCGTCGAGTGTGAACTTGTCGAGCGTGTAGCCCGAACGCGGCGGGCCGGTGAACGCGTTTGGATCTTCGCGCGGACGCAGGCTCCAGCCCAGCAGCCATGTCGCCACCGCGACGGCAGCGAGCAGAAAAATCGTAAGAACAGACCGGCGATCCATCAGGCGTGAGTGCTCATGACCAGTAAGCGCGCTCGGCTTCCGCCTTGCCCTGTGCCGCGATGAGCAGATCGCAGACTTCGCGCGCCGCGCCTTCGCCGCCGCGTGCGTGCGTGCGCCAGTGTGCGTGCTCGTGCACCCAGGGGTGCGCGTTGGCAGGTGCGATCGCGAGGCCGACGCGGCGCATCACCGGCAGATCAACCACGTCGTCGCCGACATAGCACACATCCTGCGGCTGCAAGGCGAGCGCGGCGATCAGATGCTCGTAGCACTCGAGCTTGCGCAGTTGACCCTGGTACACGTGCACGATGCCGAGTTCGGCCGTACGCTCGGTAACGACATGGCTCTGGCGTGCGGTGATCACGCCGACCTCGACGCCGTAGAACATCAGGCGCTTCATGCCGAGCCCGTCCTGCGAATGAAAAGCCTTGAGCTCGCTGCCGTCCGCGGCGTACCACAGGCGGCCGTCGGTCAGAACGCCGTCGACGTCGAAGATCGCGAGCTTCACGCGCGCGGCGCGCGCGAGCACCTCGGCGGGCGGATTGTGGATGTGAGAGTAAGGCACTTCAGACTACGCGTGCGCGCAACAGGTCGTGAATGTTCAATGCGCCGACTACGTCGCCTGCGGCATCGACGACGAGCAGCGCGTGGATTTTGTGATCCTCCATCAGATGCGCGGCCTCGACCGCGAGACGGTCGGCGCCGATGGTCTTCGGATGCGGATTCATCAGCTGCGTCACCGGCGTCGCCCGCAGGTCGATGTCGTCGTCGTCGACCGCGCGGCGCAGGTCGCCGTCGGTGAAGACGCCGACCAGATGCTGCGTGCCGGGCGTCACCACGGCAGTCATGCCGAGCCCCTTGCCGGTCATCTCGACCAGCGCATCGGACAGACTCGCGTTCGCAGCGATCATCGGCACTTTGGCGCCGGTGTGCATGATGTCGCTGATGTGCAGCAGCAGGCGCCGGCCGAGCGAGCCGGCCGGGTGCGAGCGCGC
>VBNZ01000053.1:0-351 GCA_005877675.1 Gammaproteobacteria bacterium
TCGAACCACTGCTCGACCGTCCAGCCGATCGGCAGGTAGCCGTTGACCGGATCGTGCGCGCTGGTCTGGTCGGTGACCGCGTCGGGTTTGACACCGCGCTTGACCAGTTCGGGCAGGATTTCCGCCGCGTTGCCGAGCAGCGCGATCGATTTCGCCTCGCCCGTTTGCGTGTACTTCGCGATGCGCGCGAGCGCATCGTCGAGATCGCGCGCCTGCTCGTCGACGTAGCGCGTCTTCAGGCGGAAATCGATGCGGCTCTGCTGGCATTCGATATTGAGCGAGCACGCGCCGGCAAGGCTCGCGGCGAGCGGCTGCGCGCCGCCCATGCCGCCAAGGCCGGCAGTCAGAATC
>VBNZ01000053.1:616-5150 GCA_005877675.1 Gammaproteobacteria bacterium
ATCGCGTCGAAACATTCCCAGTTGCGCGCGGCGCGGCCGATGCCGCCATAGACGACCAGCTCGTGCGGCTTCTCGGCGACCTCGGGATCGAGATTGTTCTGCAGCATGCGGAACGCAGCTTCAGTGAGCCAGCTCTTGCACGAGAGTTCGGTGCCGCGCGGCGCGCGGATCGTACGCGTGGTATCGATGCGTGTGGGGGCGTTCATGGGACGAATTCTCTGCGAAAGATGCGGCAGAGATTATATCGTCGCAGCGCCCGGCTCTGCGCCAGCGCTGCAGCGCTAACTACGAACCGCGCGCAATTGCTCCGAGCGTACACGCGTGAACACGAACACCGACGCCGGCGGCACATTGCGCCAGGCAAAACCGCCGCGGCGCGCCGACAGGCCCAGTTCCGCCAGCAGGTCGGGCGGCAACGGCGACTTCGGGCCATAGGTGAATTGGATCAGGCAGCCTTCGGGCTTGAGCACGCTGAAAGCGGCTTCGACGATCGATTTCTGCAGCGCGCGCGGCAGCGACAGCAGGCCCAGACCGCTCACGACCGCATCGGCGAGTCCCGTCGTAAGGAAACCATCGCGTGTCGCGATATCTTTAAGCTCGGTCGCATTGCCGTTGACGACGCGTACGAGCGGGAACTGCTCGTGCAGGTAGGCATGCAATTCCGCGTTGAGCTCGACCACCAGCAGCTTGTCTGGCGGGATACCCGCATCGAGCAGCGCATGCGTGAACACGCCCGTGCCCGCACCGAGTTCCACCACGCGCGAGGCGCGCTGAGGCAGCTCGCTTATCATCAGCCCCGTCAGCTGCTGGCCGGAAGGCGACAGCGCCGCGATGCGCAGGGGATTCTTCAGCCACTGGCGGAAGAACAGCCAGGCCTGCGAGCCCGGCTTGCCGGCGGAAGAAGGGGTGCGTTGCGGATCGGCCACAGAAAAATCCAGCTTTCTCAATCGGTCCTATCATGCCACAGGCGGCCAAGCCGGGGACCGTTTTCTGCGCACGCAAACAAAAACCCCGCAGCGGTTGGCTACGGGGTTCAGTTTCACGGCGCTCAAGTCAAGGAAGTCGCGCCGGAATTTCTGCTGTTACTTACCGGTACTTACCGGCAGTGACGATAGCCGTAATAGTCGTGCCAGCAATGGACCGGACGGTAGTAGTACGGATCATAGTAGGCCGGACCCGGTGCGTAATAGACCGGTGCTGGCGCATAGTATGTCGGTGCATAGTAGCCGCCATCGTAGTAGCCGCCGCCGTACACGTTGACATAGCCATGGTTGCCATAATAACGGCCGCCGTGGCCATAGCCGATGCTGACACCCGGCACGCTCACGCCGACGTCCCAACGCGTATGCGCGAACGCGGTCGGCGTCAACGCAACTCCGGCTGCGACGAGCAGGCCGATGGCGATCGCTCGAAAACCACGCTTGCGAAAAGTCATGACGCAACTCCTAATACAAAGGCGCGGCGTAATTGCCGCAATTGCATCCTGAGGTTATACGGCTGAATCGCTACTGAAATACCGCGTGTTCTGGATGCGGAATTCAGCTTACTCCGAGCGAAACTGAATGGTCGAGATCAGCATCTCGCAGCATCCGGAATTGGCGCACATTTCGCGGCGGATTCGCGTTAAGCGTGGCGCAATTCCCAAGCTTGATGAATGCGCTTGTTGCGCTCGAAATCGAACGGTATCGTCTGCGCGCTGATGTCCTTGATCGCGAATTGTGCGAGTGCCGCCGCGTCGAGCTTGAAGCGGCGGAAGTTGTTCGAAAACAGGATCGTCCCGCCAGGCAGCAGGCGTTCGCCGCACAGCTGCAGCAGGCGCACGTGGTCGCGCTGCACATCGAAATCGTCGGCGCGCTTGGAATTGGAAAACGTCGGCGGATCGACAAAGATCAGGTCGTACATCGCCGAATGCTGCTGCAGATACTCGAACGCATCGGCCTGCACGAGTTTGTGGTTGCGGCCTTGATCGATACCGCCGAAGCCGTTGAGCTGCAGATTGCGCGTAGCCCAGTCGAGGTAGGTCGCCGACAGATCCACGCTCGTCGGCTCGGCTGCGCCGCCTGCCGCCGCATACACGCTCACGCTGCCGGTGTAGCAAAACAGATTGAGGAAGCGCTTGCCGCGCGCGAGCTCAAGCACGATCGCGCGCAAGGGGCGATGGTCGAGGAATAGTCCCGTATCGAGATAATCGTAAAGATTGACCAGGAACAACAGGCCGCCCTCGCCCACTTCGAGAAATTCCTGGCGCTCGTCCATGCGGCCGTACTTCTCGCCGCCTTTGCCGCGGCTGCGCTGTTTGAGCGCGACGCGCTCGCGCGGCACCCCGAGCGCTTCGCCCGCCGCGCGCACGAGTTCGCGCAGGCGCGTGCGCGCGAGATTTTCATCGATGCTCGCCGGTGCCTGATATTCCTGCACGTGCAGATAGTCGACTGCTTCGCTGCCGTGATCGATCGGTCGCGCGCGATAGATATCGATCGCCGCCGCGTACTCGGGCAGATCGGCGTCGTAGACGCGCCAGCATTCCACTCCTTCGCGTTGCGCGATCTTGCGTAGATGGCGATAGTTCTTGTCGATGCGATTTTTCACCATCAGCGCGCCGGGAGACAGCGGCTTGGGTTCGGCGCGTGGCGCGTCCGCGGATGCAATCTCGAAGTTCAGCAGCACGCATTCGAGCGCACCGTTGTAGAGCTTGTATTTCTTGTCGGCGGAGAGGCCGATCACACGACCGAGTTCGACGTCCGAGGTAATGACGCTCGCACGCCAGCCCGGAAATTCCGATTTCAGCTTGCGCCCGAGCAGACGGTACAGCTCGACGATGTCACCATCCTGCGCCGTCATGCGTTCGCCGTAGGGCGGATTGCAGATCACCAGACCCGGCGTCGCCAACTCGTGCGGTCGATGCAGGTGTTCGAGCGACTGCCGCCCGAGATGCACGAAGCCCGACATCAGCGCGTACTGCGCGTTGTGCACCGCTTCATTGAGAACTTTCGGATCCTGATCGAAGCCGAAAAATACGGGCTTGAGCGCCTGCGCACCCGCAGTTGCGCGCGCCTGTGCTTCGTCATGAAGCGTTTTCCACAATGCCGCATCGTGGCCGCGCCAGCCGAGAAAACCGAAATAATCGCGGCGCAATCCCGGCGCGACATCGGCGGCGATCAGCGCCGCCTCGACCAGCAGGGTGCCCGACCCGCACATCGGATCGACCAGCCCGCCGCCTTGCGCATACACCGCAGGCCAGCCTGCGCGTAGCAGCATGCCGGCGGCGAGATTTTCCTTGAGCGGTGCCAGGCCCTTGCCGAGCCGGTAGCCGCGCTGATGCAGCGGCGTGCCGGAAAGATCGAGGCTTACGATCGCGCGGCCGCGGCGCAGCAGCAGGTTCACGCGCAGCGAGGGGCGTTCGGTGTCGACATCGGGGCGCGAACCGGTCTTGCTGCGAAACTGGTCGACGATAGCGTCCTTGACGCGCAGCGCTGCGAATTGCGTATGCGTGATGCCCTTCGTGCTGCCGACCGCGTCGACCGCGAAGCTCGCATCGGGCGCGAGGTGCTCGCTCCAGTCGATCGCAAGCGCGCCCTGGTACAAGGCGTCGCCATCCTCGGCCGCAAACTCCGCGATCGGCATCAGCACGCGGCTTGCGAGGCGCGACCACAGGCAGGCGCGATAGCCCGCGTCGAGCGCGCCGCTGAAATGCGCGCCGGCGAGCGCTTCGTGCACCTCGCCCGCGCCGAGCGCTTTCAGCTCGTCGACGAGCAGGTATTCGAGACCCTTGGGGCAGGTCGCAAAAAATTTTTGCGCGCCAGGCGTTTCGATGCTCAAGCGAACTGCTCCAGAAACAAGCGGAACTGCCCGGCGACAAAATCGACATGATTGCTCAGGCGATGATCGTCGCGCACCAGCGTGATCGCGTCGCCGCGCGAGCGCGCGAACGCGATCGCCTCATCGGCCGGACACAGCTCGTCGTCCCAGCCGTGTACGAGCACCGTCGGCACGCGCGCCGCGTCGAACGCGCGCGCATAGTCCGGAATCGCAACCGGCAGCGCAATCAAAAATAGCCCGATGCAATTCACCTCAAGCGACGCAAGAGCGGAGATGAAAGCGCCCATGCTCGATCCGGCCAGAATCACCGGCGCATCCCCTTGCGCATGCTGCTTCAGCTGCGCGATGCGCGCGTCGATATAACGCACATCGCGATGCGCATCGAGATCGCGATAGTCGGGGCGTACCGAGGCGAAACCGAGCGGCCCGGCAATTTTCGCCAGCGCGCTGACTTTGGTCGCATCGGGGCCGCTTTCAAGGCCGTGGGAGAGGATCAAAAAAGGTTTCATCATGCGATTATCGCATTGACCTCAATCATATGTGTTGACAGGCCCAAACTGCCTGCCCGTCCTGTTAAAAAAACGCAGCGAAACGCCGTCAGAGTTGCACCAGTCCCAAATTGGGACTAACATATCCACATGAAGGTCATTGCCGTGAGCAGCCTGCGACGTTTCTGGGTTCGTCATCCAGATGCAGAGCAAGCGCTCAAGGCTTGGCA
>VBNZ01000053.1:5187-11791 GCA_005877675.1 Gammaproteobacteria bacterium
AAGAGCCATTACGCCAGTGTGAGTTTCGTTGGCAAGAATCGCGTCGTTTTCAACATCAAGGGCAACGACTACCGGCTCATCGTAGCCGTGGCCTGGCGCTTCCAGGCCGTCTACATCAAGTTCGTAGGCACTCATGCAGAATACGACCGCGTCGATGCCGCCACCGTGGAGAAGCCATGAACATTCACCCGATTCGCAACAACAAAGACTACAAGGCCGCCCTGCGCGAACTGTCCGCGTATTTCGATCACGAGCCGGAACCGGGCACCGAGGATGGGGACCGCTTCGAAATTCTGGCCACGCTGGTCGAGGCCTATGAGGCGAAGCACTTTCCTATCGAGGCGCCCGACCCAGTCGAGGCGATCCGCTTTCGCATGGAGCAAGGTGGCCTGACCGTGAAGGATCTGGTGCCCTCGATCGGTCAGCCCAATCGGGTTTACGAGATTTTGAATCGCAAACGCGATCTCACGATCGATATGATCCGCAAGCTGCATCGCAATCTCGGTATACCGGCTGAAAGCCTGATCGGCGCTTGATCGATCCGGCAACCCAAACTCCTATCTCCACACCGCCTTCGCACGAATATGCCCATCGACCTTGCCATCCACGACTGGCCCCTGCCCTACGTCGCGCAGCTGCACGAGCGTAAGCTTAGCGACATCGATCTGGTGGTGATCCACTGTACCGAACTGCCCGACATGAAGGTGACGCGTGAGTTCGGCGAGCGCGTGCACTACCCGCAGCTCGGCACCGGCAACAGCGGGCACTACTACATCGAGGAATCCGGCGCGGTACACCGCTTCGTGCCGAACGAGCGCGTGGCCAATCACACGGTCGGTTACAACACGCGCTCGATCGGCATCGAGGTCTTCAACGTCGGCCGCTATCCGAACTGGGGCGACAGCAAGCATCAGCAATTCACGGTGCCGTATACGAAGGAGCAGATCGCAGCGCTGCTCGCGCTGCTGCGCCGGCTGCGCGCGGAGATTCCATCGCTGCGCTATATCGCCGGGCATGAGGACCTCGATACGCGTCTGGAACCGGCCAAGGACGATCCGACGATCATGCTGCGGCGGCGCCAGGATCCGGGCCCGCTGTTTCCGTGGAACGAGATCGTGCCGGCGGCGGGACTCGACCGCCTCCGCGTTAGCCCGTAACCTTCTCGCTATAATTCGTGTTCCATGGACGTCGTAGGAACACCAATGCCAACCCCCGTCGTCGACGAGCTCGTCGAACTGCTCGGCCTTGAACGGCTCGAGCTCAATCTGTTCCGCGGTCAGAGTCGCGATATCGGCACGCGCTACGTGTTCGGCGGACAGGTGCTGGGGCAGGCGCTCTCGGCGGCACAGCAGACGGTTGACGAAGAGCGCTCGGCGCATTCGCTGCACGCGTACTTTCTGCGCGCCGGCGACATCGAGGCGCCCATCGTCTACAACGTCGAGCGCACACGCGACGGCGGCAGCTTCTCCACGCGGCGCGTGACCGCGATCCAGCACGGTGAGCAGATTTTCAACAGCACCGTGTCGTTCCAGAAAACGCAGGCCGGCATCGAGCACCAGTCGGAGATGCCGCAGGTACCCAAACCCGACGAACTGCCGCCGCGCAAAGTATTTTCGGATGAGGAACTCACCAAGCTGCCGCCTAAGCTGCAGCGCTGGTTCGGCGGACGCGGTCCGTTCGAGATGCGTCGCGTCGAACAGCGCGATGATCTCAATCCGGGCAAGCTGCCGCCGCGGCAGCACACCTGGTTCCGTCTGGTCGATCGCATCGCCGATGCGCCCGCGCTGCATCGAGCGATGGTCGCGTACGCGTCGGACTTCAATCTGATCGGCACGGCGATGCTGCCCCATGGCATCTCGTTTTTGCACAGCAATGTGCAGGTCGCAAGCCTTGATCATGCGATGTGGTTTCATCGCCCGCTGCGCACAGACGAATGGCTGCTCTACGCCTGCGACAGTCCAACCGCACAAGGGGCGAGAGGACTCACGCGCGGTCAGATTTTTTCGCTGGATGGCCGCCTTGTCGCATCGACAGCGCAAGAGGGCATGATCCGCGTAGTCGAGGAAAAGTCATGAGACAAATCTACACATCACCCCGCAACGAGAACGTCGATCGCGTCATCGCGCTGTTGCGCGAGGCCGGCATCGAAACCACGGTGACCAATCGCCGCAACTATCAAGGCCACGACTACCGGGGGCCGAGCTACACCGGGAAAGTCGACAGCAGCACCTGGCCGCAGGTCTGGGTGGTGCATTCCGAGGATCAGACGCGCGCACGCGCGCTGCTGCGCGAAGTCGGCGTCGAACCGGCGACGCGTTTCTCCGATGAAGTCGCGCAGGCGCGCGAGAAGGAAGCCGCGCCACAGCGGCGCCGGCTGAATTTCGCCTGGGGCGCGCGCACGATCCTGCTGCTCGCGATTATCCTCGTGCTTGCGTTGCACGCATTGGGCGTAATCAAGCTGTTCTGAGGGCTTCGCCGTGATCCGCAAAAAGACTGCATTTCTATTCGACCTTGACGGCACGCTCGTCGACAGCGTCTATCAACACGTGCTCGCATGGAAGGCCTCGCTCGACGCCGAAGGCATTCCGCTTTCGGTCTGGCGCATCCATCGCAAGATCGGCATGTCGGGCGGACTGTTCGCAAACATCTTGTTGCGCGAGACCGGATTCGACAACACGCCCGAACGGCTCGAACGCCTGCGCAAACATCATGCTGAGGCTTACAAGGCATTGTCCAGCAGCGTGCAGCCATTGCCCGGCGCGCGCGAACTGCTCGATTATCTGACCGCGGAAAAAATTCCGTGGGCGATCGCGACCAGCGGGCGCATGGAAACCGCAGGTCACAATCTGGGCGCACTCGGCGTCGATCCGAACAAGGTGCCGGTCGTCACACGCGACCAGGTCAGGCACGCCAAACCCGATCCAGATTTATTTCTCACCGCGGCCGAACGGCTCGGCGTGGATATCCGCGACTCGCTCGTGCTCGGCGACAGCATCTGGGACATGATCGCAGCACAACGCGCGCGCGGACTCGGCGTGGGTCTGCTCTCCGGCGGCTATGGCGAGGAGGAACTCGCGCGTGCCGGCGCGTTCCGCGTGTATGAGGATCCGGCCGATCTGCTCCGGCATATCGATGAGGTTGCAGCGCGCGCCTAGGCGGCGTCTCCGTAGGAACCTCTCGAAACTCCCGTCATCTTGGCGACACGCGAAACGTGACAGCGAAGATGGCCCGAAAGGGCGAGCGCGCAGCGCAAGTCAAGCCGGACCCATTTTGATTTTCTTCTGCCCAATCATGATGAAGATGGATTCCTGCTTTCGCGGGAATGACGACCTGGTGAAGTTTTGCGAGGCTTCCCACAGACTCCAGAGAAACCCGCGGTTTCAAAATCGCCCGATGTTTTGCGTGCGCTGATCCGTTACTGGCCACGTCATTCGTGCGACAGCGTCGCCATCAGTTCGGCGCCGGTCTCTTCAATATGTGTGCGCGTCAGCCGTTCGGCTTCCTTCGCCTTGCCGGCAGCCCAGGCGTTGTAGAGCTCGGTGTGCTGCTTGTTGGCGCGGCGTGTGCGACCGCGGTCCTGCAGATGCAGTCGGACGTAGCGCTGCGACACCGTGTGCAGACGAAACAGCACGTCATTGGTCATCGGATACAGGCGCGGCACGATGAGTGCGAGATGGAACGCACAATTGAGATCGCCGGACCGGCTGAGCTCGTTGCCGGCCAGCGCCTGATTCAGACGCGCGAGCGCGTCGCGCGCGTAGTCGCGGTCCGGCGCATTCGCCTGGCGCGCGCCCTCAGCCACTGCAGCGGGCTCGATGGACAAGCGCAGATGAAACACTTCGGCGACTTCCTGTGCCGACAGCGGCCGCACCTGGAAACCGCGATGCGCGTAGATGTCGAGCAAGCCTTCCGAGCGCAGCTGCACCAGTGCTTCGCGCACCGGAATCTTGCTGGTGCCGAACTCCGCTGCAATCACGTCCTGCAACAGCGCCGACCCCGGCGCGTACACGCCGGAGAGGATTTTTTCGCGTATGCGCGTGGTGATCTGACCACTCATCGTGCGGCTCAGGGGTTCTTCCACAGTGGCGCTCCTCACGAATTGCCCGGTGTCTGCCAGGCGACGGGACGCACGAAACGCTGGATCGCGCGCGTGCCGACGGATGTGAAACGGCTATCGGTCGTGGCCGGGAACGGACCACCGTGCATCATCGCCGTGCCGACTTCCACGCCAGTCGGAAAACCATCGAACACGATCCGCCCCACTTTCTGCTCGAGCGTCCAGAGCAGATCCGAGTCGTCGCCGAGCGGCTCGCCGCCCGACCAGATCGAAGCCGTGAGCTGTCCCGGCAGTTTTGCGGCACAGCGTGCGAAATCGTCAGGCGACTTGCACAGCACCGCGAGGCTCGCAGGTCCAAATACTTCTTCGCACAAGTCGCGTTGCGCGCAGAACGTGTCGGCGTCGGTCGCGAATAATGCAGCACCGCCGAGGCGATCGTCGGCATCCGCGCTGTGCCCTGCGACGTCGACGCGCGCCAGCGTGCGCACACCGGGCACCAGCGTAAGTGCGCCGACCGCGTGGCGGTAATTCGCGCAGATCAGAGGCGAGAGCATCGCGCCCGGCGCGCTTGCATCGACCTGCACCGCGAGTTGGTCGAGAAAGGTGCGCGAAGCCGCGTCGTCTACGAGGAAGATCAGCCCCGGCTGCGTGCAGAACTGTCCGACGCCCAGTGTCATCGACGCGTGCAGCCCGGCGGCGATGCCAGCGGCGTCGTGCGCGAGCGCGCGCGGGAAAAGAAATACCGGATTGGTGCTGCCCATCTCGGCAAAAAATGGAATCGGCTCATCGCGCTGCTGCGCGGCGCGCCACAAGGCCATGCCGCCCTGCAGCGAACCGGTGAACGCGCCGGCCATGATGGCCGGGTGCCGCACGAGCGCGACGCTGGCCTCGCGGCTGCTATCGGCAACCAGCGAAAACACGCCGGGTGGCAACGCGTATTTGCGCACGGCGGCGTGTATCACTTCGGCGACCAGCGCCGCGGTGTCCGGGTGCGCCGGGTGCGCTTTTACGATGACCGGACAGCCAACCGCGAGCGCCGCCGCCGTATCGCCACCGGCCACCGAAAATGCGAGCGGAAAATTGCTCGCAGCGAACACCGCGACCGGCCCGAGCGGGCGCAGGCGTGAGCGCACCTGCGGCTTCGGTGGCGTGCGCTGCGCATCAGCGGGATCCAGGCGCGCATCGATCCACGCATCACGCTCGGCAAGATCGGCGAACAAGCGCAGCTGCATGCAGGTGCGCGCACGCTCGCCGGTGATACGCGCCGCCGGCAGCGCCGTCTCGCGATTGACGCAAGTGACCAGCGCGTCGCCCAGCCGCTCGATGCCATCAGCGATTTCACGCAACAGCTGCGCGCGTTGCGCAGGCGTCGCACGCGCGTAGTCGCGAAAAGCATGCGCCGCGGCGTGCGCGGCGGAATCGACCGTTGCATTCATTGGCGTATACCCCAGCAAAACGGATCCGTCGGATCGAGACGCAGCGTCGCTTGCGCAGTGACGTGTGCGCTCGCGGTGATCGTCGGTGCGATCTCGCCCTTGTCACGGTCGAACCAGCGATAGCGGCCCACGAAACGACTGCCGATGATGCTTTCCTGCACCCACGGCGCGCCTGCGTCGAGCTTGCCATCTGCCGCGAGGCAAGCCAGCTTCGCGCTCGTACCGGTGCCGCAAGGCGAACGGTCGTACGCTTTGCCAGGGCACAGCACGAAGTTGCGCCCATGCGCATCCGGCTGCGCCGGTGCGCCGAAGATCTCGATGTGATCGACCTGCGGAAACCCTTGCGCGTTCACCGCCTGGCGCACGCGCCAGCAGAATTGTGTGAGCCCGTCGATATCGCCGAGTTGCAGCGCCAGTCCAGCGCTTTCCTCGGTCAAAAAGAACCAATTGCCACCCCAGGCGATATCGCCGCGCACGGCGCCATAGCCTGGTACTTCGATCGTGGCCGTCGCCTGGCGGAAGCTCGGCACATTGCCGATCGTCACTTCACCGTTTGCGTGCAGTTCGGCGTCCACTGCGCCGACCGGCGTGTCGATCTTCAGTGCCATGGCCGCACATGCCGAGCATGCCAACGTTATTGAAGAAGATCACACCGATGCGGCAGTCCGCGCGGTGCGGCTTGCACAGCAACGCACCGACCATCGCATCGTTGCCGCGCGGCTCGTTGACGATGGCCGAACGCCACTCATCGTATTGCGTGCGGAAACATTGCGCGCGTTCGGCCAGCGGCCCATCGCCCAGATCCGGACCGCCGGCGACAACCAGGCGCGTCGGCTCGCCGCCGGTGTGGGAATCGATGACATGAATCTCGTGCATATCGATGCCGGCCTTCAGGCAGGACGCGTATCGCGCGCCTGCTCGACCATGCGAATCACGGCATCGCGGCGCGCGCCGGCGAGCGGCAGACGCGGCCCGCGCACACGCTCCGATCCGCGGCCCATGACCTGCTCGGCGAGCTTGATCGACTGCACCAGATCGTGCTCGGCGTCGAGATGCAGCAGCGGCATAAACCAGCGGTAGATGCGCCGCGCGCGTTCCAGGTCGCCCGTGC
>VBNZ01000053.1:11842-13384 GCA_005877675.1 Gammaproteobacteria bacterium
CCTCGAAAGCGATGTCGTCGAGACCTGCGAACAGCGTGAAGCGTTCGCCGAATGCGTTGATCAGATCGGTGAAGCGGCGCGGATCGGGCGAGGATTCCTTGATGCAGACGATATTCGGCACGTCGGCAAGGCGCGCCAGCGTGTCGAGGTCGATGTTGACGCGGTACGAGGGCGGATTGTTGTAAAGCATAAGCGGCAGCGACGTGGCGTCGGCCACCGCGCGGAAGTGATATTCCAACTCGCGCGGCGTCGGCACATAGACCATGCCGGGCAGCACCATGAACCCGGACGCACCGATGCGCTCGGCGTCCCGGACGAAGTTCACCGCGGTTGCGGTGGTGAATTCCGACACACCGGCGATAACCGGCACCGCGCCCCGCGCGATTTCGACTGCCGCGCCGAGCACGCTGCGTTTCTCGTCCGCGCTGAGCGAATTGCCCTCGCCTACCGTGCCCATCAGTACGAGGCCATGTACACCGTCGCGCAGCAGCGCCGCCTGCACGCGCTGGGTGGCGGGAATGTCGACGCGCAGTTCGGTGTCGAATTGCGTCGTCGCGGCCGGGAATACGCCGGACCAGTTGCAGGTAAGCGGTTGCGTCATCGGTTCTCCGTAGCGTTGCTTGATATGTCGTAGATCGTATACGATCTACGAATGAATGAAAAGATCGCCATTGTCGGCGCCGGCATCATCGGCAGCGCCAGCGCCTGGGCTCTCGCGCGCGAAGGGCATCGCGTCACCCTGTTCGATCGTGCCGATCCGGGCATGGGCGGAGCGAGCTATGGCAATGCCGGGCACATCGCCGCCGAGCTAGTACAGCCGCTGCCTTCGACGCAGCTGCTGTTCGGCTTCGCGCGCGAGCTGTTCGCCTTCGGCGGCGTGCTAGACATCCCGCTGCGGCGGTGCGGGGCGTTCACACGCACCATCTGGCACCGCTCGTGCGACCGGCAGCCGCCGCGTTCGAGCAGATGTTGCGCGCCATCAGCCGCGCGGATCTGATACGGCGCAACGGCCACGTGCAGATCTGGTTCGGCAAGCACGCGCAGCGCAAGGCGGACGCGGAAGTCGCCGAGATGAACCGCTGGGGCATTGCGACTGCTGCCGTGTCGCGCGATACGCTCGACGCGATCATGCGTGCGGCGCGGCAGACGTCGGGTACCGCGCTCGCCTTCCCCGACAGCGCGCATGTGGTCGATCCACTGCGCGTTGTCAGCGCATTGGCCGATGCTGCGCGCGCGCATGGCGCCGACCTGCAGCGCGCGCAGGTTCAAGCTCTGATCCCCGCGGGCGATGCGATCGACGTGCACACACCAGCCGGTTCCACACGGTTCGATGCCGTGGTGGTCTGCGCCGGCGCCTGGTCCGCGCCGCTGCTCGCGCCGTTCGGTGTGAACGCACCGCTGGAAGCGGCATTCGGGTACCACACAGAACTTGCCGCGCAGGCCACGCATGTCGATGCACCGCTCGTCTATATGGACAGCAAGCTATTGGTCACACCGATGCAGGGGCGTCTGCGCGCCTCGAGCTTCATGGAATTCGCCGGA
>VBNZ01000021.1:0-280 GCA_005877675.1 Gammaproteobacteria bacterium
TCCATTCGCTCAACGACGCTGCGCGGATCACTGAGCCCGGTCCATTTGGTGACGAGCGTACCGTCGGGCTTGACCAGGTTGACCGACGCGCCGCTGATGTCGCTGTAGTAGAGGTTTCCGGATGACGCGGCGGTTACGAAAGCGCGGCTGGACACCGGTTGATTGACAAGGAACGTCTGCGCTGTATAGATCGGAACCGACGTGATTGCGTCGCTCTTGAAGAAATTGTAGACGCGGCGCAAGCTCGTCAGATTGAGCATCGCCATGCTGTAATCCGTGT
>VBNZ01000021.1:439-1319 GCA_005877675.1 Gammaproteobacteria bacterium
TGATTCGTCGAGATGTTGTTGATGATAACGTTGCGGTCGAGCGCGTTGAACGTTGTCAGGTCCCGCGTGAGTTCTCCTCCCACCATGGCCTGATTGGCGATGTGGCAGCTGGAGCAGCGGTTCGTGTCGATCCAGGTATGAGCGGCAGTGTCGTTGTAGGTGACCGCTTTCTGGATTGCCGTTTTGATCAACGGCGCAAGCGGATCAGTGATCGTCGCCTGCGCCGGGTTGACGCCGGTCACATGAATGTTGCCGTGCACCGTGCGAGTGCCCGCAACCACCGTACTGGGTTTCACCGCGAACGCGGCTTGAGCGACGTTACCAACGTATTCGCCGCCAGTCAGCGCGCCGAGGCTCGGATCAGCCGCAGCGACACGCAATTGGAAATTTCCGCCGGTCGCCGGCATCCAGCTGCCGAAATCAAGCGTCACGAGATTGTTTACGGCAAGTGCCGCGAGATTCGCGGTTGCAGTAAACGCTACCGAGCCGGTCTTTGAATCCGCTACCGTCAGCGTAAACGGCTGCGCAGACAGAGTCTGGTTGCCGTCGTTCTTCACGACTGCGGTGAGATGCACGGACTGGTTGATGCCAGCTTGCACTAGAGGCGGATCGCCTGCGACCGTACCGGTAAAATGTGTGGTTGGCGTGATCGTCACATTGCCGAGCTGATTGGTGATCAGAGTGCCCAGCGGCGTTCCGCGAGACACTGAGCCCGGCTGTACGAGGCGCAGCTCGAATTGATATGGGCCCGGCGCAAACTGCGCGGTATTCCAGTGACCCACGATGCCGAGATTGCCTCCGGCCGGCAGCGTAATAGCACCGATGCTGAAGCCATTGGCGTCGGTCAACGGTGCGCTGCCAAGCAAATTCTTGGCGCTGT
>VBNZ01000021.1:1351-10703 GCA_005877675.1 Gammaproteobacteria bacterium
CGTGTTCGCGCCCGCTGTCTGCGGCGCCACCGTCAAGGCACCGAGCGTAACCGCGCCGGTCTGTTGCGCGACCAGATGAAAATCCTGCGTATACGTGCCGGGCGTGCTGATGTTGAGCGAGAACGCCTGCGCAACGTAGCCCGACGCGGACACGTGAATGGTGAACTGCGTGCCAACCAGCCCGACGAGCTGATAAGAACCGGCCGGATCACTGGTCGCAGTGGGCCCGCCATCGGTTTGCACTGTCGCTGCGCCAATCGGATTGCCTTGATTGTCGAGGACGTGTCCCTGCAACGTAGACTTGCTTGGCGCCGCTTGCAGTGCAACAGTGCCTATGTCGTTGAGTCCGGGGACGGCGCTGCCATTAACGACGACGCTTTGATAACCCATTGCGGAAACCGTAAGCGTAAACGCGCCGGCGGTGACCGAACCGAACACAAATTTACCGCTTGCATCGCTGGTTTGTGTGACGTTGCCCATTGCGACGCTCGCGCCGGCAATCGGAGTCTTGGTGCCGGCATCGACGATCACGCCCTGCAGTGTTGTTGCCGGCGGCGGCACGTTGTTTGGATACAAGGTCGGCGAGAAAACGTAATTTCCCCCCGCGACGAAAGTCGCGCTCGCGTTCGCCGTCTGATAACCAGACAAGCTTGCGCTGATCGTCGCCGCACCGGGTGGCAATCCAGCCAGGAGGTAATTGCCCGTCGCATCGGTCAGCGTCGACTTGCTGCCGATCGCGATGATCACGTTTTGCAACGGCTTCGCATTATTGTCCTTCACCACACCACTCAGCGTCGCCGTCGTTGCGACCGGTGCAAGGGCAATGGCGCCCGCGTCCAGCGTCTGACCAGCGCTGATTTGAATACTGGCCGTGCGCGATTGATAGCCGGACCTCGACAGTTGAAGCGTATACGTGCCGGCAGGAATCGCGCTGAGGTGAAAGCTACCGTCGTTCGCCGACGTACCACTGATGCCCGCGTTCTCTGCAAGACGAATCGCCACACCGGCCAGAGGCTGTGCCGTCGACTGGTCGGTAACGATACCTTTCACGTCGCCAGTGGTGGGCGATGTCGAGGGCTGCGACGCAAACCACAACGCACGCAGGGCCAGCGCCGTCACGTACGGATCGTCGCCCCAACTGCCATCGCCGAGTTGGCTGGCATTGAGCGCCGATGAGAGGGCCTGCAATACCGTGCTTTGTCCGGACTGTGTAGCGAGCGCCAGTAAACCATAAGCGTTGTCGAACGCATTGCCATAATCGGCATTCGAGCCGCGCGCGGCGACCAGCCAAGTGGCGGCCGCAGGCATAATGCCCGTCGTGTCGGCATTGGTGCCCGACCAGGCACTGACCGCAAGTAGCACGTTCGCCGTGACGTAGACCGAGCTCTGGCCGTTTACACCCCAACCGCCATCAGATTGCTTGGCTTGCGCGAGGTAACCTAGTCCCTTGGTGATCGCGGAGGAGGACAAAGTCCCGATGCTCTGCAACGCTTGCAGCGCCAAAGCCGTGTCGAGAGCATCGCTTTGATAGCCAGTGCTTAGGCCCCAGCCACCGTCCTCGTTCTGCAACGCAAGCAACGTGACGATGTCATCGTTCGCGCCCTGATGCTGGCTGCCGGCAGCGAGAATCTGTCGCGACAGATATTCGGCGTTGCCGGTTGCGGCTGTCGATACCGATGTCGCGAGGGCACCGGGCACCGTAGCAAGTCGCCCGAGAGTGACCAGCGACTCCTCACGGCCCTGTAGCGGCACAGCGATTGAGCTGCTCTCGTTCGAGAGCGAGCCGTCGCCTTGCACCTGCGCGGTCAGCCAGGCGACGCCCTTCTGCACCGCAGGAGGCAGTGCCGGAGTCTGTGCAAATACAGTACTGGATCCAACTAGGAGTGCGACTGCGCCGCACGCGAGATAATTCCGAACACGTGCGTACTTCGACTGCAGATCCATCTGAACCCCTGTCATTGGGCGCAACGAGGCGCGGATACTACTTCACGATTTATTACAATATCAACCCCGTCACAGGTTCCTCTGCCACGCTGTGCAGGTGCTGTCCTTTGGGTCTGCGGTCGACCCGCCCTTGTGCTTATTAGCGTCGCCAAAATCCGCGGACACGGCAACTAGCATTTATGACAGGTTGACAAAGATTGCGATTGCCAACTCGAATTTCTGAAGATTGCAAGGCGAGCTGATGCTTTCTTGCTTTTTTTCGAGCGTCCGTAAGTACATTGAGAGCGACGCAATTACGGACCTATCCCAGGATGGAGGACTGAGTGGTCCTCTATAGGATTAGGCAATTCGAAGATAGGAATGGTGGGCCGTGCAGGAGTCGAACCTGCGACCAACGGATTAAAAGTCCGCTGCTCTACCGGCTGAGCTAACGGCCCGGCAGACGAGATTTTACGCGAGATGGCTTGTGTGTGCGGGGAACGCGCACCACGCGAGGGTCGCGCAGTTTAAAGCCACGCGCACGGAGGGGCAAGCGCGGATGTGCGTCGTCGCCGGGGCGGGACAACTCAATGCCCAGCCGAGCCGCGTCAACGATAATGCGTCGGATCCACCACACCTGCATCGGCGAAACCCTGCGCGCGCAGACGACAGGCGTCGCAATGGCCACAGGCGCGGCCGTCGGGGTCGGCCTGGTAACACGAGACAGTCACGGAAAAATCCACGCCGAGGCGTAGTCCCTCGCGCACGATGTCGGCTTTGGACAGGTGTATCAGCGGCGCATGCACGGTCAGTTTTCTGCCCTGTACTCCCGCTTTTGTCGCGAGATTGGCGAGACGCTCGAATTGCTCGATGAACTCCGGGCGGCAATCGGGGTAGCCCGAATAGTCGACCGCGTTGACGCCACAGAAGATGTCTTGCGCACCGAGCACTTCGGCCCAGCCGAGCGCGACCGAGAGCATGATCGTATTGCGCGCGGGCACATAGGTGATCGGAATGCCGCCTGCGCTGTCGCTGTCTTCAGGCACCGCGATGTCGTCGGTCAGCGCCGAGCCGCCGATGCTGCGCAGATCGACATGCACGGTCTTGTGGATTGCGCCGAATTGCACGGCGAGGCGATGTGCGGCGTTGAGCTCGGACACATGGCGCTGGCCGTAGTCGACGCTGAGTGCGTAGCAGGCAAACTCCTGCGCGCGCGCGATCGCGAGCGTGACGGCGGAATCCATGCCGCCGGATACGAGAATGACGGCACGTTTGGCCCCAGATTCGATTTCCATCATTTCCCCGGCGTATCGCCCCACAACAGCTTGTGCAGCTGCACCTGCATGCGCACCTCGAGACGATCGGCAAGCATCCATTCGGCGAGTTCGCGCGGCATGAGTTTGCCGTGCACCGGCGAGAACAGCACTTCGCAGCGTGCCGGCAGCCCGTGTTCGTGCACGATGCCGACGGCCCAGTCGTAGTCGGCGCGATCGGCGAGCACGAATTTCACCTGATCGCGCGGCGTGAGCACCGCAAGATTGCTCCACAGGTTGCGCGCGACTTCGCCCGAGCCCGGCGCCTTGAGATCGACGACGCGACTGACGCGCGGATCGACCAGCGCGACATCGAGCGCGCCCGAGGTTTCGAGCGACACCTCGTATCCTGCGTCGCACAGCCGCTCGAGCAGGGTCAGGCAGCGCTTCTGCGCTAGCGGCTCGCCGCCGGTGACGCAGACATGCCGCGTTTTATACTTTTGCACTTCTTCTACGATTGCGTCGATATCGCGCCACTCGCCGCCGTGAAACGAGTACGTCGTGTCGCACCAGACGCAGCGCAGCGGACAACCGGTCAGGCGCACAAACACCGTCGGCCAGCCGACGCTACGCGCCTCGCCCTGCAGCGAGTGGAAAATTTCGGTGATGCGCAGACGTTCGGAAGTATCTGCGCTGGCTTGAATCGACATGACAATTGGAAACTGGTGGTCTGCAACGACTCGGGAAATAGGATTCGCCATTCCCGCGAAGGCGGAAATCCGGCGTCTTCCTGTCTAAAAAAACAAAGACAAAGGCACTGGATTACTCGCCGCGTCCGCGGCTCGCCCTTCGGGCCATCCGCTGCGCGGATGTTCGCTTCGGCATCCTGCCTTCGCAGTCCCGCTTTCGCGGGAATGACGGCTAAGAAGGTCTAGCGGCAGAAAAAGAGCAAGACAAAAGGCACTGAATTACTCGCTGCGTCCGCGGCTCACCCTTCGGGCCATCCGCTGCGCGGATATTCGCTTCGGCATCCTGCCTTCGCAGTCCCGCTTTCGCGGGAATGACAGCTATGAAGTCTAGCGACGCTCGAGGCGCAGCGCGCGTAACCGCCCCTGCGCCAGATTCGCTTCCTGCGTGCCTGGATATTTCTGCACGACCTGGTTGAGCGTCGACTCGGCCTGATCCCACTGCTTGAGTTCGTACTGGCAGTAGCCGACCTTGAGCAGCGCGGCGGAAGCTTTCTGACTGTTCGGATATTGCGCGAGCAGCTTGTTAAAGGTGTCGAGCGAAACCGGATAGTTCGCGGTGACGTAGTACGACTCGCCGAGCCAATAATACGCGTTCGGCGCGAGATCGCTGTTCGGGTACTGGCCGATGAAGCCCTGAAACGCTCGCGCGGATTCGGCGTAGCGGCCATCCTTGAGTGCACCGAAGGCCTGATCGTAGGCCGCCTTTTCGTCGGCGGGATTCGCAGGCGGCGCATTCGTAGGCGGCGCAGCGTTTGGTGGCGGCGCATTCCGCGGCGCAGCGTTCTGCGGTGCCGAATTGTTGCCACCGAGTTGCGCGTCGGGTAATTGTCCGCCCGCTGCCGGGGCGGGCGGCGCACCTGCAGGCGCAGCACCGGGCGCGCGGCCTTCGAGGCGGCCGATGCGTGAATCGATATCGGTGTATTGGTCTTTGCTTTGCTGCTTGAGCTGATCGAGCTGATGGCGCAGTTCTTCGTTCTGGCCCTGCAGCGACTGCACCTGCGCCTGCAGCGCATTGATCTGGTTGACGAGTTCGACGCCGTTCTGCGTATTGCCCTGCTGCTGTTCGAGGCGTTCGACGCGCTCGGCCAGGCTCATGCGCTGCGCCTGCGCGCGCGCGGGAAAAATCGAAAATGCGACGGCGGCCACGAGGGCCGCCGCGCAAATCGAACGCGTATTGCTCGCGAACATCGCTTTACTGCTTGGCGGTGTAGACGATCTCGACGCGGCGGTTCTTCTGCCAGCACGATTCACCGTGCTCGCGGCAGACCGGACGCTCTTCGCCGTAGCTCACGACGTTGAGCTGGCCAGTCGACGCGCCGGCGCCGCCGAGTGCGCCTTGCACCGAGTTGCCGCGGCGCTCGCCGAGGCCGAGGTTGTACTCACGCGTGCCGCGCTCGTCGCAGTTGCCTTCGAGCGTGACGCGCGCACCCGGGAACTGGCGCAGATAGGCGGCGTGGCAGGCGATCGCGGCCTGGAACTCGGAATGGATGTCGGTCTTGTCCAGATCGAAGTAGATCACGCGCTGGCGCAGGCAGGCGTCGGTGTCGAGACTCTCGACGGTGTAGCGACCGTTGCCGCTACCCTGCGTGGTCGTCGTGGTCTGCTCGACCGGCGGCGGCGGCGGCTTCGGTTTGTTGCTGGAGCAGGCAGCGAGCGCGGCGGTCGCAACAACGGTGGTCAGGAGAAAACGAACAGGGAGCTTCATGTCGTGTGCCTCATCGTTAGGAAAGGGGGAGTTGCTTGCTTTTTATACAAAATCCGTTTGTTTTATTGTCCACGCTGCCGGTACGGCGACCACGCGGGCGAACGCACGTCGCCGTCGGCAAGAACCAGGCGTTGACGCACGCGGCCGTCGGCCGAAACAGAATAGAGCACGTCGCGCGAACCCTCCGTAGCGGCGTAAAGGATCATGCTCGCATTCGGGGCGAAGCTCGGCGACTCATCGAAACTGCCGGTCGAGATCGTGGTCGCGGTACCGCTGGCGCGGTCCAGAACGGCAATATGATACACATTTCCTGAACCCTGCGACATGGCGATTTTCTTGCCGTCGTAGCTCACGGAGGGCTTGGCGTTGTATTCGCCTGAGAAGGTGATGCGATTGCCGTCGCCGCCGGCGGCAGAGACCTCGTAGAGTTGCGGCTTGCCCGAGTCCGGCGACCAGGTCGGCTCGGTATCGATCGCGAAATGCCGCGTGATCTGCGTCAGCTTGCGGCTGCCGAGGTCGAGCACGTAGATGTCGGGATTGACACCGTGCGACAGCGCCAGCGCGAGGCGGCCGCCATCGGGCGAAAACGCCGGTGCGCCGTTGATGCCCTTGTTCGCCGACACGACTTCGCGCGCGCCGGTGGCGATGTCCTGCACATAGATCGCCGAATTGCCGCGCTCGAACGACACATACGCAAGCCTGCGCCCATCCGGCGACCAGGCCGGCGACATCAGCGGCTGGCGCGAGGACACGACCGTCTGCGGGCCGTAGCCGTCGGAATCGGCGATCATGAGGTTGTAGGCCATGTTGTTGCCGCTGCCCTTTGCCGTGACATAGGCGATGCGCGTGAAGAACGCGCCGCGCACGCCGGTGATCTTTTCGTACACCGCATCGGCGACCTGGTGCGCGATGCCGCGCATGGCGCTGCGCTGGCCGCTGATCGCCAGATTCGTGAGCAGCGGCTTCTGATCGCCGACCGTATACAGCTCGGCCTCGACGCGCACTTCGCCCGCGCCCGCGTCGAGCACGCGACCGACGACGATGTAATCCTGCTTGAGCAAGCGCCAGGTCGGGAACTTGATATCGCTACCGCGCGCCGGGAACTCCACGACCTGATCCTTGGCAAGCGAACGGAACTGGCCGCAGCGGTTGAGATCGGCGCGCACGATATCGCCGATGTCGGTTTCGGGCGGCGTGCTGGATCCCTGGTATGCAAAGGGCACCGTCACGATCGGAATTGCCGAAGCATTGCCGTTGACAATATCGAGCGTGAGGCCTTGCGCCGATACCTGCATCGTGCAAAACGCTAGCGCGAACGCGGCAAGCCAATGAAAGATTCGCTGGGGCATGTTGTTATCCGTCGTACCTGAAAATGAAAGTTATCTCGCGCTGGAACACGCTCTCGTAACCTTTATAAGGCAACGGTTGCGCCTTGGTGACAGCCTGCTCAATCGAAGTACGCGCGACCTGATCTGCATTGCATGGTGACACCGCTTTGGCCGACATCACCGTGCCGCCGGGCAACTGGATCACATGCACGGCACAGCGCAGGCCTGGCTGTACTGTGTCTGGCCGGTTCCAATTATCAGTCACTACCTTGATGATCGCTGAACTGTATTCGGCGAGCAGGCTGGTATCGTTGCCCTGCATGCCGGTTTTGGCGGTATCCGCTACCGGCACGTCAGTTGCCGGCAGCGTCTTCTTCGGCTGCGACTGCTGCTTTTGCAGGTCGTCGAGCTGCTTCATTTTTTCCTGTGCAAGGCGCGTCTGTTTCGCCGCCTTGTCGCGCTCCTTGCGTATGTCTTCGAGCTGCTTGGCGATCTCGGCTTGCTTGGCCTTCTGTTTCGCCTCGGCTTCCTCGCGCTTCTTTTCTTCTTCGAGCAGGATCTGCTGCTGGCGATGCTTTTCTTCCTGCGCGCGCTTGGCTTCTTCGGCCTTCTGCATGCCGGTGTCGGCGATCTTCTCCTGTTCCTTGTTGTCGTTGCGCTGCACGGTCGGCGGCGGTTTGACTTCGGGCGGCCGGATTTGATCGGGCTTGGGCGGTTCCGGCGCCGGCGGCGGTGCGACCGGTTTGGGCGGTTCGGGCTTCGGCTTCGATATCGGCTGCGGACGCGGCGCTGCGGCCGTGCCGACGATTTCCGCTTCGATCAGCGGCCCCGGCGTCGCCACGGGATGCACCGGCTGATAGAAAAACAAACCGACAAACAGCAGCGCGAACACCGACAGATGCACTGCCAGTGAGTAGAAAAATGCGCGTGTCTTGTCGGAAAAACTCTCCATCGTCGTGTCGACGCGGTCCTAGCGCTTGTCCAACGGCGGCTTATCGGTCTGTTTGCCGTCCGCGGGCTGGCTCATCAACAGCAGCTTGGTCACGCCGGCCTGCTGCAGGCCCGGCAGAATCTGGTACACCTGCCCGTATAGCGCGCGCTGGTCGCCGCCGAGCAGCACCGGCACCTGCGGATCGGCCTTGACGAACGCGGCAACTTTTTTCACCAGCGCATCGGCCTCGATCGATTCGCGCTGGCCGCCACCGGAAGTGAGATAGAACTTGCCGTCCTTGTCGACGCCGATGATGATCGGCTCCTTGTCCACCTGCACCGCCTTCGCGGTCGACTGCGGCAGCTTGATGTCGACGCCGAGATTGAGCAGCGGCGCGGTGATCATGAAGATGATCAGCAGCACCAGCATCACGTCGATGTACGGCACGACGTTGATCTCGGATTTGAGTTTGCGTTTCTTGCGCGCGCGCATGGTCAGTTCAACGTCAGCGTCGTGGCGACGGGGTTGCGCTTTGACAACTCAGTTTTCATCGTCACCATGGGTTTGACGCTGCAGGATCGATGAAAACTCTTCGACGAAGGTGTCGTAGCGCGTGGAGATGCGCTCGAGCTTGGTCTGGTAGCGGTTATACGCCCACACCGCCGGAATCGCCGCGATCAGGCCCATCGCGGTCGCGATCAGGGCTTCGGCGATGCCCGGCGCGACCGTGGCGATCGTCGCCTCTTTCATATTGGCGAGGCCGACGAACGCGACCATGATGCCCGCGACGGTGCCGAGCAGTCCGACGTAAGGGCTGATCGAGCCGACATTGGCAAGGAATTCGAGATTTTGCTCGAGGCGATCGAGCTCGCGCGTCTCGGCCACGCGCATGCCGCGCTGCGCGCCTTCGAGGATCGTGCGTGCATCGATGCGTCCACGCTGGCGCAGGCGCACGAACTCGCGAAAACCGGCTTCGAAGATGCTCTCGATACCGGTCAGCGTACCGTTGCCCGAGGTCACTTCGCGGAACAGGCCAGCAAGGTCGGCGCCCGACCAGAAGCGCTCTTCGAACTCATCCGCGCCGCGCATCGCCCCATTGAGCATCGCGCGTTTGCGGAAGATGATCATCCACGACAGGAATGAAAAGGCCAGCAGGATCAGCATTACGACCTTGACGAACAGGCTGGCCTCGAGCACGAGCTGCCAGATATTCAAGCCACTGCCACTCATCTTCTTTTATTCTCCCAGTTATCCATGGCCCGAATACGGACCATCCTGGCCGATTCGGACACGTCGAGTCCGGTGCACGCCCGGACTCGACTGCGCAAACCGAGCATGCTCGGCTTGCGTTGAGCTATCCCTGGCTCAATCATTTTTCCACAGCCCTTCAGGGATGCGTTGTGGTCTGAAATCCGCGGCGCCGACACAGGCCGCGCGCACACGCGCGCTTGTGAGCACGACGC
>VBNZ01000147.1:0-20302 GCA_005877675.1 Gammaproteobacteria bacterium
CCCTTGAGTTCTTCGGTCAGGGTGACAAGTTGACGCATCACACGGCTGTCCGGATCGAAACCACGCTCGCGGATTGCGGCCTCGCGCGTCTGCCCGCTCGGCACGCGCGTGGAGATGCCGCTCAACTGATCGAGCGCATCGTCGGACAGACCCAACGCTCGTCCGACATCGCGCAACGCGCTCTTACGCCGATAGCAGATCACCGTTGCCGCGATCGCGGCGCGCGCGCGGCCGTACTTGGTGAATACATACTGGATCACTTCCTCACGGCGCTCGTGCTCGAAATCGACATCGATATCCGGCGGCTCATCGCGCTCGTCGGAGAGAAAGCGCTCGAACAGCAGGTGGCTTTCATCGGGATTCACAGCGGTGATGCCGAGGCAATAGCACACGGCAGAATTTGCCGACGAGCCGCGACCCTGACACAGAATGCCCCGCTCCTCGCGCGCGTAACGCACGATGTCGTGCACGGTGAGAAAGAACGCTTCATAGCGCTTGCGCGCGATCAGCGCGAGTTCCTTCTCGATCGTTGTCCGGGTTTTTTCACTCAATCCCTGCGGGTAGCGTCGCGCCGCGCCGGCGTAAGTCAGCGCGCGCATATGGGCGGCATGCGTGACGCCTGCAGGCACGAGTTCATGCGGATATTCGTAATTCAGAGTACGCAGATCGAACATGCACTGCGCGGCGATGTACAGCGTTTCGGCAAGCAAAGCCGGTGGATACAGCGCCGCCAGGTCGTCAACACGGCGCAGATGACGCTCGCCATTCGGAAACAGCGCGAACCCTGCCTCCGCGACCGAGCAACCAAGCCGGATCGCGGTCATGACATCTTGCAGCGCGCGTCGCCGCCGCACATGCATATGCACATCGCCGGCCGCGGCGAGCCGCAGGCCATGGCGTGCGCCAAGCGCCTGCAACCACGTCAACTCGGCCGTATCGTCAGGGCCGCGGTGCAGTTCGACGGCAAGCCAGGCGCGTTGTGGAAAATGTTGCGTTATCCACTTTGCATCATCGTCATCATTGCTCTGTTCAGCAGATCGGCGCGGGACCCACAGCACCCGCACTCCCGGACCGAGCTGTTCGGCGTCTGCGCGCGTAAGTCGGTATTCGCCCTTGGCACTGCAGCGTCTCCCGGTCGTAATCAGACGACATAGATCGGAATAGCCGGACTGATCGGCGGCAAGCACGACCAGCTTGGGACCATCGGCGAGCTGCATTTCGCTGCCGACGATCAGTTTGATCTTGGCGTCGCGTGCCGCTTCCCACGCGCGCACGATGCCGGCGAGCGAGCACTCGTCGGTGATCGCCAGCGCGCTGTAGCCGAGTTTTTTCGCGCGCTCGAACAATTCCAGCGCGCTCGATGCGCCACGCTGGAAGCTGAAGTTCGACAGGCAGTGCAGTTCGGCGTAGCCGGCTTTACTCCCTCTCCCCCCGACAGGCCCAGGGGATAGGGTTGGGGTGAGAGGGCGCTCTGCGGCGCGGTCAAGAATCCGCTGCGAAGGTTCATTAATTTCGCGCGGATGCTCGTTGATGCGCGCCTGCCGGCCGAAGCGATGCGGCGAGAATCGATGCAATGAGCGTCGGCGCTTCATGCAAACCACCCATGCAGCATCCAGTCGTCGCATTCATTGCTTGCGGCGAATGCCCAGGCCCGCTGCCCATCGCGCGTCTCGACCACATAGTAGTCGCGTCGCGTGTCCTCGCCATCCCACCAGCCGCTTTCAATGCGCTCGGGTCCGGCGAGCAGCTGCGGCGGTGTGCCGCGCAACCGGATGGGTTGATGCAGCAGCCATAGTGGTCGAGGCGATTGTGTTTGCGCGACTTGAAGTGCATCGCGCGCATCCGCTGCGGGCGAGACACGATGCCGAGTTTGTACGGTTGCATATTCAGCCTTCCATCCACGCTCCGGCCGATGATCGGCCGCGAGCGCGAGTCCGCGCACGGCCTCGTCGCCGAGATGTGCGCGCAGGCGTTCGGCCAGCTCAGGCCAGGCCAGCGCCTGCGCGCGCTGCGGCTCGAACAGATCGCGATGCTGCGGGCGCAGGGTCGGCAGATCGCGTGCGATCAGCGCGATGCCGTTCACCGCCGCCACGAGTGCGACACGTTCGAGGCGGCTGCGGATCAATTCGTACAGCATGTGCGCTTCGCGCTGCGGCGTGAGCAATTCAATCGGGATCCGCGTCGCCGCAGTGCCTTCGTGCTCGAGCACGAGATCGCAACGCTGCACGCCGCCATCGCGCGCAGCGAGAAACAGCGCGAGCTCGCTGGTGAGACGCTTGAGCGGAAACAGCAGCGGCGGCCAGGCGTCGATCAGATGATCGAATTCGATGCGATGCGCGAAGCGGTCCGGCGGACGGTACAGCGCGAGAATTTCCGTATCGATGCCGCGCAGACGATCGAGTGCGGCCAGCGTCGCCGGACCGCTGCGTCGCGCGAATTCCGGCCGCGGCAGCGCGAATGCCTCGCGCAGCGTGCGCAGGCCGACTTTATATAAAAGTGTAATCGCATTCTCGGACAGGCCACTGTACGCGAGCGGCACGTTGCCGAGCGCGGCGAGCATCGGTTCGCGCTGATCGACGAAGAACCCGTCGTGGCGCAGCGCGAACGTGCGCGCAGCCGCAGGCACGGGCGCGACTGCAAGCGTCGGTGTGTAACCGAATTGCATCAGCTCACGCCGCAGGCGGCGCTCGAGCGCGGCCCAGCCGCCGAACAGATGCAGGCTCGCACCGACTTCAAGCAGCAGCGCATGCGGTTCGCTCAGACTCACGTGGCTAGTGAAGCGGTAGGCCCACGCGGCCAGACTCAACAACAGGCGTTGTTCTGCAGCCACATCGCGCGTGCGCGCGTGCAGGCGCGCGCAGAGCGCGCGCGCGGCCGCAAGTGGCTGATCCTCACGCAAACCGGCATGGCGCGCCGCCGCATTGAGATAAACGAGATGCTGGCGCTGCTGCGGCCCATCGACAACCACGCACGGCTGCGCTTCGTCGCCGTCATCGAACGCGCTGTCATCAACGATGGCGCGCAGCGGCAGATCGGAAAAATGGAGGCAAGCCCAGAGCATGGGGATCCACCGTTCGCCCCGAGGTATCGAAGGACGAACTCTCTACGACGAAAATCACCTGGTGACCCGTTCGTGTTTCGATACCTCAACACGAACGGATTGAACGCTTTCACCAGATTGCGAGCGACCAGACTGAATGCTGTGCGTCTCAAGAGTTGAGCGCAGCCCGGAAAATTTCATTCATCCGCGACATCGCAAGCGCGTCATGCGGCGCTGATCGAGTCCGCCGCGGCATTTGAGTATCTCGATCGAAGTCTCGTTATCTTCGGCACGCAGTTGCAGACGCAGTGCCGCCGGGCTCGACTTCGCCGCCGCGCGTGCGGGACGGAACAGAAACGCGAGCGCATCACCGCTTTCCGCGGCGAGCTGCAGGCGGCGCAGCTGCGTGTAGTCGCATTGCGGCATCCAGCTCAGCACCGCGCCGCACGAGCCCGAGCGCAGGCACTGCTCGGCGCTCCATGCACCATCCGCCGCGGCGGCATCGAGGTGCACGACATAGTTCAGATCGAGCCCGTGCGCCACGAGCGCGGGCGCATAAGGAATATACGGCGGCGCGACGAACACCACGCGCTGGCCACGCTGCGTCAATGCAGCAAGTGCGGGCATTACGAGCCCGAGCTCGCCGAGGCCATCGAACTCGAACAGGATTTCGGTCAGCGCGCCGCAGGGCCAGCCGCCGCCGGGCAGGCGCGCGTCGAGTTCGGCAAGACCCGTCGCCTGCGCGCGCACCTGATGCTGCGCGATGGCCGAGCGGCGCCATACGCCGGGGTGCTTGAGCACGGCATCGAGTGCGGAAGATTGGACGATCGCGTTCATGCTCAACTCCGGCGGATGATTCCTGCGTAAACGCCTTCGATCGCAAAACTATCGGTGCGGCGTGGATCGACTTCGATAGCCTCGAAATCGGGATTCTCGGGCAGCAGCAGCAGGCGATCGCGCCGGCGCTGCAGACGTTTGACCGTGATCTCGTCGTCGAGCCGCGCGACCACGATGCGGCCGTTCTCGGCGCTCGGCGTGCGATGCACCGCGAGCAGGTCGCCGTCGAGGATGCCGGCGTCGCGCATGCTCATGCCGACGACGCGCAGCAGAAAATCCGCGCGCGGCCGGAACAGCGCCGGATCGACGGCGTAGCTCGCCTCGATATTGCCTTCGGACATGATCGGGGTGCCGGCGGCGACTCGGCCGACGAGGGGAAGCGAAGCCGCCGCCGGCACCCGCATGCGTTGTGGCAAACGTAAGGCCCGGTGATGCGATGCACGTTCGAGCGCACCCTTGCGCACCAGCGCCTCGACATAGTCCTGCGCGGAGGAATGCGTCTTGAGACCGAGGTGTTCGGCGATCTCGCGCAGCGACGGCGCATGGCCGTGACTATCCAGGTAATCCCGGATCATCGCCAGCACGCGGCCCTGGTTGGGAGTCAGCTCGAAATCGTCCATACGTACAAATGTACGTAGTTCGATCGAAACTTGCAAGGGGCATTGCGTGATAGCGTCAACCTATCGTAATCATCGTAACAATCAATTTCTTCCCGTCATGCTTCTGCGCTAGGCTCAAGGCCTCCGCGGTGCAAACCGGCCGTGGTCGATGTTCCTCCATAACATCAGCAGAGGTGTGCCATGAGCAATCTGAAAGGTTCCAAGACCGAGGAAAGCCTGAAGGCTGCATTCGCGGGCGAGTCGATGGCGAATCGGCGCTATCTGTACTTCGCGCAGAAGGCCGACGTCGAAGGTTACAACGACGTGTCCGCAGTGTTCCGCTCGACCGCCGAAGGCGAGACCGGGCACGCACACGGGCATCTGGAATATCTCGAAACGGTCGGCGATCCAGCGACGGGCCTGCCGTTCGGCGATACCAAGAACAATCTGAAGTCGGCGATCGCAGGCGAGACGCACGAATACACCGATATGTATCCGGGCATGGCCAAGACCGCGCGCGACGAAGGCTTCGGCGAAATTGCCGACTGGTTCGAGACGCTGGCCAAGGCCGAACGCTCGCACGCGAACCGATTTACCAAGGCATTGGGCGAGTTGGCATAACCGCGCTCATTCGGCGGCTGCGGGATTTGTAGGGGCTCGATTCATCGAGCCCGCTTTTCTCGGATATCGGATAAATGCCGGCGCGATGAATCGCGCCCCTACGACGCACTGTCATGAGCACAACCCCGCCCATTCAACGCGAAGGCAGCCTCGACGCGCCGACGCGTCATGCGCTCGATTGGAAGAATCCCGAATTCTACGATCAGGCTGCGCTCGACGCCGAGCTTGAGCGCGTGTTTCACATCTGCCACGGCTGCCGCCGCTGCGTGAGTCTGTGCCAGGCGTTTCCGACGCTGTTCGATCTGGTCGACGAGTCGAAGACGATGGAAGTCGACGGCGTGGCGAAGTGCGATTACGCCAAAGTCGTCGATCAATGTTACCTGTGCGATCTGTGCTACCAAACCAAGTGTCCGTACGTGCCGCCGCACGAATGGAACGTGGATTTCCCGCACCTGATGCTGCGCGCGAAGGCTGCAGCGCATCAACGCGGCGAGACCAAGCTCGCGGCGAAAATCCTCTCCGCGACGACCGCGGTCGGCAAGCTTTCGACGATTCCGATCGTCGTCGAGGCGGTCAACGCGCTCAACCGCAATCCGCTCGCGCGCAAGCTGCTGGAAAAATCGCTCGGCGTGGACCGCAACGCACGCGTGCCCGAATACACCTCGAACACGGCGCGCAAGCGCCTCAAAGCACTCGACGGCAGCGGTGCGGCGCAACCCGCGGGGCGCACGCGCGGCAAGGTCGCGATCTTCGCCACCTGCTACTGCAATTATTCGACCCCGCAGCCGGTCGAGGATCTCGCCGCCGTGCTGCGTCACAACGGCATCGCGGTGAAATTGATCGAGCGCGAGGTCTGCTGCGGCATGCCCAAGCTCGAACTCGGCGACCTCGCCACTGTGGAAAAGTATAAAAAGGAAAATATTCCGATGCTCGCGGCGGCGATCCGCGATGGCTGGGACATCAGCGCGACGATCCCTTCGTGCGTTTTGATGTTCAAGCAGGAGCTGCCGCTGATGTTCCCCGACGATGCCGACGTGCAGCTGGTGAAGCGGCATGTCTTCGACCCGTTCGAATACCTGTGGCAGCGCCACCAGGCCGGCCTCTTCGACACGCAGTTCAAACAGGGACTCGGCAAGATCGCCTATCACGCGCCGTGCCATCAGCGCGTGCAGAATATCGGACCGAAGACGCGCGAGGTGTTGAGCCTGATTCCCGATACCGAAATCCAGGCGATCGAACGCTGCTCTGGCCACGACGGCACTTACGGCGTCAAGGCGAAGACTTACGCGTTCTCGCGCAAGATCGCCAAACCCGTGGAGACGCGCGTGCAGCAGATCGCGCCCGCGCACTTTGCCAGCGACTGCCCGATGGCCGGCAGCCATATTGCCCATGGCCTCGGCGACCGACCACCGGCGGAAAGCCCGATCGGCCTGTTACGCCTGGCCTATGGAATTTGAAGGAGCGGAGCCTTGCCACGGATTACACGAATCACTCGGATGAAAGAAAAATTTCTTCGCTGGAACCTGCTACTCACCTTATCTTGATCCGTGTTTATCGGCCTTGATCTGTGCAATCCGTGTCAAACGCTTTTGTTGAAAACAAGCATGAACAATCTGACGCCAAACGATTTGTATACCCTCGAAGCCTACGCGCGCGAGCGCGTGGCGTTCCGCGCGCGCGTGCTCGCGCACAAGGCGTCGCGCAAAGTGCATCTCGGTGCGCACGTGACGCTGGTGTTCGAGGATCGCCTGACGATCCAATACCAGATTCAGGAGATGCTGCGCGTCGAGCGCATCTTCGAGGCGGCCGGTATTGCCGAGGAACTCGAGGCCTACAACCCGCTGATTCCTGACGGGCGCAATCTCAAGGCGACGATGTTGATCGAATACCCCGACCCGGACGAACGTGCGCGCAAGCTGGTCGAACTGCACGGCATCGAGCGACGTGCCTCGCTGCGCGTCGGCGACGATGCGTCCGTCATCGCGATTGCCGATGAAGATCTCGAACGCAGCACGGCGACGAAAACCTCAGCCGTGCACTTCCTGCGCTTCGAGTTGAACGCAGCGCAGATCGCGGCATGGCGTGCGGGCGCGCGGATCACGCTCGCGCTCGAGCATCCGGCCTATGCAGCGCAAATCGTGCTCGATGCGCCGACACGCGAGGCGCTGGCGCACGATTTCGACTAAGGCGGCCGAATGCGGGTTGCGTCGAGTGCAGCACGCAGGCGCAATCGACGCATAGATTCCGATAACCCGAGCTAGTGTTTCTCGGCAGGTGGTTTGACAACCACGGGCTTCAATGTCGCGCTGTCGAAATCGAGCGACGCGGCGAGGTAGCGTTCGGTCTTCGGATACGCCTTCGCCAGCGCATCGGCGAATTGCTTGGCGTCGCCCGCAACCACGATGGTGGTGCCGTCGCGATCGAGATGCATCCTGGCGAAGTCGCATACCTGCTCGCCGCTCACGGCCTGCACTTTGTCGACGAAGTGCGCGAGTTCGTCCAGCGGCAGACCGTACAGTGCGAGATCGGCGACCTGGCCGGCGAGGCCGCCGGTCGTTTCAAGACCGAAGCCGAAATCTCCCGCCAGCGTCGCCTTGCGCGCGGTGAGTTCGTCCGCCGGCGGCAGCGTGTGCGCGAGCGTGTCGAATTCCCCCAACACGAGACCGACGACTTCGACCGCCGAAGGATTTTTCGTCTGCACGCTTGCGCCCAAGGTACCGGCGTCGCGGCGCGTATCGAGCGAAGAGCCTGCGCCGTAGGACAGGCCGCGCTTGATGCGGATTTCCTGATTGAGCCGCGACGAATAGGAGCCGCCGAGCACGGCGTTGGCGACGATGCCGGGATAATACTCGGCGGCATTGCGCGCGATGCCCGCGTGCACACTGGCGACGGCAGCCTGGCCCGTGCCGGGCAGATCGACCACGATGATGGGCGCGAGTACCGATTTGCCTCTCGTCGCCGCGGCGGCTGGCAGCGGCGTCGCCGGCGCCTTCCACTCGCCGAATGCCTTGCTCGCTAGCGCGACAGCTTGATCGAGATCAATGTCGCCCGCAAACACCAGCACGGCATTGTCGGGGCGATAGTAGGTCTGGTGCAGGCGTGCGATGTCGTCGCGCGTGATGCGCGGCAAAGACGCCGGCGTACCGGAAGCCGAATGGCCGTAAGCGCCCTCGCCATACGCGGCGCGCGCGGCGACCAGGCGCGCGAGACGATCCGGTCGGCTCAACGACACGCGCAGCGCGTCGAGCGTCTGCTTGCGTTCGCGTTCGATTTCTTCCTGCGCGAATACGGGATGCAGCGCGGCATCGGCGACAAGATCGAGCGCAGCGGCGAGCTTGGGCGTCGTCACGGTGATGCCGATGCGCGATTGATCGTAGCCCGCGCCGCTGCTGAGTGAACCACCGAGTGCATCGGCAGCTTGCGCGAGCTGCGGCGCGCTGCGCGTGGCAGTGCCCTTGACCAGCAAGCTTGCGCTGAGATTCGCAACGCCCGCGAGCTGCGCCGGATCGACTTCGGCGCCGGATTTGACGTACAGCGTCGTGGTCACGAGCGGCGTGACTTTGCGCTGCGCGACGACCACACGCAGGCCGTTGGGCAGGGTTTTTTCCTGCGCGACCGGCACGTCGACTTTGCGCACCGGACCGGGCTCGGGCAGCGTGTTCGATGCCGCCCATGCGCTTGCCGAGCAAACGCCCAGCATCATCGCAACGAGCAAACCATAGGGGCGCAATTCACTCCACGCGGATTTTCTGAAACGCATCATGGCGTCGCTCCCTTGGCCGCGGCCGCGGCGGGTTTCGTTTCCGCCTGCTGCGTGTAGTTGATCGTCACACGATGCGCATCGAGCGCGTATTTTTTCAACACGCGCTGCACGTCGGCCGCGGTCACTTTCTGCAGCGCATCCAGATCGGAATTCGCACTGTCCGCATCGCCCTTGAGCAGCACCGAGGTGCCGATCGCGAAGGCCTTGCCCTCGGCCGTCTGACGCCGGCTCAGCGTTTGCGTCACGAGCTTGGTTTTCACCTTGTCGAGCTCCGGCGCTGCGATCGGCTGCGTTGCCGCGTTGCTGATTTCCGCCAGCAGCGCCGTCTCGACTTCCTCGGGCTTGTGCCCGCTCGCCACGATCGCAAACGCGTACAGCAGCCCCTTGTCGACGCTGTCGCCGCTCGAAAAATTCGCCGACTGCGCAATCTGTTGGCGATACACCAGTGCCTGGTGCAGACGCGAGGATTCGCCGTTCGCCAGCAGCGCAGCGGCGACTTCCAGCGCGACCGAATCTTTGTTCTTCGCCGGCGGCGCCAGCCATGCGACGACCACCGCCGGCAGCGGCACGTTGGGGCCGTGTTCCTCGTAGCGCCGATCCTTGCTCCAGTCGGCCTCGACCGCTTTGACCTGTGGAATCGCGGCCGCGGGTTTCTGCAATGGCGCGAAGTAGGCATCGACCCACTTGTCGAGTTCGCCCGGAATGAAATCGCCCGCGACGATCAGCGTGGCAAAGTCGGGACGGTAAAACGTCCGATGAAACGCAATCACGTCGGCCAGCGCGGCGGCATCGAGCTCCTCGATGCTGCCGATGCCCGGACGCTTGTACGGATGCACCAGATAGGCGTCTTTCGGCACGGCGTTGAACAGGCGGCCGTAGGGCGTGGCGAGCACGCGCTGGCGCAATTCCTCTTCGACCACCGCGCGCTCGGATTTGAAATTCGCCTCGTCCACATTGAGGTTCGCCATGCGCTCGGCCTCGGCCCAGAGCAGGCGTTCGAGATGGTTCGACGGTACCGCCTCGAAATAATTGGTGAAGTCGTCGTTGGTCGTGGCGTTGTTCTGGCCGCCGACGTCTTCGGTCAGGCGGTCGAACTGCTCGGCCTTGAGGTTCTTCGTGCTCTTGAACATCAGGTGCTCGAACAAATGCGCAAAGCCGCTGCGTCCGGCCGGATCGTTCTTCGAGCCGACGTGATACCAGACCTGTACGGCCACCGTGGGCGAGGTGTGATCCTCGATCTGGATTACCTGCAGACCATTGGCAAGCGTGCGCTGCTTGAACGCGATCGGCGCAACGTTGAGGTCGGCAGCGGCGAGCGGCAACGCCGCGAGGCCGAGAAGCAAAGCGAATAGGCGCATGGCATCGACCAGCCTGTATGACGGAACAGGGAGAATAGCAAAGCGCCCGCGCGCGCATGCATGTCGAAGGTCATTGCGCTGAAGGGGGCAGCTGCGGCGACCGCCTCGCCTTCTCATGGCGTCGATCCACCGCGCGCGGATACACTGCGCGCGTCCTCACTTTTTTTGTTGTCCGCATGATCCTCCCCCGCTATCACATCGCGCCTTCGCGCATCCCCGGCGCCGGCAAGGGCTTGTTTCTCGATGAACCCGTTGCGCGCGGGCGGCTTGTCACCGCACCGGATGACATCCGCAAAGTATACAAATTCAATGAAATCGAGGCGCTGCCGGATGCGCATGCCCTGCTCGCCGCGACCGTGCGCTGGTTCGAGGATCGCTACACGGTCTCGCCCGAGTGGCCGGACGAGTGCTATATCAATCACTCGTTCTCGCCATGTGGACTGTGGCATCTCGGCTTCGTGTTTGCGCTCGACGACCTCGCGCCCGGCACCGAGATCACGGTCGATTACCGCCACCTGCTCGCGCCTGGGCAAGAGGAAGACTTTCGCGACGCGACAACCGGCCAGGCTATTGTCGGCTACAGCTGGGCGCAGAGCCTGACTGCGTCCACCGCGCAGTTGCAGACGCTGATCGCCTCGCCGAAGTTCGAGCAAAGCGCGGTCGATTGCGGCTAACACTATGCGCGTTACGCATCTGCGCGAATCCGACTACCGCCGTCAGCGCTGGAAAAACGGCGGCGGCTGGACCACCGAACTCGCCGTCTCGCCGCGCGACGCCAGCGCGGACTTCGACTGGCGTGTGAGTATCGCCGACATCCAGAGCGATGGCACATTTTCCACTTTTCCACATTGCAACAGGCATATCGCGCTGCTTGAAGGCAATGGCATGCGCCTGGATTTCGATGCCGCGCAGCCGGCGCTGCTCGACCGCCGCCTACATTTCGTCGCGTTCGCAGGCGAGTGGAAAACCTTCGGCACGCTGCTCGACGGACCGGTGCGCGACTTCAACGTAATCGCGCGGCGCGACCGCGTGCAAGCCGAAGTGCTGCACCGGCCGCTGGTCGGCACGATGGTGTTTCCGCCGCTGACGACCTGGTTTATCCATCTCGCCGCAGGGGGCGCGATGCTCAAACATCAGGCAACGAGCACCGCGATCGCGGCCGGCGAATCGCTGCTGATGGAGCCCGATGCGAGCACCGACAATGCGATACTCGAAGGCGGCGGCGAGCTGGTGCTGATCAAATTCGCGCCGCGCTGACGAACCGCGAACCAATCCGTTCCTGCCGGCCCTTCGAGCGCGATCTGCTGGCGCGCTCGACCCACTTTCAATCGCGCCGATCGCCTTCCGCAGACTTGCGTTCGGCACGCCCGCGCAGCGAATGCACCAGGAATGGCAGCGCTGCGGCGAGGCCGACCAACCAGTGTGCAAGCCGCGCGAGATCGCGCATGCCATCGTCGCTTGCGTAATAGAGCAGATAACCGGTCGCCGCAAGCCAGCCAAGCAGCGCGAGCAGCACGATGCCGCTGGTACGTCGCCTCGGCCCGAACAGGCCCGGCCGCACATGCACGCCCCAGAGCAGGCCGGCGAGAAACAGCGTGACGAACGCAGCGAGGCCGTGCAGGCGCAGCGACCAAGCCTCGAACGGATGCGGCTCGCTGCCGAACGCGCCCTGGCGTGCAGCGAAATAATGCAAAAGCAGCCACAGAGCGCCCGTGGCCCAGACTGCGATCAGTGCGGCGTAGGCCAGGCGCCGGTAGTTCGGCGGCAGGCGCAGATTGCGTTGCGGCATCGCACGCTCGCCGTGCGCATCGCGATGGCCGTGATGTCCTCTCATGCTGCGTGGGCCAGTCCGCGCCAACCATCGCGCGCGTGGATCACCGCCTGCGCATCGAAATGCGCCAGCGTCGCGCCAGCAGTTTCTGCATCCGCGAGCAGTGCGACCTTGGTCAGCGCGTCAGCAAGCATACAGCGCGGCGCGGCGACGCTGGCGCCAAGGCAATCGCACGCCTCCACCATATTCGCGCGCGCGAACAACGATGCCGAAGCGCTGGTCGCGATTGCGCCATCGCGCAACTCGACCGTATGCGCGGCATCGCATTGGGCGATGCGCAAGGTCACAGCGTCCGTGCGCGGCCCCGCGATGCGCAGATCGCCACCCGCATTGACGCAGGCCTGCGTCGCGCCCGCCCGCATGAGAATTTCAATCGCGCGGTCGACCGCATAGCCTTTGGCGATGCCGCCGAGATCGAGCCACAACGGCCGACGCAGGCGGACGTGCTGCGCGTCGAGCAATTCGATATCGCGCCAGCTTGCCTGTGCCTGTGGCACGAACGGCGAGTCCGGCCAGGGCAGCCCGCCGCTCGCGACAGCGCGCGCAGCGATGCTCGGATCGAACGCACCGCTGCTGAGCTCGGCGATCTGCAGCGCGCAGCGCAGCACTTCCAGCGTGCGCGCGTCGAGCGCGACCGCCTCGCCCACGCGCGTGCGGTGCACGCGCGCGAGATCGCTTTCGGTTTCGTGAAAACTCATCAGGCGATGCACGACCTCGACTTCGGCGAACGCCGCATCAATCGCCGCCAGCGCCTGCAGTTCGCGCAAGCCTTCGACACGCATCTCGACCAGGGTGCCGAGCAAGGGGCGTGCGCGACGAACTACCCCCTCTCCACCGACACGGGCGGGGGGGACGGTTGGGGTGAGGGGGAGCTTCCGCATCAGGCTCACGAGCGCCCCCTACCCTGCCCTCTCCCCCGCCGCGCGCGGCGAGGGGGAGGATTCTGGTTTTAAAGCGCGTTCGTACAGTTTGAGCAGACGCTGCACGCCCTCGGTCAGATGTCGGCACGACAGCGTCGCGCCGGAAATATTCTTGATCTCGCCGCCGAGCGCACTTGCCTCCGCCGGCATCTCGCCAACGAACTGCTTGCGCCACGCCGGCATGCGAATTTCACCGCCATGCGATTCGCGATACTCGAGCACTTCGACCGAGATCACCTTGCCGGCGGTATCGAGCGCGAGCGCGTAGGTGATCAGCTCACTCTTGCCAATCACCTGATCGACGATCACCCAGCCGAGTGCCTGGTCCGCTGCGCGTGCTTCGAAGATACGCGGCGACCAGCCCGCAGGCGCAGTGAGCGCTGCGGCAATGGAAGCATCGAGCTGCGGCAGCGCACGAAATTCACTCGCACCCGCGAAAGCCGCGCGCTGCGCCTGTTCCACGCTCAGATACTGCGTCGCGTACGCGACCTGCGCGGTCGCGGCCGCCGCAGCACCTAAGGGAATCAGCCATCGCACTTGCATTCATTTCACCATTCGATGCGGAGCCGTACAACTCAGGCCCTCTCCTGCGGCAGCGTTCCCGCCGGGGAGAGGGTTGGGTGAGGGGGCGCATTTTACAAAGATTTGAAGGCGGTCCCCTCGCGCCAACCCTCCTCGCGCATCCCTGCGCTCGCCAGTTCCGGTCCGCACATCCTTATGCGACCGCCCCCGGCGCGCGGCAATGCCGCGCGAAATTCCGACTCACCCCAACGATAAAGCCGTTCGGTGAGCGAGAGAAGGGTCAGAACTGATAGCCGACGCCCAGATTGAAGCGCTTGCCATAGCCCAGTTCCTCGTCAGCATTGTTGAAGTGTTGGTAATCGAACTTGAACACGACATTGGAATTGAGGAAATAGTTGAGCCCCGCGGTCCACACGCGCTCGGTCGGCAGCGGCATGGCGCCGAGACCTTGCGGCTGCGCGGCGTAGGCCGACGCGGTGTTGAAGGCCTCGTAACGCAGGAACGGCGCGAGCGTCGACTCGCCCCATTGCACGGCGCGCCACGCACCCTGCACGTAGCCGCCCCAGAATTCCTTTGGTACCGGCGTTGGCTGGCCGAGAAACGTCAGGTTCGCATCTTGCGTATGGCTGATCTCTCCGCGCACGTAGAGCGCGGAGAGATCGAATGGCCCCGGCTGCCAGCGCGCATGCACTTCGCCGAGCGTCAAACGCGACTTCTCGACCGGCGGCGCGGTCTGACCCTGACCGATCTTGCCGGTGAACACACCGCCGCCGAGCAACAGGCCCGGCACGCCCTGCCAATTCGCTGCCGCGTAGATCGACGGATCGCGCGCCTTGGCGAGCTGCAGTTCCTGATGAATCGAGCCGAGCGGCGATTCGCGCCCTTCGCTCGCGGTCGCGTCCCACTTGCCGAGGTTCGGCCCGGTACCGATGCCGAGATTCCAACTGAGTCCCGATTCGGTATTGCCGTAGAGTGCCACGCCGCCTTCGCGCCAGGTCGAGGGAATGATCGCGGTTTCGACATAGTTGCGCTCGACACCGTAGTAGTTGACCGGCTCGTGATGCTCGTTCAACAAACCCAGCGGCACCAGCATCAGTCCCGCGCGTACGCCGTAGTTCGCGCCGAGCGCGTGCTCGACATACAGTTGCTCGATTTCCGATTCACCCTTGTCGTCTGCCGAGGCGATCGCGTGTTCCCATTCGAGTTCGCCGTAGACGCGTGTCGCGTCGTCGAACACGTGGTTGAAGCCGAGCACCGCACGGCGCAGATCGGCTTGCGCATCCGCTGCGCGCGCGGTCGGATGGTTGTAGTTGAGCTCGCCATAGCCCCAGAACGAAGTCGAGCCCGCTGCGCCGCCGCTCGCATTGTTGGATGAGGACGACGCGGCGACGTCGCGTGCGCCGCTTGTCGGCGCGGCGGAATTCGTCGCTGCAACCGGTGCCGACGTTGTTGCTGTCGCATTTGCGGCAGTCGCCGGCGACGCAGTCTGTAGGTGCATGCCATGCACCTCCGCCTTGAGCGCGGCGACTTCGGCGCGCAGCGCCTCGACTTCGGCACGCAGCGCGGCATCGTCCGCATGCGCGGGCGCGGCGAGCGCGCCACAGAACAGCAAGGTAGCCAGGGACAACGAGGTGCGTTGCATCATTAAATCTCCATTTCTATACAAAGATAAATGTTCAGTCGGCGATCGGCGCCACATCGCGCGCAGGGTCGGCTGTGCCGGTCGCCGGGTCGTAGCCGTCGGTCAGTGTGCTCAGGAAAGCGATCACATCGTCGATCTCGGCGGCGCTCAATGCGGGCGAGCCGCCCTGCTGGCGGTTGTACGGTGCTTCGCTGGTGTTGACGTTGCGCGCGTACGCTGGCGGCAGATCGTCGAATTTGCGCACGCTGCCGTCGGTAGAGGCTGGATACCAACGCGCGGGATTCGTATCGCGCTGCACGTAGAATTCGATCGTCTCGCTTAGCGAATCGAAGCGCCCGTTGTGGAAGAACACGCGCCGCGACGCGACGTTGCGCAGAGTCGGCACTTTGAACGCGCCGCACAGATCGGTGCGCGCGGCGAGATCGGTGCGATCGGGTCCGCATAGGCCAAGATCGAAATAGCTCGTTTCCGCAGTCGCCGGGATCGCGTAATTGCGCGGCACGCCGAGATTGTCGTAGCTGTAATCGGTAAACAGCGGTGGTGCGCCATCGCGTGGCGTCGAGGGATGACAGGCCGCGCAATTGCCTTTATCAGCGCGATTGAACAGCGCGAAGCCGCGCAGCTCCGGCGCGCTCAGCGCCGTCTTGCGTGCGAGAAACAGATCGAATTTCGACGAGAACGGGCGAAACTCCGGCGCGCTGCCCTGATAGGCGGCGAGCGCATAACGCGCTGCGAAGAACGCGAGTTCGGCATCAGCGAAAATATCCGCGCCGAAAATCGCGCGGAACTGTTCCGTGTAGTCCGCACGCGCGAGCTTGTCGACCACTGCCGCCGCATCGGCATTCGCCATCTCGTGCGCGGCAAAAAACGGACGCTGCGCCTGCGCGACCAGGTCGGCAGCGCGGCCATCGCGATTGAGGCCTCCAGTCGGGGTGCCGTCCTTGGCGAAAAAAAATGGCAAAGCCGTGTTGAGGTAACGCAGCGACGGCGTCGCGCGGAACCCCGACACAGCGAGCGCCGCGCCGCCGGACTGCACCGCCGCATCGTTCGCCTGCGCGTGCGCATGCGCCGGATCGTGGCAGCTCGCGCAGGCCTGCTTGCCCGAAGCGGACAAAGACGTGTCGCGAAAAATCTTCGCGCCGAGCCGGATGAGTTCCGGATCCGCCGGCGCGGCGTGCAGGACACCGGCGGACGCTAGACAAAGAAGAACCACAATTTGCCGCGCAAGGCACGGCGAACGGAACGGGTTGTGCATGAGTTTAATTGTTATCGCAAACGAGAACGATTCTCACTTGCCTTAACGTTACGTTGATGCGGCGCAATTGTCAATGTGGGTAAAAGCGGTCATAAGTGTGGACGGATCAATCAATCCGAAACCGCATGCGTATTCGGGCGAGTGAAGAACTTGCGATTGCCAGCAGCGACATAGTGCGCGCGCTGGCTGTCGGGGTAGTGGTCGGGCTGCTGACCTGGCTCGCGATCGATCTGACCCGCCCTACCAGCGGTATCACGATCATCTGGCCGGCGAGCGGCGTGCTCGCCGGTATCCTGCTGACCTCGCCGTACCGGCTCTGGCCGATCTATATCTTTGCCGGGTTCGCAGCCAACCTTTCCGCGCGCGCGCTGTACGGCGATCCGTGGTTCATCGTCGCGTGCCGCGGCATTGCGAGCACGCTTGAAGCCTGCATCGTCGTCTACGCACTGCGTTTTCTCGTCGGCAACGTGAGCGATCCGGCGAATCTGTCGCTGGTCGGGCGCATCGCGATGAGCAGTACGCTGATCGCCGTGGTGATTTCGGCGTTTCTCGTCGCGGCGACTGCTACCTTGTTCGACGCCGCACCGTTCACCGCGACTTACGTGGCGTGGTTCGCATCGCACACGCTCGGCATGGTGATTTTCGCAACTGTAGTCGGCATCGCGCGCGACCTCGGCACGAATCTGTTCGGCCGCCCGGGGCGACGCTTGAAATTCGCGCGCACGATGGCGCTGGTCGCTGCGACAACCGTGTTCGTGTTTTCGCAATCGCGCTATCCGCTGCTGTTCATGGTTTATCCACCGCTGCTGCTCGCGGTATTCCGCCATCGCTTCGCCGGTTGGGCGGTCGGCATCGCGATCGTCGCGATCATTGCGGTCGCCCTGACCTTGCACGGAAGCGGACCTATGGCTCTGGTCGTCGCGGCGACCGCAAAGCCATACGCGCTGCTGCTGCAAATATTCATCGGAGTCACCTGCCTGACCACGCTGCCGGTGGTTGTCGTGCTCGCCGAACGCGGCCACTTCGCCGCCGAACTGCGCGATAGCGAGCATCGCCTGCGCGCGATCACCGACAATCTGCCGGCGATGGTGACGCAGGTCGACGCCGAGCAGAAGTATACTTTTGTCAACGCCACCTTCTGCGAGACCTTCGGCCTTGAACCCGCCGCAGTACTCGGCCGCACCATCCCCGAAGTCCTCGCTCCCGAACTCTACGAGAATATTCGCCCGCGCGTCGAAGCCGCGCTGCGCGGCAAGCGCGTCACCTTCGAAGCCGGTATCGAGGTAAACGGCCGCTCCATTTACCGTCAGGCGACTTACATTCCGGACATCGCCACCGACGGCTCGGTGCGCGGGTTCTACTCGATGACCTACGACATCAGCGAACTGCAGGCGGCCAAGCTGGAACTCGCACGCCTTGCGCAACACGACAACCTGACCGGCCTTGCGAACCGCAACAAATTCAATGAGCGTCTCGATCTCGCGCTGGCGAAATGCCATCGCCATCACCGCCCGATTGCGCTGATCTGCCTCGATATCGATTTTTTCAAGCGCATCAACGACAGTTACGGCCATGCGGCGGGCGACGCATTGCTGTGCGAGTTCGGCGCGCGCCTGCAGCACAATCTGCGCGCGACCGATCTCGCGGCGCGTCTGGGTGGCGATGAGTTCGCGGTGCTGATCGAAGACATCGATTCGGCCGAAATACCCGAAACGATCGCACGCAAACTCTGCGCGGCGATGCGGCCCGCCTGCGTGGTCGATGGCGTCGAAATATTCTTCAGCGCAAGTATCGGCGTAGGGTTCTGCCGCACGCCGCCGACGGCGAAATCGCTGGCGCAGCTGGCCGACATGGCGCTGTACGAGGCCAAGGCGGCCGGGCGCGATACCTACCGGGTCCTGACAGCGGACTAGCTTATCGTGATTTGCCGAGCGTCTCGCGCATGCGTACGGCGACGGCGACACCGGAGGCGAACGTGATCGCGGCGACGACATAGATCGCCGCGCGCGCACCGAGCAGATCGGCCACGATGCCTGCGAGCAACGCGCCGATGGCATAGCCCAAGTCCCGCCACAGACGATAGACACCCATCGCGGATGCGCGCCAGGCCGGCTGGGCGACATCGGCGATCGCAGCCAGCAAGGTCGGATAAACCATGGCCGTACCCAGCCCCAGCAGCACGGCGCCGGCGGCAAAAACCGACATCGTGTTCCCGGCCGCCGTCACGGCAATGCCCGCCGCTTGCACCCACATGCCCCACATAATCAGGTCTTTGCGCCCGATGCGATCGGAGAGCGCGCCGGTGCCGATTTGTGCGAGTCCCCAAACCGCGGGGTAGATCGCCACGAGCACGCCGACTTGCGCCAGATTCGCGCCGGCCGCGGCGAACACGAGTGGGAACAGACCCCACGCCATGCCATCGTTGAGATTGTTGACCAGGCCTGCCTGGGTCACGCTCGACAGGTCGCGATCGGTGAAGCTCACGCGACGAAAGAGCTGCCCCTGCGCGAGATTTTCGAGAGTGTCCACCGTCCTCGACGTCGTCCTTTCGTGCGCAACGAAGCCACGCGTCTCGCGTACCGCGCACACGGACAATATGAGGCCGATGCCGACATAGGCCACGCCGAGATAGAACGGCGCGGGCCGCAGGCCATAGCGCGCCGCGATCCAGCCAGTCGCCCAGGCGCTCGCCGCGACGGCGAAGTAGCCCGCGAACTCGTTGAGCCCCATCGCGAGGCCGCGCTGTCGCGGCCCGACCAGATCGATTTTCATGATGACGGTGGTGAACCACGTCAGCCCCTGGCTGGCGCCAAGCAGTACGTTCGCCACGAGCACCCAGTTCCAGTTCGGCGCCCATATCAGCAAGAACGGCACCGGCGCCGCGACCAGCCAGCCCGCAACGAGAACACGCTTGCGCCCGAACCGATCCGCGAGCCGGCCGGCGCAGTAGTTGGTCAGCGCCTTGGCGATGCCGAATGCAATGAGGAAGGACAGCACTGCCGATTGCGCGATGAGTAGAAATTCGCGTTCGGCCAGCGCCGGCAGGATGCTGCGCTCCATACCGACCATCGCGCCGACGAATGCATTGACCAGCATCAGCCACGCGAACTGCCTGGCGTTCTCGCGCAAGCCGAGTCGGAGCGCCATGCCCGCCACGCTAAGTCACCAATGGCATGCCTGCCGCTTGCCACTCGCTGACGCCATCGAGCAGCTTGCGCACGCGATAGCCTTTCGCTTTGAGCAGGTGCACCGCCTCGTCCGCAAACAGACAGAACGGACCACGGCAATACGCCACGATCTGCTTGTTCCGCGGCATTTCCTTGAGATGCCGTTCGAGCTCGGCCAGCGGCATCGAGCGCGCGTACGGCAAATGCGCAGCGTCGTACTCGGCGCGCGGACGCACGTCGATCACGATCACTTCACCGCGGCGCGCTTGCTTCAGCAAGGCGTCGCGTTCCAGCTCGACGAGTTCCGTGGACGGCGCAGACATCTCGTCCAGCGCCAGACGCAGTTCGACCAGATGCGCCTGCGCCACCTCGTGCAGCCTCACCCACAGGTGCGCCACGTCTGCACCACTGAGGCGATAAACCATGAACTTGCCATCGCGCGTGGATTCGACCAGACGCGCCTCGCGCAGGGCTTTCAGATGCGCACTGGCGAGCTTGACGTCGATCGACAGCCCATCGGCGAGGTTTTCGACGGTTTTCTCGCCCTGGGCGAGCAGCTCCAACATTTCCAGCCGCTTCGGACTGGAAACCCCTCGACCGATGCGGGCCACCTGTTCGTAAAGCAGATCTTTTAGCGCCCTCTTTTTCATTCTAATACTCTAACGAATATTAGAATAACGCGCAAATCCTCATAAGGAGCGGATTCGATTTGCGTGCGCACTGGCGACGGCGTGGCTGATCGGCACC
>VBNZ01000147.1:20331-31440 GCA_005877675.1 Gammaproteobacteria bacterium
GGGATTGCGCTGGTGCTCGTTGCAACGTTGGTGAGCGTCACGCATATCTGCGCTATGCTTCAGCGGTCGTCGCGCGTATAAATTGCGCCGTTTTCCACTTTTACTGGAAATTTCGCGATCGGCTCGTACGCCGGCGGGCACATTGCGGCGCCGCTGCGCAGGTCGAAGCGCGCACCGTGACGCGGGCACTCGACTTCGAAGCCATGGATCTCGCCGCCCGCGAGCTCGCCGCCGTCGTGCGTGCAGATGTCTTCGACCGCATACAGCTCACCGTCGATATTGAATACTGCGATTGCGACGTCGCGATCCCAGACGACTTTGAACTCGCCCGGCAGCAATTCGGATTGGGCGCAGACACGCAGCCATTCACTCATCGCGCCTCCCGTTCTCATCGTTCCCGCGAAAGCGGGGCTGCGCAGGCAGGATGCCCGGGCGAACATTCGCATAGCGAATACCCAAAGCACACGCGACAGGAGTAGCGTGTAATCCAGTGTCTTTCAAACTCACATCAAAAAACAAAGGCACTGGGTTCCCGCTTTCGCGGGAACGACAAAAAGAAGATGCGCGAGCTGCACTCAAAGGACTTTTACCAGCAGCTCGAAACGCAGGTCGTCACGCTTGGGAATGCCGAACCGCTCATCCCCATACGGAAACGGTTTGTAGATGCCGCTGCGACGATAACCTCGACGCTCATACCAGGCAATCAGCTCGTCGCGCACGGAAATCACGGTCATCTGCACGCGCGACACGCTCGGCCTCGTTCATCGCGACCTTGCCGACGCCGCTGCCCTGCTGCGTCGGATCGACCGCGAACATGCCGAAATAGCAAAGCTCGCCCTGTTTTTCGACATGGCAGCATGCGAGCATGCGCGGCGCTGCGCCGCCATCGGCACGCTCGAAGATCAGCACCCGGCTGCCGTGTTTTTCGATGACGTCGCGCAGACCTTCAGGATCGATGCGCTGCCCGTCGAGCAGGTCGGCCTCGGTGGTCCAGCCCTTGCGGCTCGCGTCGCCGCGATAGGCCGAAGTGACCAGTGCAACGAGCGCGGCTATGTCGGCCACAACGGCGTGACGGATTGCGATGGCGGCGGGTTGATCTAGCGTGGCGCTCATGTTTTTTCCTGCAAGCTCGATTCTGGTGGTTTCGATTCCGTCGTCGCGGTGACGTGCCCGGCCAGCGCCGCACGCAAGGTCGCGAACGGAAGCAGCGCGCATTTGCGCCGCGACGGATATTGCGCGAGCGCAGCGAAAGCATTCAAGTCGCCGAGCGTAGCCTCCTGCGCGAGCGCGCCCGCGACCAGGCGCGCGAAGTCAGCTTCGAGCTGCGCAAGCGCGACGGCGTCGAGATCGATCGCACGCTCGCCGAGCATCGACGCGCTCGCGCGCACCAGCGCGCAGGCCTCGCCGCGGAAGCGCAGATCGGCAATACGACCGTCGGTTACGCGCACATCCACGTGCAGCGCGTCGCCGCACAAGGGGTTGGCGCCATCGGCCGTATGCGTCGCGTGTTCGAGTGCGCCAAAGCGCCGCGGCGCGCGGCTGTGTTCGAGCACGAGTTGATGGTACGGCGCCGCTGCTGTCATGCGCAAAGTGTAACGCGCTGCCGCCAACGTGCGCACGGCGGGGTAAGCTACGCCAATCATTCGCCGGAGATAAACATGTCTGCCATCAACCGTCAGTTCCGCCTCGCCGCGCGTCCGGTCGGCCTGCCCAAACGCAGCGATTTCAATCTCGTCGAGGACCCCGTGCCGGTACCGGGCGACGGCGAGTTCGTCGTGCGCAACGCGTATATCTCGCTCGACCCCGCAATGCGCGGCTGGATGAACGAGGGTAAATCGTACGTGCCCCCGGTCGGCCTCGGCGAGGTGATGCGCGCGTATGCGGCCGGCGAAGTCGTCGCCTCCAAACACGAAAAATTTCCGATCGGCAGCCACGTCGCCGGCGTGTTCGGCGTGCAGGAATACGCGCTCTCGAATGGCAAGGGCGCGCATCTCGCCGACGCAAAGCTGGCGCCGTTGCCTGTATATTTGAGTGCGTTGGGCATGACCGGCATGACTGCGTACTTCGGCCTGCTCGATGTCGGCGCGGCACAGGCGGGCGATAGCGTCGTCGTGTCGGCGGCGGCGGGCGCGGTCGGCAGCCTGGTCGGCCAGATTGCCAAGATCAAGGGCTGCCGCGTGGTAGGCATTGCCGGCGGCGCGGACAAGTGCCGCATGCTGCTCGACGACTACGGCTTTGATGCGGCGATCGACTATAAGCACGACGACGTCAAAGACGCGCTGAAGAAACATTGTCCACAAGGCATCAATGTGTACTTCGACAATGTCGGCGGCGACATCCTCGACGCCGCGTTGAGCCAACTCGCGCTGCACGCGCGCGTCGTGATCTGCGGCGCAATCTCGCAATACAACAGCACTTCGGGCGTGAAAGGACCGGCCAACTATCTGGCGTTGCTGGTCTGCCGCGCACGCATGCAGGGCATGGTCGTGTTCGACTACGCCAGCCGCTATGGCGAAGCGGCACGCGATCTGGGCATATGGCTCGCACAGGGCAAGCTTAAGTCGCGCGAGGACATCGTCGAGGGGTTCGACACGTTTCCCGAGACGCTGCTCAAGCTGTTCCGCGGGGAGAATATGGGCAAGTTGATATTGAAGGTTTGACGCGCCCGGACATCTTCTAAGCTCGTCATTCCCGCGAAGGCGACCTTGCTCGCGCACCACAATAGAAAAAGAACAGGCACTGGATTACACGCGACTCCTGTCGCGTGCCCTTCGGGCCATCCGCCGTGCAGATGTTCGCTTCGGCATCCCGCCTTAACAGTCCCGCTTTCCGCGGGAATGACTGCGGTAAAGGAAGGCCTCACGCCAACAGCTTGCGCACCTTCGCGATCGCGGCGATAAATGCATCGACCTCTGCGTGCGTGTTGTAGAACGCGAGCGAGGCGCGCGCAGTCGCGGGCACGCCGTAGAACTGCATCAGCGGATGTGCGCAGTGGTGACCCGAGCGCACGGCGATGCCTTCGTGGTCGAGCAGGGTCGCAAGGTCGTGCGCGTGTATGCCGTCGATCAGAAACGAGAACACGGCGGCCTTGTCCTTGGCCTCGCCGAACAGGCGCAGGCCCGGCACCGATTTGAGCGCAGCGTTCGTATAGTCACGCAGCGCGTGCTCGGCCGCGCCGATGCGATCGAGGCCCAGCTCGGTGACGTAGTCGATCGCCGCGCCGAGGCCGATAAAGCCTGCGATATTCGGCGTGCCCGCTTCGAATTTATGCGGCACATCGGCGAACGTGGTGCCGTCGAAGCTCACCGTGCGGATCATCTCGCCGCCACCGAAGAACGGCGGCATCGAATCGAGCAGTTCGCGCCGCGCCCATAGCACGCCCGTGCCGGTCGGCCCGAACAGCTTGTGCCCGGTGATCGCGTAGAAATCGCAACCGAGCGCCTGCACGTCGATCGGCAGATGCGGCGCGGCCTGCGAGCCGTCGACCAGCAGCGGGATTCCACGCGCTCGACATGCTTTCGCCAGCTCGCGCACGGGATTGATCGTGCCGAGCACATTGGACACGTGCGTAACGCCGGCGAGCTTCACTCTCGGCGTCAGACGCTTGATGAATTCCTCGACGATCAGCTCGCCGCTCTGCGTGATCGGTGCGGGAACGACCTTCGCGCCCGTGCGCGCGGCGACGAGCTGCCACGGCACGATGTTGGCGTGATGCTCCATCGTCGTGACCAGAACCTCATCGCCCGGCTGCAAACGCGGCAGCGCGTAGCTGTAAGCAACCGTGTTGATCGCCTGCGTCGTGCCGCTGGTGAAGATCACCTCGTCGCGCGACTTGGCGTTGATGAACTGCGCCAGCTTGTCGCGCACCGCTTCGTAGGCACTGGTCGCTTCCTCGCCGAGCGTGTGCACGGCGCGCGAGACATTTGCGTTATGCCGTCGATAGAAATCGTCGACCGTTTCGATGACCCTGCGCGGCTTCTGCGCCGTGTTGGCATTGTCGAAATAGATCAGCGGCTTGCCGTGAACTGTGCGCGACAGCAGCGGGAAGTCTTTGCGGATTTGTTGGACGTCGAAGCTCATTTCTTTGGCTCGTCATTCCCGCGAAAGCGGGAATCCAGTGTCTTGGCTCTTGATGGAATAAGACGAAAGGAAAAGTTGCTGGATTCCCGTCTTCGCGGGAATGACAGCTCGATACTTATGAATTTTCCCCGCCGACGCGCGGCGCAAGCAGGCCCGCAATATGTTCGCGCAGCCATGGCTGCGCGATGCGATCGAGCGCGACGTCGCAGAATGCACCGACGAGCAAGCGCTTCGCATCGACACAAGCGATTCCGCGAGAACGCAGGTAGAACAACGCACGCTCATCGATCTGGCCGACGGTGGCGCCATGCGCAGCTTTCACCTCGTCGGCGTAGATTTCGAGCACCGGTTGCGTGTCGATCTCGGCCAATGGCGACAGCAGCAGATTCTTGTTCGATAGCTGCGCGTCGGCGCCGTCGGCACCCTGCGCCACCGTGATCGCGCCATGAAAGATTCCACGCGCGCGCTGATCAGCGACGCCGCGCCAAAGGATATCGCACGTCGTGTCGCGCGCAACGTGGCGCACATCAAGCTGCGTGTCGGCATGCTCGCGCCCACGCAGCGCGAATACGCCGCGCGATTCCAAATGCGCCTGCTCGCCCGCCAGCTCCACCTGCATATCCAGGCGCTGCAGGCGGCCGCCCAGCACGACGTGCGTCGAACGCAACGCGGACTTCGCCGCGGCACGCACATCGACGAGGCGATACAACGAAGCCGACTCTGGCAGCTCGCACAAGCTGACCAGATCGAGCGATGTGGAGTCGGCCAGATCGATGCGCCGGCTGACGCAGCCGAGCACGCCGATGCCGTCGGCGCCAAGAAATTGTTCTACGACGCTGGCGCGCCCGCTCACCATCGCCACGGCGACGTTCACCTGCCAGCGGCTCGGCTGCGCGCTCGGCACGCTGATGTAGACCACGTGCAGCGACTGGTCGATGTCGCCGTCAATGCGAAGCGAGTAGGTATTGCCGGCGGATTCGCCCACGGTGACGGCAGCGCCGACCTGCGTGACGTCGGAGTGCGCTTCCGAAAACGCGCCGTTGATGAAAACGACACGGCGACCCTGCGTTTGCGGCCAATCGAAGCGGGCGCGCAGGGCATCCGGCAAAGCGGCTTGCGTGTAGGCGGCGACGAATTCCTGTTGCGACAGCGCACGCAACGCCATCTTGCTGTAGCGCCAGGATTCCTCGCGCGCGCGCGCGTCGCCGCGGCCGAGCTCCTCCAGCAGATCACGTGCTTGCGCAGCAGCCGCCATCACGCCGCTCCGGCGCCGACCTGACCAGGCACGTGGCGCTCGCCGACCCAGGCATAGCCGTGCGCCTCGAGCTGCAGCGCGAGCGCTTTGTCGCCGCTCTCGACGATGCGTCCGTCGGCAAGCACGTGCACGAAATCGGGCACGATGTAGTCGAGCAGGCGCTGGTAGTGCGTGATCACGAGAAACGCGCGCTTCGGATTGCGCATCGCGTTGACGCCGTCAGCGACCATCTTGAGCGCGTCGATGTCGAGACCCGAATCGGTTTCATCGAGGATCGCGAGCGCAGGTTCGAGCAGCGCCATCTGAAAAATCTCGTTGCGCTTCTTCTCGCCACCAGAGAAACCTTCGTTCACGGCGCGATGCAGCAGTTCATCCTTGAGATGCAGCACCGCGAGTTTCTCGCGCACCAATTTGAGGAACTGCATCGAATCGAGTTCGCTCTCGCCGCGATGCTTGCGCTGCGCGTTCAGCGCTGCGCGCAGGAAATAGGTGTTGTTGACGCCCGGAATCTCGACCGGATACTGGAACGCGAGAAACATGCCCTCGGCCGCGCGCTGCTCGGGTTCGAGTGCGAGCAGATTCTGTCCGTTGTAGACGACGGAGCCCTGCGTGACCTCGTAGCCCTCGCGACCCGCGAGCACATTGCCGAGCGTCGACTTGCCCGCGCCGTTCGGCCCCATGATCGCGTGCATCTCGCCCGCATTCACCTCGAGTGAGAGGCCTTTGAGGATTTCCTTGCCCGCGACGCGGACGTGGAGATTTTCGATTTTCAGCATTTAGCCCACCGCTCCTTCCAGACTCACTTCGAGCAACTTCTTCGCCTCCACCGCAAACTCCATCGGCAGCTGGCGGAACACCTGTTTGCAAAAGCCGTCGACGATCATCGACACGGCGTCTTCCTCGCCGATTCCGCGCGAGCGGCAGTAGAACAACTGATCGTCGGAAATCTTCGACGTGGTCGCCTCGTGTTCGACGATCGCGCCAGGATTCTTCACTTCGATGTATGGGAACGTATGCGCTCCGCATAGCTTGCCGATCAGCAAGCTGTCGCACTGCGTATAGTTGCGTGCGCCATCGGCACCCTTCTCGACCTTGACCAGGCCGCGGTAAGTGTTCTGCCCGCGCCCCGCGCTGATGCCCTTGGAGATGATCTTCGACTTGGTGTTGCGGCCGATGTGGATCATCTTGGTGCCGGTGTCGGCCTGCTGGCGATGATGCGTCAGTGCGACCGAATTGAACTCGCCCACGGAATCGTCGCCGCGCAATACGCAGCTCGGATATTTCCAGGTGATCGCCGAGCCGGTCTCGACCTGCGTCCAGGAAATCTTCGAGCGCGCGCCACGGCAGTCGCCGCGCTTGGTCACGAAGTTGTAAATGCCGCCGACGCCGTTCTCGTCGCCCGGGTACCAGTTCTGCACGGTCGAATACTTGATATTCGCATCGTCGAGCGCGACCAGTTCGACCACCGCCGCGTGCAGCTGATTCTCGTCGCGCATCGGCGCGGTGCAGCCTTCGAGATAGGACACGCTCGCGCCTTCTTCGGCGATCAGCAGCGTGCGCTCGAACTGGCCGGTGTCGCGCGCGTTGATGCGGAAATAGGTGCTCAATTCCATCGGGCAGCGCACGCCCTTCGGCACGAACACGAAGCTGCCGTCGGAGAACACAGCCGAGTTGAGCGCGGCGAAATAGTTGTCGCCCTGCGGCACGACGCTGCCGAGATATTTCTGCACGAGGTCGGGACGTTCGCGGATCGCCTCGGAGATCGAGCAGAAGATCACACCCGCTTCGGCCAGTTCCTTGCGGAACGTCGTGCCGACCGAAACCGAGTCGAACACCGCATCGACAGCAACGCCGGCGAGGCGCGCGCGCTCGTGCAACGGCACGCCGAGCTTGTCGTAGGTTTCGAGCAGTTTCGGATCGACTTCGGCCAGCGACTTCGGCCGGTTCTTCGGTTGCGAGAAATAGCTGATCGCCTGAAAATCGATCGGCTCGATCGCAAGCTTGGCCCAGTGCGGCGGCGTCATCGTGAGCCAGTGCCGGTACGCCTTGAGACGCCACTCGGTCATCCACTCAGGCTCGCTCTTGCGCGCGGAAATCGCGCGCACGACGTCCTCGCTCAAGCCCGGCGGCAGGCTTTCGCTTTCGATATCGGTGACAAAGCCGGCCGTATAGCGGCGATTGATCGCGTCGCCGACGACGTCGGGGGTTTCGAGCACGGAGGAAATCACTTCACGAGTCATCTTTGTTGTCTCACGCAGTTGCGAGCTGCACCGGGATCGTGCCGCGCGCTTTCGGAGCGGGCCGTAACATATCCGCCAGCGTCACGCCTTCGAGTGCGCCGGCGATCGCCTGATTGATGCGACGCCAGTTCACGCGCACGCCGCAATGCGATTCGTGATCGCACAGGCCGACCTGCGCGCTGCACTCGGTCATGCCGATCGGACCTTCGATCGCGGTGACGATATCGGCGATCGTGATGCGCTCGGCCGCGCGCGCGAGGCGATAACCGCCGTTGACGCCGCGGAACGATTCGACCAGCTGCGCATGCGCGAGCTGCTTGAGCAGCTTCGACACGGTCGGCAGTTCAAGATGCGCGCGCGTCGCGACTTCTTGCGCGCTCAGCACCAACGCACGTGCGGCGCCGTCGGCAAGCACGGTCATTACCACGGTGGCGTAATCGGTCAATTTGCTGACGCGGAGCATGGCTTTAGTCGCGAAACCTAATGAGTACCAATACGGTCCTATTTTACCCCATGCAGCGTCTTCCGTGTACGCCGATTGCGGTTTGCAATGCGAGATTGACAACCGTCACGCAATAGCCATATCTTGTGTCCATCAAAGGCGTTCTACACAACATCTGGTTGTGCAGAACTTAATCGGGAATCCGGTGTGAATCCGGAGCTGCCCCGCAGCGGTGACTGGGAACGAACGATGCCATAGCACTGGGTTACGGCCTGGGAAGCGGCATCCACTAGATGAGACGTCGACCACGCGTCTCGTGCCCGGGAGTCCGAATACCGGCCCGCGATCGTTTGCCTCGCCCTATGTGGACGCGGCGAACGTCTGGCTTGCAGAACCTCGTGGGAGGGTGCGCCGGGCAGTGACGCGACGGTTTCATCCTGCCCCGCCCCATCCGTCTGGTCTGCATTTCGCTCGCGGGAGCGAAGGCCGGCGGGTGGCGGCGTCAGCTCCGTTCCCGCCTGCCTCGCTCCCTTCATGGGAGAGGCACGTGTCGCAGACCGAAGATTCCACCATTTCCATCACCCCGCCCGCCGCGACGGCGCCAATGGCGGCATCCGCACAGCAGGACTTCGCGCTGACCCCGCCGCATGCAGGCCCGATCGCGATGCGCGTGACCAAGCGTTCGGGCGCGAGCGAAGCGGTCGATCTCAACAAGATCGTGCGCGCGGTGGCGCGCTGCTGCCTGGGTCTGCGCGATGTCGACGCGATGCGCGTGGCGGTCAAGACGATCACCGGTCTGTATGACGGTGCGACCACGCGCGAACTCGATGAGTTGTCGATCCGCACCGCAGCTTCGCTGATCGCGGAGGAACCTGAGTATTCGCGCGTCGCCGCGCGGCTGCTATCGGGCTATATCGACAAGGAAGTGCAGGCGCTCGGCGTGCATTCGTTCTCGCAATCGATCCGCCTCGGCTTCGACGTCGGCCTGATCAACGAGCGCGTGCTGCACTTCGTCGAGACGCACGCGCGCAAGCTCAACGACGCGATCGACGCTGCGCAGAACGCGACCTTCGAGTACTTCGGCCTGCGCACGCTGTACGACCGTTATCTGTTGAAGCATCCACAGAGACGGCACGTGATCGAGACGCCGCAACAGTTCTGGATGCGTATCGCCTGCGCGCTATCGGAGGCGCCGGGCGAGGCGATCGAGTTGTACCGCTTGTTCGCCGCGCTCGATTACGTGCCGAGTTCGCCCACGCTGTTCAATGCCGGCACGCGCCACGAGCAGCTGTCGAGCTGCTTCCTGCTCGACTCGCCCGCCGACTCGCTCGAGGCGATCTACGACAAGTACAAGGACATCGCGCAGTTGTCGAAATTCTCCGGCGGCATCGGCGTCGCCTGGCATCGCGTGCGCGCGGAAGGTTCGCTGATCCGTTCGACCAATGGCCTTTCCAACGGCATCGTGCCCTGGCTGAAGACGCTCGATTCCTCCGTCGCCGCGGTCAATCAGGGCGGCAAGCGCAAGGGCGCGGCCTGCGTTTATCTCGAGCCTTGGCATGCCGACGTCGAAGCGTTCCTCGAGTTGCGCGACAACACCGGCGACGAGGCACGCCGCACGCATCATCTCAATCTCGCGCATTGGGTCCCCGACTTGTTCATGCGCCGCGTGGATGAAGACGGCGCGTGGTCGCTGTTCGATCCGCGCGACGTGCCGCAATTGCCCGACCTATGGGGCGGCGCGTTCGAGGCAGCCTATGCGCAGGCCGAGGCGCAGGGTCTGGCAAAGAAAACGCTCAAGGCGCGCGACCTTTACGCGCGCATGATGCGCACGCTCGCGCAGACCGGCAACGGCTGGATGACGTTCAAGGATGCGTCGAACCGCGGCTGCAACCAGACCGCGCTGCCGGAAAACACGGTGCACCTTTCGAACCTCTGCACCGAGATACTCGAAGTGAGCTGCGGCGCCGAGACCGCGGTGTGCAATCTCGGCTCGATCAATCTCTCGCACCATGTCGCCGATGGCCGGCTCGGAGACAAGACGTTCGATTTTGCGCGGCTTGCGCACACAGTGCAGATCGCGGTGCGCCAGCTCGATCGCGTGATCGATCTCAACTTCTATCCGATTGCGACCGCGCGCGCTTCCAACCTGCGCTGGCGCCCGGTCGGCCTCGGCTTGATGGGCCTGCAGGATGTGCTCTTCCAACTGCGCCTGCCGTTCGACAGCGATGCGGCGCGTGCGCTGTCCGCAAGAATTTCCGAGGAAATCTACTTCACCGCATTGAGCACCTCGCTCGAACTCGCGCGCGAACGCGGCGCGCATGCGGCCTTTGCCGAAACCCGCGCCGCGCGCGGCGAACTGCAATTCGAAGCCTGGCGCGTGACGCCGCGCGACACGGCGCGCTGGGACGCGCTGCGCGATGAGATTCGTGCGCACGGCCTGCGCAATTCGCTGCTGATCGCGATCGCGCCGACCGCCACGATCGCCTCGATCGCCGGCTGCTACGAGTGCATCGAGCCGCAGCTGTCGAATCTGTTCAAACGCGAAACGTTGTCGGGCGACTTCCTGCAGGTCAATCGCTACCTCGTCGAGGAGCTCAAGCGGCTCGGCTTGTGGACCGGCGAAATCCGCGACGCGATCAAGCTCGCCGAAGGCTCGGTACAATCGATCGCAGCGCTGCCGCCGCAACTGAAATCGATCTATCGCACGGTGTGGGAACTGCCGATGCGCGCACTGATCGACATGGCGGCCGAGCGCGGCGCATTCATCGACCAGAGCCAGTCGCTCAATCTGTTCATCGAAAATCCAAACATCGGCCAGCTGTCGAGCATGTATATGTACGCGTGGAAGAAGGGTCTCAAGACCACCTACTACCTGCGCTCGCGCCCGGCGACGCGCATCGCCAAAACCACGGTCGCGGCGGAGGCCGCGGCGAAAAATCCGGTGACAGACACCGAGGCGGTCATCTGCTCGCTTGAGAATCCGGAACTGTGCGAGGCATGCCAGTGATTCGCACACGTACCTGAGACGCATTCTTTTGCCCGTCATTCCCGCGCGCTTCTGGCGGGAATCCAGTGTTCTTCGCTGTCGCATG
>VBNZ01000147.1:31468-34338 GCA_005877675.1 Gammaproteobacteria bacterium
AAAAACGGCAAAAGCTCAAAGGAATCCGAATGACCACCCCCCAATCACACCTGCTCGACCCCGGCTTCGATCTGACGCTGCGGCCGATGCGCTATCCGCAGTTCTACGAGATGTACCGCGCCGCGATCAAGAACACCTGGACGGTCGAGGAGATCGATTTCCAGATCGATCTCGGTCATTTGAACCAGCGCATGACTTCGGCAGACCGCCATCTGATCGAACGCCTCGTGGCGTTCTTTGCGACCGGTGACTCGATCGTCGCTAACAATCTCGTGCTGAACCTGTACCGCCACATCAATGCGCCCGAGGCGCGCATGTATCTGTCGCGCCAGCTGTACGAGGAAGCGCTGCACGTGCAGTTTTATCTCACGCTGCTCGACAACTACATCCCACAGGCCGAGCGGCGCGCGCAGGCATTCGCCGCCGTCGAGAACATTGCGTCGATCCGGCACAAAGCGGCTTTCTGCCAGCGCTGGATCGATTCGGTGCAAGGTCTGCAACGCATCGAGTCCGATGCGGATCGACGCCGGTTCCTGCTCAACCTGACCTGCTTTGCGGCGTGCATCGAGGGCCTGTTCTTCTTCGCTGCGTTCGCCTATGTATACTTTTTACGCTCGCGCGGTTTGCTGCCTGGCTTGGCCGCCGGCACCAATTGGGTGTTTCGCGACGAGTCGGCGCATATGGCGTTCGCGTTCGAAGTGATCCGCAGCGTGCGCAGCGAGCAGCCCCAGCTGTTCGACGCGCAGTGGAGCGAGGATGTACGCACGATGCTGGACGAGGCGGTCGCGGTCGAAGCGCAATTCGCCGAGGATGTGCTCGCGGGCGGCGTCGTCGGCCTGTCGGCGCACGAGATGCGTCAGTATCTCGAATACGTCGCGGACCAGCGCCTGGTCATGCTCGGCCTGACGCCGCTGTACGGCAGCAGCAATCCATTCCCGTTCATGGAATTGCAGGACGTGCAGGAGCTGACGAATTTCTTCGAGCGGCGCGTCTCGGCGTATCAGGTCGGCGTGCAGGGAGAAGTCGGTTTCGATCATTCCTTTTGACGCAAGTCAGCCATCGCCGAGATAGCGGTAACCCACGCCATACACCGACTCGATCGGATTGGCGCCGGCGCAAGCCTCGGCGATTTTGCGGCGCAGATTCTTGACGTGGCTGTCGACGGTGCGGTCGCTGACGACGCGATAGTCGACGTAGATCGCATCGAGCAACTGCGCGCGCGAGAGCACGCGGCCGCGACGCTCGCCGAGTGTTTTCAGCAATCGGTATTCGACCGCGGTCAGATCCAGACGCGTGCCTTTCCAGCGCGCTTGGAGCGCCTCGTCGTCGAAATGCAGCGGGCCGCCGTCGGCTGCCGGCGGCGCGCGCCAGTCATTGGCCCGGCGCAGCAGCGCACGTACGCGCGCGGCGACTTCGCGCGGCTGGAACGGCTTGCAGATGTAATCGTCGGCACCGACTTCGAGCCCGAGCAAGCGATCGATTTCCTCCACGCGCGCGGTGATCATGATCAGCGGCACGGTCGAGAACGCGCGAATCTCGCGGCACACGCTGAAACCGTCCTTGCCCGGTAAAGTCAGATCAAGTAGCACTGCCGCGGGCGTTTGCGCACGCACACGCGCGACAGCCGCGTCGCCGTCGCCGAGCACCTCGGTTGCGAAGCCTTCGTCGGCGAGCGTTTCCGCAAGCAGGGTTGCCTGGGTCGGGTCGTCTTCGACGATCAACAAGGTGAGAGTGGGTGCGTTGGAATTCATGTGCGAGGGTACAAATACTGCTACAAGCCTAACGGGCTGCGCCGGACAGGCCAAGCCATCGCGCCGGGAAATCCTTACTCTCTGCACGATTCAACCCGATTATGCTTGTGCGGCGCACGCATGATTGGTGCGTCGCAATAAGTTTGGCAACTCCACGCCGGAAAGGGGCGGCGACCGCTTCGCAATGCGCAGTTTTGTTCACCAGCGCCTCAAGAACAAACGCCGGCCACGCGGGCGCTGGCGTCCGCTTGCGCTCGCATTGCTGAGTCTGGTCACGCTTGCCGCGCTCGGCAGCAGCAATGCGCTGGCCGACGATGTCGACGACCGCCGTGTACGCGCGGGCGCGCGCCTGTTCCGCTCGCTGCTCGCGGCGGAGACCGCGCTTGAAGCGCAGGCCGGCGCGGACGGCGCACTGCATGTCGTGGTACTCGGCGGCGAGAACGCGACCGCGAGCGACGTGAGCCTGCTGATCGCGGCGAGCGGCGAGTCCGGCAAGAGCGGCATTCGCGACCTGCCGGTGAAGATCGAGCGCATCGCGAATGTCGCTGCCCTCGACGGATCGCCGAAACCCGCCGGTATTTTTCTCGCCGGTATACCGAGCGATGCCGATCTCGCCAAGCTGATCGCGTGGAGCAACGCCGCGCATATCGTGCTGTATTCGCCGTTCGAGGGACACGTCGAACGTGGTGTCGCCGCCGGCATCGCGGTCGAGGCCAAGGTGCAGCCGTACTTGAACCTGCCGGCGCTGCAGGCGGCCGGTGTCGAGATCAAGCCGTTCTACCTGAAAGTTGCCAAGGTGTATCCGTGATGCGGCGCATTCCGGCCCTCGTCACGATCGCGTTCGCGCTGCTCGCGTTGATCTTCGAGAGCGCGCTCGCGCTGTACTGGACGCGCCTGCTCGAACCGCGCCTGCAACGCGAGGCCGCGCAGCACGCGCAGGTACTCGCCCAGTCGCAAGCCGCTGTCATTGCCGATGCGCTGTCGCATTCGAGCGGCGCCGAGCGCGAACAGCGCCTGCGCAATGTGCTCGATCAGTTGCTGCTGCTGCGCGATGCGCAGACGCGCACGCCGTTCTTCGCCGGCATCGGACTCGAACTCGACTACGACGCGCTCGGCACG
>VBNZ01000147.1:34419-46291 GCA_005877675.1 Gammaproteobacteria bacterium
GCGCCGAACTGATCGGCATCGCGCATTTTGCGGTCGACGCGGCCTCCTACACCGCGTTCAGCCGCGATGTGCGCAGGCAACTCTATCTGCAGGGGGCGTTTGTTGCGCTCGTGCTCACGCTGCTATGGGGTTCGCTCGTCTCGCTGCTCGGCTCGCTCGAACGCCAGCGCGAACGCAGCCGTCTGGCCGAGCAGGCCCTGGTCGAACACGAGCAGCAATTCCGCCGCGAACTCGAAGTGGCCAAGGAACAGGCCGAAACCGCAAACACCGCCAAGAGTCAGTTTCTCGCCAATATGAGTCATGAAATCCGCACGCCGATGAACGCGGTGATCGGCATGGCGACGCTGCTCGACAAGACCGCGCTCGATCCGCGCCAACGCGGCCTGCTGGCACAGCTGCGTACCTCGGCGCGGCTGCTGCTCGGCATCATCAACGACATACTCGATCTGTCGCGCATCGAAGCCGGCAAGCTCACGATGCAGTCGGTCGAGTTTTCGCTCGATCAGGTATTCACCGATCTTTCCGCCGTGGTCGGCGAGCGAGCGCGCGAAAAGCGCCTGGAATTGCTGTACTCGATCGCGCCCGACGTGCCGCAAGTGCTGGTCGGCGATCCGGTACGCCTGCAGCAGGTGCTGGTCAATCTCGTCACCAACGCGATCAAGTTCACCGAGCGCGGCGAGGTGCTGGTCGAAGTCGGCACGGCCGACGCTTCGCATGCCGTGCTCGACCGGCGCGAAGTCCAGCTGCGCTTCGCCGTGCGCGACACCGGCATCGGCATCGCGCCGGCGCAAATGGCGCGGCTGTTCCAGCCGTTCACGCAGGTCGACGAATCGAGCACGCGCAAGCACGGCGGCACGGGCCTGGGCCTTGCGATCTGCCGGCGTCTGGTCGAACTCATGGGAGGCACGATCGAAGGCCGCAGCGAACCCGGGCATGGCAGCGAATTTTCTTTCCATGCGCGTTTCGGCAGTGCGCAGAGCGCGTCCGCGCGCGGCAGCGCGAAGCAGCCGCTCGACGGCCTGAGCGCGCTCGTCGTCGACGACAACGCGACCACGCGCGACGTGTTCGGCAGCATGCTCGAATCGCTGCGCTTCGAGGTCACGCTCGCCGACTCGGCCGAAGGCGCACTCGCGCGCATGACCGCGACCGATCCCCCGTTCAACCTCGTCGTGATCGACTGGAAGCTCGCCGGTATCAACGGCATCGAAGCGGTGCGCGAAATACGCCGCCGCCACCTCGGCGATCCGGCGATCGTCATGGTTACGGCCTACGGCGACGATGCACTGATGCACGAGGCGGAGGAAAGCGGCGTCAATGTATTTCTGCACAAGCCGGTGAGTCCATCGACCCTGTTCGATGCAGCGATGGAAGCGCTCGGCCGCGCGCGCGGCGCGCGCATGACGCACGCCGGATCCAGCATGCAGGGCGACGTGCGCTTTCTGCCTGGTTCACAGGTGCTGCTGGTGGAAGACAACGAGGTCAACCGCCTGGTCGCGCAACAGCTGCTCGGCACGCTCGGCCTCGAAGTCGCGAGCGCAGGTGACGGTATCGAGGCACTGCAGCTCGTGCAGGCGCAGCGCTACGATGCGATCCTGATGGATATCCAGATGCCCTATCTGGACGGCGTCGAAACAACGCGGCGCCTGCGCAGCGACCCGCGTACACGCGACGTGCCGATAATCGCGCTGACCGCGCATGCGATGAGCGGCGACCGCCAGCGCTTCCTCGACGCGGGCATGGACGATTACCTGACCAAGCCGATCGAGGAAGCCGAACTCGTGCGCGTGCTTGCGCGCTGGCTGCCGCATGTCGCGCAGACGCAGCCAGCTGCATATGCGGCGACGCCTGCGCCAAGCGCGACGCTCGCCGTCGTGCCCGGCGTCGATGTTGCGAGCGCGCTCGCACGCGTCAACGGCAAGCACGATCTGCTATGGCGCCTGATCGCCGATTTCCGCGCGCGCAATGCCGACGCAGCCACACGCTTGCGCAAACTGTTCTCTGCGCGCGACTACGCCGGCGCCGCTGCGCTCGCGCACACGATCAAAGGCGCCGCGGCGACGCTGTCGGCGCAGCGCATCGCGGCAAGCGCAGGGCGCATCGAACACGCCGCGCACATGGGCGGTGCGGCCGATCACGGCGATCTCGACGAACTCGCTGCGGGCATGGTCGAGCTGCTCGCGGCGCCGCTACCGCACAGTGCGAGTCCCGCGCCGGCGCGCACACCGGCGCCGAGCATGCCGAACATGGCAAGCGCAGCACACCTGCCCGCAACCATCACCGAGGCGATCGAGCGCCTGCGCGGTGAACTCACCGGCAACAGCCTCGCTGCGGATGAGGCCTGCAGCGTGCTCGTGCGCGAACTGCAGGCGCAGGGATGCGAGGCCGCGACCGATGAGTTGCGCGCGGCGATCGTGCGTCTCGATTACGCGCGCGCAAGCACCTTGCTCGCGCGCCTCGAACGCGAACTTGCGAACGGAGTCGCGCGATGAACGCTGCCGTGCCGCGCCAACGCGTGCTGATCGTCGACGACGAGCCGGCCAATGTGCACAGCCTCGCCGAAGCACTCGGCGCCTGCTACGACCTGCGCTTTGCGACCGACGGCACGCGCGCGCTCGAACTCGCGGGGAGCATCGCGTTCGACCTGATCCTGCTCGATGTCGTCATGCCGGGCATGGACGGCTTCGCGGTGCTGCGCGCGCTCAAGGCCGAATCCGCGACCGCACCGGTACCGGTGATCTTCGTCACGAGCATGGGCGAAGTCGCCGACGAGGAGCAGGGTTTCGACGCCGGCGCGGTCGACTACATCACCAAACCGGTGAGCGCACCGCTCGTGCGCGCGCGCGTGCGCACGCACATCGAATTGAAGCGCCAGCGCGATCAACTCGAACGCCGCGCGCTGATCGACGAGCTGACCGGCATCGCCAACCGCCGCCACTTCGACGAGGCGCTCGATCGCCGCTGGAATCACGCGCTGCGCGCGCAACTGCCGCTGCTGCTCGTACTGGTCGATGTAGATCATTTCAAGCAGTTCAACGATCACTACGGCCATGGCGCGGGCGATGACTGCCTGAAGCGCATCGCCGGCGTGCTCGATCGCGAATTCTGCTACTGCCGGGAGGCATGGCGCAGAACGAATTGTCACGCCTGCTGCATGCGGTGAACGAACTGAAAATTCCGCACGCCTGCTCGGGCGCGAGCGCGTGGGTCAGCGTCAGCGCGGGTGCGATCGAAGTGGTGCCGGCAGCGACGATGTCGCCGCGCGAACTGCTCGATGCCGCCGATCAGCTGCTGTACCGTGCCAAGCGCGAAGGCCGCAACCGCTGTGTGCATCGCGCCTCGGCCGAGGCGCCGACGCAAGTAATTACCGCGGACTGAGTTTCATCACCAGTGGTATGCCAGCCGCGTCCAATAGATGCGGCTCTGATACGGCAGCTTGAGGTCACCGAACGGGCCGGGATCGAGCTGCACGACGCGCTTGTCGAATAGATTGCTGACGCCGAGTTCCAGGTCGAGCGCGCGCAGCAGCAACGCGCGACGCGTGAGGCTCAGATCGACAAGATCGTAATTGCCACGCTCGGGACTTGCGCCGCTACGATTGCCGACGTGATTCCAGTGCGCACCCGCGACCCAGTCGCGCGTCGGATTCCATAGCAGCCCGACATTGCCCATCCAGTGCGGCACTTCCGCAACCTGTTCCTCGGCGAGGAGCGGCAAATCGCGGTTATCGTGCGCGTTGACATACGTGAGATTCGCGTCGATGCGCAGTTCGCTGCCGATCTGCTGACTCAGTTCGAATTCGGCGCCGTCGGCCTTGGCGTTTGCGACATTGCCGAAACGGCGGTGCGCGAGATCGACGAACACCATGTTCGGTAAACGCGTGCGGAACAGTGTCGCGCGCAGGGTCAGCTGCGGGCGCTGGTATACGTAGTTGAATTCCTCGGTGCGGTTGACCTCGAAATCCAGCGGGTTGCGTTGCGGGCCCGAGTACAGCTCGAAGAAGGTCGGCGCGCGAAAGCCCTCGGCATACTGCAACTTGAACACGTGATGCTCGCCCGGCTGCCACACCAGCGCAGCGCGCGGCGTGACGCGGTCGCCGACCTCGCTATTGTTGTCGTAGCGCGCGCCGAGCGTGCCGCGCAGCGCATCTGTGAGTTCGACCTGATCCTGCGCATAGAGACTCGCGACGCTGCGATGCTTGTCGGTAGTCGTCACCGGTTGCGGCGCCCCGCCCCCCGGCGGCGGCGGCGGCAGAAACATCGCACGATCGATGTTCGCGTCCGAATAGGCCGCGCCGAACAGCCAGGTCTGGCGCGTCCAGCCGGTCCAACGCAGATCGGCGCCACTGAGGATTTCGTCACCTTTGAAACCGTTCGCGCTGGTGGTGACGTTGTTGTACAGGTACTGCGCGCGCAATTCACCGGAGAGCCCGGGCATGAGCTCCGCTGCGTAACGCGCCTCGCCCGACCAGTTGGTCTCGCTGCGCGCTGGACTGACCCCGCTTTTGGCGAAATTGTATACGTGGCGGTCGAAGGTTTGCGCCTGCAGCGTAAGGCCGCCGTATTTCGCCGTCGCCACGCCAGAGAAACGCTTGTCGTCGGCGCTGCCGCCAATCGGCAGAATCGCATCGTCGCTGGTCTGCCCGGCGAGATTGACCGAGGTTTCCCAGCCAGCGACCTTGCCGGAGTACAGCATGCTCGCATCGCGCGCGCCGTGCGAATCCACGCCAGCGGCGACTTCGTTGCCCTGCTTGCGCGTCACGATATTGACCAGGCCCATGAAGGCGTAATCGCCGTACAGAACCGAGCCCGGTCCGCGAATGAATTCGATGCGCTCGACCTGCGCCATCGGCATGTACAGCACCGAACCGTTCAGGCCGGCGGATTCGCGCCAGATCGGACTGCCGTTGAGCAGAATCTGGATACTGCCCGAGTTGAACGGGAATGGCACGCCGCGCACGTCCACGCTCGGCGTGCCGGTGCGATCGCGTACCGCGAGCACGCCCGGCACGTAGGGCAGCGCGTCCCACACCGTGCGCGCGCCGAGCGCGCGCAAGCGATCGCCCTCCAGGATCGCGACGATGCCGGGCACGAAGTCGCTGTTCATGCGCGTCTTCGTCGCAAGCTCTGTTTCCTGCTTGAGCACGGCCAGCAGCTCCGCCTCGTCGTCGTCACTCGCATGCACGCGTGGCGCGCACGCGAGGCATACAGCGGCGAGCGCCACGCACGCGAAAGCGGCGCGATGCTGCAGCAAACGATCAGGAAAACGAGGCGAACGATTCGACACGGTGAGCGGCTTCCCCAACAGCGCGCTGACGCTTGGCGGCGTCATGGTGCCGGCCGCGCGGGCTTTAATCAAGAGGTTTTTGACGATCGTTCGCGCCTTTGCAACGAATGCGCATTTCTCCACATTTGCTGCATCTTGCGCCCCTATCTTCGGCACGCCGGAGCATCTATTCCATCGCCAGGCGGCTGCCGTTAGACTGCCTCGCGATGAAAATAGACAACGAGCGATCCGCCGCACTGCAACGCTTTATTGCCGCGCACAGTACGGGCGACGTCAGCTACGCGCCTGCCTCGGCCGACGCGAGCTTCCGCAGCTATTGGCGCGTCGACGACGGCAAGATCGCGCGCATCGTGATGGACGCGCCGCCGGACAAGGAAGACATTCGGCCATGGCTTATGCTCAGTCAACGCCTGCAACGCGCAGGACTGTATACGCCGCACGTACACGCGGTCGATTACGCGCAAGGTTTCGTGCTGATGGAAGACCTCGGCGCGCGTCTGTACCTCGATGAGCTCAAAGAGATAAGCGCTGACACGACGCGCGTCGATGCGTTGTACGCCGATGCCTGCGAGGCACTGCTTACGCTTGCGCGCGTCGATGCGGGCGATCTGCCGCGCTTCGACGATGCTTTCATGCGCACCGAACTTGAGCTGATGCCGACCTGGTTTCTCGAACGGCATCTGCAGTACGCACTGAGCTGCGATGACTGGGACGTGGTCGAAGCGGCGTTCAGTCTGCTGATGCGCGAGTTGCGCACGCAGCCACAGGGATTCATGCATCGCGACTTCCACAGCCGCAACCTGATGCGCGTGAAACACAACAATCCAGGAATCATAGACTTTCAGGGCGCGATGCGCGGGCCGCTTGCTTACGACCTCGCCTCGTTGCTGCGCGATTGTTATATCGCATGGCCGGCGGCGCGCGTCGATGCCTGGGTCGAAGCGCATCGCCAGCGCCTCGTCGCCGCGCGGATATGCGATGCGGATGCGCCGACGTTCCAGCGCTGGTTCGATCTGGCCGGCCTGCAGCGTCATCTCAAGGTGCTCGGCATCTTCTGCCGCCTGAACTATCGCGACGGCAAAGCCGGCTACCTCGCCGACCTGCCGCTGGTGCTCGACTATGTGCTGAGCGTCGCGCGCCGCTATCCGGAGTTCGCCGCGCTCGCCGCGTTAATCGAAAGCGCGGTCGGCGCACGCGATATCACGCAGCCGTCCGTCGAGCTCGCCTCGGCGTGACCACACGCAAATGAGCATGATCCGCCATGCGCTGATCTTCGCCGCCGGGCGAGGTGAGCGCATGCGCCCGCTGACCGACACGACGCCGAAGCCGCTGCTCAGCATCGGCGGCAAGCGCCTGATCGAATATCACCTCGAAGCGCTCGCGCGTGCTGGCGTGCGCGAGGTCGTTATCAATACCTCGCACCTGGCCGAACAATTTCCGGCAGCGCTCGGCGACGGCACGCGCTGGGGTGTGCGCATCCAGTACTCCTACGAGGGCCCGCAGCCGCTCGAAACCGGTGGCGGCATGCTGCGCGCGCTGCCGCTGCTCGGCGACGCGCCGTTCATTGCCGTCAACGCGGATACTTTTTGCAATGTGGATTTTTCTACTTTGCCGCGGGAGCCCGTCGGGCTTGCGCATCTGCTGATGGTCGACAATCCGCCGCAGCATCCCAACGGCGATTTCGTGCTGCGCGACGGCTTGCTGCACGACGAACCGACGCCGCGGCTGACCTTCGCCGGCGTCGGCACCTATCGCCCGGAACTCGTAGTCACGCACACCCCCGGCGTCTTCAGCACCGTACCGATCCTGCGCGCGGCAATGGCGCACGGCGACGTCTCCGGCGCGCACTTTCGCGGGTTTTGGACGGACGTCGGCACGCCGCAGCGGCTCGCCGAGCTCGATGCCCGGCTGGCGCAAACGCGCGCATAAGCGAACTCATACGATGAAAAATGCCGCACGACGTTGCTTGGCCGCCGCATTTTTTAGAACGATCTAGTCCGCGCCGCAGGTATTTCTCCGCATATCGGCGTGTCGCAGCGCCGCATCGATTGTCGTTGCGCTGTAACGCGCAACTGATTAACTCAGGGTAACCGCAGTTCTCGTGCGAACGAGGACTTGGGTTGCCTGTTTTCGTTCACCGCAAAAATTCGAGTAGCAATTCACAAATCAGTAATCGCCGTTCCTTAACCTTGGGAGACTGTTCGTATGCCGATGTACGCAGTTCGTCACAGCAGTTTATCGCTCGCCGTTGCACTCGCTCTCGCCACTGCCGCTTCGCTGGCCAGCGCCGCCAAGCCGCAGATCGATCTTGAAGATCACTTCGAATTCGACGCGAGCCTCTCCGCCCCTTACCTCGCCAACGCCGATCACGCGCGCGACTTCGGCCTGCAGTTCCGCTTCCCTGGCGCGAACGACGGCACGATGATCGTGTGGCGTGTCGATGTGCTCGACAACGCCGGCGCTGCCGTGCGCACCTGGCATGGCGAGTCGAAACTTGCCGAGGGTCTCGGCGCCGCACAGATCAACTGGTCCGAGTTCGATCCGCAGAACGGCCCCGTGCCCTATGGCTTCTATAAAGCACGCATGCAGGCCTACGCGCTCGACAATTACTCCGAGCGTCTCGGTTACGGCACGCTTGCGCAGCGTGTCGATAGCGCGCTACGCAACAACGCGAACGAAGCAGTCGAGCAAACCTTCGACATCCAGGTCGGCACGATGACACCGCCGTCGATGCCGGCGTTCGCGCCGCTGCGTACGGGCGCACATCTGCGTGCCAACGCGATGTCCGTCGGCGCCACAGGCGGGCTGCCCTACACCGTGTATCTGGGCAATCTGCACAGTCAAACCAACCATAGCGACGGCGGCGGCCCGGTCAGCACCTGCACCGGCGCGCAGAATCCGCAGTCGGGCGTCGGCGGTCCGGCCGAAGCGTATCAATATGCGCTCAACGAAGGTCTCGATATCCTGATGACCTCAGAGCACAACCACATGTACGACGGCTCGACCGGCACGAATACTTCGGCCAGTCCGACCACCGCGCATAACCTGTTTCAGTCCGGTCTGAGCGCGGCGACCAGTTTCAACAGCGCGCATCCGGGCTTCCTCGGGGTGTACGGCCTGGAGTGGGGCGTGATCACCAACGGCGGCCACATGAACATCTTCAACACGCCGTCGTTGCTCGAATGGGAATACAACAGCTCGAACCAGCTGATCGGCGACGTGTTCACCGCCAAGAGCGACTACGGCGCGATGTATACGCTGATGAAAGCTAACGGCTGGATCGGCCAGTTCAATCATCCGGCAACGAGCGCGCAATTCACGGTCGGCGGCGTCGATCTCGCCTACACCGCCGACGGCGACCAGGCTATGGTGCTGTGCGAGGTGATGAACTCCTCCGCGTTCTCGACCAGCACGACCGAAGCCGAAACGACGCACACCAGCTACGAGGCGGCGTGCAACAAGTTCCTCGAAGCCGGCTACCACGTCGCGTTCTCGACCGATCAGGACAACCACTGCGCGCAGTGGGGCGCAAGCTACACCAACCGCACCGGCGTGCTGATTCCGAACGGCACCGCCTTGTCGACGCAGAGCTTCATCGACGCGCTCAAGGCACGTCACGTCTACGCGACCTACGACAAGACCTCGCAGCTGATCCTGTCGACCAGTGGCGGCCACATCATGGGCGACCAGTTCAACAACTCCGGTTCGCTCACGCTGACCGTGAACTACGCGCCGGGTGCGGGCAAGAGCGCCTCGCAGGTGCAACTCATGGAGGGCGTGCCTGGCAGCAATGGTACGGTGACGGTCGCCTCGACCACCTCGGTCACCACGCTTACTCCGACCAACGGTCTGCACTTCTACTACGCCAAGGTGACGCAGAACGATGGCGGCTTGCTGTTCTCCGCGCCGGTATGGGTCAATCAAGGTACTGGCGGTGGCGACACCACGCCGCCGACCGTGAGCGCGTCGGAGTCGGGTACCAGCGGCACGATCACGCTGTCGGCCAGCGCGAGCGACAATGTTGGCGTGAGCAAGGTCGAGTTCTACATCGACGGAACGCTCAACGCGACCGACACGACTTCGCCGTATTCGACGACGGTCGATTCGACGACACTCGCCAACGGCAGCCATAACCTCGTCGCGAAGGCCTACGACGCGGCGGGCAATGTCGGCACCAGCACGACGGTCGCGTTCTCGGTCAGCAACACGACGCCGGACACGACACCGCCGACCGTCAGCGCGTCGGAATCGGGCACCAGCGGCACGATCACGCTGTCGGCCAGCGCGAGCGACAATGTTGGCGTAAGCAAGGTCGAGTTCTATATCGACGGCACGCTCAACGCGACCGACACGACTTCGCCGTACTCGACCACGGTCAATTCGACCACGCTCGCTAACGGCAGCCACAACCTCGTCGCGAAAGCCTACGACGCGGCCGGCAATGTCGGCACGAGTTCGACCGTCGCGTTCAGCGTCAGCAACACGGTCACACCGACCGAGCTGATCGTCAACGGCGGCTTCGAATCGACCGCGAGCTGGACCGCATCGACCGGCGTGATCTGCGCAACCGGCTGCACCGGCGAGAGTGCGCATGGCGGTTCCGGCTTCGCTTGGCTTGACGGCTACGGCGCGGCGACCACCGACACGGTGAGTCAGAACGTGACTATCCCGTCGACCGCGACCAGCGCGACGTTCTCGTTCTGGCTGCATGTCGACACCGCGGAGACGACCACGACGACGAAGTACGACACACTGACCGTGCAATTGCAGAACAGCTCGGGCACGGTGTTGACCACGCTCGCGACGTACTCGAACCTCGATCACAACACCGGCTACGCGCAGAAGAGCTTCGATGTCAGCGCGTACAAAGGCCAGACCGTGAAGGTGTACTTCAAGGGCGTCGAGGATGCCTCGTATCAGACCTCGTTCGTGCTCGACGATGTAAGCCTGAAGTCACAGTAAGTTTGCTCTGTTGAAAAGTCCGGCACGGATGCCGGTCTCACTTCGCCGTCAGAAAGACGGCAGAAATACACGCAACGGGTGGGCCGCAAGGCTCACCCGTTTTTTTATTTGCTCCTGTTGATACCCCGGCAGGGATGCCGGTCTATTCTTGCCGTCAGGAGGGCGGCTGAAATAACGTGCCGGTCTATTCTTGCCGTCAGGAGGACGGCTGAAATAACGTGCCGGTCTATTCTTGCCGTCAGGAGGGCGGCTGAAATAACGTACCAGCTCTGAGCGTACACTCGCGCGATCATGTATACGGCGCGGCCCTGAGCCGCATGTCGCACGGAGACTTGAACATGGCCCTGCAACCTGAAATCCGCAACCTCGCGCTGTTCTGCGATTTTGAAAACGTCGCGCTCGGCGTGCGCGAGGCCAAATACGCGCAGTTCGATATCAACAAGGTGCTCGAACGGCTGCTGCTCAAAGGTAGCATCGTCGTCAAGAAAGCCTACTGCGACTGGGAGCGCTACAAGGATTTCCGCGCCGCCATGCACTACGCCTCGTTCGAGCTGATCGAGGTGCCGCATGTCAGTCAGTCCGGCAAGAACTCGGCCGATATCCGCATGGTCGTCGATGCGCTCGACCTGTGCTACACCAAGGCGCACGTGGACACCTTTGTCATCATCAGCGGCGATTCGGATTTCTCGCCATTGGTCAGCAAGCTGCGCGAGAACAACAAGACCGTGATCGGCGTCGGCGTGAAAAGCTCCACCTCGCAACTGCTGATCGCCAATTGCGATGAGTTCATCTACTACGACGATTTGGTGCGCGCGCAAAAAGCCCGGCCGGCGCTGAAGAAGAAAGCCGAAGAAAAGGATGTTGGGAAAAAGCAGGCCGAAGAAAAGCCGGCTGCGGGAAGGCCGGCCAAGCCTGCGCCGCTGGCACCCAAGACCGATGCAACCAGGAAACGGCAAGCGCTCGATTTGGTGCTGGAAACCGTCGAAGCCTTGATCGCCGAACGCGGCGAGGACGAGAAAATCTGGGGCTCGATGGTCAAGCAGGCGCTGAAGCGGCGCAACCCCGGATTCAACGAAAGCTACTACGGCTTCAAATCCTTCAACGCGCTGCTCGAGGAAGCCAAGGCGCGCAAGCTACTCGAGCTGAAGCTGGATGAAAAGTCAGGTGGGTATCTGGTCAGAGGCGCGGAGCGGTAGCAAACGTGTCCGCCAAGTAGCGTGCGCTACCAGGCTCACGGCGGTGGTGGCAGATGGAGCAGATAGTCGATGCTCTTCCACCTAGCGTAGGACAAGTACATGACTTCCTTGCGTTTGTGAATCGCCTCCGCCCATGGCTGGCCGGCCGACCAGTCGAGAACGCAATCCCATATACGGCCAGTGTGACCCAGCAGGTCTGACAGCGATAGCTGGCAGGTTACGTGATCGTTGCAGAGTAGAATCTCCGACTGCGGCACTGGGTGCCCACCAAGCTCGCAGTGATAGCCGTAGTCCTTGCCGCGAAACTTGCCTGCTGCAGCTTACGTTCGATATCGCTATTTGACTGCATGGTTCGGGCGCAGAGAGGCCTTAGCGCCCGAACCATGCAGTCAAATAGCGATATCGAACGTAAGCTGCAGCAGGCAAGTTTC
>VBNZ01000147.1:46386-46871 GCA_005877675.1 Gammaproteobacteria bacterium
CGAGCAACGCCGTCAGGCTGGACAGATCGCGTTCAACACGGGCGAACAGCCAGTCGAGTGCGGCGGCGTCGAGTTCGATACCTCGTGCGGCGGCACGCTCACGCAGTACTTCTCGGCGCTGCACGTCATCGAGCGGTTTCAACTTCGCCTGCGCGCAACTCGACAGGCGCGAGACGAGATCGGGCAGCACCATGCCAAGTTGTGCCGGTGGCCGCGTGGCCGCGAACAACATGGTGGATTTTTCAACGAAGCAGCGATTGTACAGATCGAACAAGGCGTGTTCGGCATCGCGGTCGCCGGCGATCGCATCGACGTCGTCGAGGGCGAGCAGCTCGCTGCCGCCGAGCGCACGCACCGCGTCGCCGGAGCGCTGGCGCAAATTGCGCAGCGAAAGATATTGCGCGCCGCGCGCGTGCGTGCCCGCCTGCGCGCACGCGGCGATCAGCAGATGCGTCTTGTCGCTCGCCGCGGCGCCGCTGATGAAG
>VBNZ01000147.1:46906-48288 GCA_005877675.1 Gammaproteobacteria bacterium
GTTCTCGCCGGGGTAATAACTGTCGAAGCGCTGTTGCGCCGGCCAGCGCATCGCAAGCGGCAATTGATCGGGCTTCATGCGTCGCCGCGGGGCGTAGGCGTGGTTTCGTTGGCAGCGACCGAATCGTTCGCAAAGGATTCGGGCACGATGATCTGCGGCGGCGGAACGTGATCCGGATCAAGCCCATGCGCGTGCGTCGCGTAGAGCGAGCTGGCGCGATAGCGCTCGTGCGCGTAGCGCAACACCACCACGAGTACCGACGCCGCCGGCAACGCGAGCAGCACGCCGAGAAAGCCGAATAGTTCACCGCCCGCAAGCACGGCGAAAATGACCGCAAGCGGATGCAGGCCGATACGCTCGCCGACCAGGCGCGGCACCAGCACGTAGCCTTCGAGCAACTGCCCGGTCACGAACACACCGACGACGAGCGCAATATGCAGCCAGTCGCCGTATTGCACGAGCGCGGCGATGAGGCCCATGCCTATACCGACGATGCTGCCCAGATACGGCACGAAGCTGATCAGCCCGGCGATCACACCGATCAGCGGGCCGACATCGATTCCGACCGCCGACAATCCGATCGCATAAATCGTACCGAGCGCGATCATCACGAGCAGCTGACCGCGCACGAAGGCGCCAAGCGTCTCGTCGGACTCGCGTGCGAGGCGCGAGGCGACCGGCTCGATCGAACGCGGCAGCAATTCGTGGATGCGCTCGATCAGGAGGCGCCAATCGCGCAGCAGATAGAAAAACGCGACCGGCACGATGACCAGACGCGTGATCCAGGAAATCAACGCAAGGCCGGACTTCGACACCCCCGCGACGAGCGTCGTCGCGAAGCCGCCGGCCTCTTTCCAATGGTCCTGCAACACAGCGACCAGGCTCTGCGTGTCGGGCATTTCCAGCCCGATGCCGAAGCGCTGATTGAGCCACGGTACGGCCACGCTCTGCACCCAGGCGAACCATGTCGGCAGCTGGCGGATGAAGGTCGCGGTCTGGCGCGACAGGTACGGCAGCAGCAATACGAGCACGAAGACCAGCAGCAAGGCCAGCAGTGCAAACACGACGCACACGGCAAGATTGCGCGACAGGCCCAAGCGCACCAGGCGATTGGTCGGCGGATCGAACAGGTAGGCGAACATGCCCGCAACCGCGAATGGCGTCAGCACCGGCGCAAGCAAATACAGCACGGTGGCGACGAGCACCGCAAGCGCGAGCAATTGCCAGCGCAAATGCGTGGTCTCGTTCATCGCTGCGTCCTCTGCGCCCAGACTTCGCGCGCCTTGTGCGACCACACGAACACGTATTGCACGCCGCTGACCACGGTCACAGCCGCGGTCAGCCACATCAGGCCCTGCACCAACAGCGCCGGCAACGTGAAC
>VBNZ01000147.1:48359-48833 GCA_005877675.1 Gammaproteobacteria bacterium
AGTGATAAGTCATTGCACCTGCAAGTATCACCGCGTCGCGCGCGAGCGCGAGGCCCATCAGCCACGCCGGTATCACGCCAGCAAAATACAACGAGACGAAGCAGGCGACGAGCAGGGTTTTGTCCGCGATCGGATCGAGCACGCCGCCGAGCCAGCTCTGCCAGCCGCAGCGCTTGGCCAGCAGGCCGTCGAGCGCATCGCTTGCGCCGGCGATCATGACCAGGATCAGCGCAGCGTTGAAGTTTTCACGCACAATCGTGGCGATCAGCGGCACGACCAGCGCGATGCGCGTCAGCGTGATCGCGTTGGGCAGATGACGCCAGGGCGACGCAGCGGTTTGCGCGGTGGTGTTCGCAGGCCCGGTCATCGCTGGCGCTTACGGTTCGAAATCCAGCAACGCATCGACGCCGGCGACCGGCGGACGCGCATTGCTCACGTGTGCCAGCCGCGCCGCCGCGAGCGCATCTAGCAGCG
>VBNZ01000022.1:0-1563 GCA_005877675.1 Gammaproteobacteria bacterium
CCGTACCGGCTTGGGTCAGACTGCTGTACCGAATTGATCAGAATCCGCGGGTGATCGACTACTACCACGAGACCTTGCAATCGACTGCGGAAGCGCAGGCGTACCTGCACGCGCGTGGCCTGACGCACCCTGACCTCGTGGCGACGTTCCGGCTCGGCTACGCCAATCGCACGCTCGGCTTGCGCCTGCCGCAGAAGAACCGCGTGGCGGGCGCCGACATCCGCACGCGTCTGCAGCGCATCGGCGTGTATCGCGAGAACGGCCGCGAGCACTTCAACGGCTCGCTGGTCGTGCCCGTGTTCGATGCGGCGGGCACGATCATGGAGGTGTACGGCCGCAAGGTCACGCCGGATCACCAGCTGCGCCCCGGCACGGCGAAGCACCTGTACCTGCCCGGCCCGCATCGCGGCGTGTTCAATCTCGCCGGCATCGCCGGTTGCGAGGAAGTGATCCTGTGCGAAGCGCTGATTGACGCGTTGACGTTCTGGTGCGCGGGGTATCGGCACATCACGAGCGCGTTCGGTGTCGGTGGCTTCACCGATGAGCTGCTGGCCGCGCTGATCGAGAACGGCACGCAGCGCGTGCTGATCGCCTACGACCGCGACGAGGCGGGCGATGCGGCGGCGGCCAAGCTCGCGCCGGTGTTGGAACAGCACGGCATCGCGCCGTATCGGGTGTTGTTCCCGAAAGGCATGGACGCGAACGAATACGCGTTGAAACTCGGCCCCGCCCCGAAATCCCTGGGCCTGGCGTTGCGTCAGGCGGAATATATCGGCAGCGGTGTTGCGCCGCCGCTAAGTGTACAAAGTATTAAAGTGGACAATGCGGCATTGCCAATCGCCGAACCGGCGCCGGCCGCAGCGGTTCTTCCCTTAGCTGCCACTTCTGCGGTGGCCGATCTGCCCGAGCCGTGTTCGCCGGCGCCGCGGCCGGCGCAGGACATCCCAGCCGAGGTACGCGAGCACGATATCGTGCTGAGCTTCGGCGAGCGGCGCTATCGCATCCGGGGCTTGGAGAAGAATCTCGCCTTCGACGTACTCAAGGTCAACGTGCTGGCATCGAACGAACGCGGGATGCACGTCGATACGTTCGACCTGTATCAGGCCAAGGTGCGGGCAGTGTTCGTCAAGCAGGCGCACTTGGAGTTGGGCGTCGAGGAAAGCGTGATCCAGCGCGACCTGGGCCAGCTCCTGCTCAAGCTCGAAACCCTGCAAGACGCCAAAATCAAAGCGGCTACGACGCCGAAGGCCGCCGTCGTGCCAGCGCTGTCCGAGAGCGACACCGCCGAAGCCCTTGCGCTGCTGCGCGATCCCGACCTGATAAACCGCATCGTCGCCGACGTGTCCGCGATCGGCGTGGTCGGCGAGGACAGCACGGCGTTGGTCGGGTATCTGGCGTGCGTGTCGCGCAAGCTGGATAAGCCGCTGGCGATCCTGATCCAGAGCACGTCGGCGGCGGGCAAATCGACGGTGATGGACGCACTGTTGTCGCTGATGCCCGAAAGCGAACGCGTGCCCTACTCGGCGATGACGGGGCAGAGCCTGTTGTATCTCGGCGAGCAGG
>VBNZ01000022.1:1627-7632 GCA_005877675.1 Gammaproteobacteria bacterium
CCGAGGAAGAAGGTGTGCGCCAAGCGGCCTATGCGTTGAAGCTGCTGCAATCGCAAGGCGAACTCACGATCGCGTCGACCGGCAAAGACCCGACGACGGGGCAACTGGTGACGCAGGAGTACCGCGTCGAGGGGCCGGTGATGTTGTTCCTGACGACGACGGCGATCGACATCGACGAAGAGTTGCTGAATCGCTCCCTCGTGCTGACGATCAACGAATCCAGAGAACAGACCCAAGCGATCCACCAGCGCCAGCGCACGGCGCGCACCTTGGCCGGCTTGCTCGCCTTACAACACGGCGAGGCGGTACGCCGTGTGCACCGCGCCGCGCAGACGCTGCTGCGGCCGTTAGCGGTCGTGAATCCGTACGCGGAGTCGCTGACGTTCCGCTCGGAATCCACGCGGCTGCGCCGCGACCATGCGAAGTACCTGACGCTGATCGATGCGATCGCGCTGCTGCACCAGCACCAGCGCGAAACGAAAACGATCGAGCACGCTGGCAAGATCGTCGAGTACATCGAAGCGACGCGGGACGATATCGCACTGGCCAATCGTCTGTCTGGCGAGGTGCTTGGCCGCTCGCTGGACGAGTTGCCGCCGCAGACACGGCGCCTGCTCGGCGTGCTCGACGGCTGGGTGCGCGAGCGCATGCGCGCGGGTGCGCTCGCACGGGCCGATGTGCGCTTTACGCGAGCGGATGCGCGCAGTGCATGCGCGCTGACCGACACGGCCTTGCGCGTGCACCTGGATCGTCTGATTGCGCTGGAATACGTGCTGGCGCATCGCGGCGGTTACGGCTCGCGCTTTGAGTACGAACTGGCGTTCGATGGCGAGGTGGACGCGAGTGCGGCGCAGTTCGTCGGACTGCTCGATGTGGAGGCGTTGCGCTCGCCAAGCTTGCAGGGCTCAGATCAAAGCTTGCAGGGGGAAAAGGCCAAGCTTGCACCCCGCTTGCACCCCGAAAACACCCCGGTTGCACCTCGCTTGCAGGGCAAGAGAATGCCTCGCAACGCGAGTGCGGACGCGGCTTCTTCCTTAGTCGCTGCGGTTGCTCTTGAAACACCGCTTCTTGAACCACACCGCGCGACGCGTCGTAACGGCAGCGCGGTCGCAAGCGTATGACCCCGCTCGAACACGCGCTGGCACGCTGGCTCGAAGCGCTCGCCGTGAAAGCCTTGGCGCGCTCGACGATTACGATGCGGCGGCGTTGCTTGAAGGAGTTTATCGTCTGGTGCGCGGAGCGCGGCATCGAGTCGCCGGATCAGGTGACGCGCAGCGTGATCGAGCGGTATCAGCGCCATCTGTACTACTACCGCTTCCCGGAAAGCACGACGAAGAACGGGCGCAAGGTCGGCCTGGGGCAGCCGTTGAGCCTGCGCACGCAGCACCTGTACTTGTCCACGCTGACGGTGTTCTTCGGCTGGCTCACGCGGCAGCGTTGGATCGCGGCAAACCCGGCGACGGAGCTGGACTTGCCGAAGACACCGCGTCACCTGCCGCGCGAAGCGCTGACCGTGGACGAAATCGAGCGCATCCTCGCCGCGACGGCAGACGCCGGCGAGTTGGGATTACGCGATCGGGCGATCATCGAAACGCTGTACGCGACCGGTATCCGCAGCTTCGAGTGCGCGCAGCTTACGGTGTATGACGTGGACACGCAGAACGGTACGCTGCGCGTCAACGAGGGCAAGGGCCGCAAGGATCGCGTGGTGCCGATCGGCGAGCGCGCCTGCGGCTGGATCGAAAAGTATACTTCTGATCTGCGTCCAAAACTTCTGATCGATGCGAACGAGCGCACGCTGTTCCTGAGCTATCGCGGCGCGCCGATGACCAACACCACGCTGGGCATGATCGTGCGCAGCTACTTCCAGCAAGTCGGCGTGACCAAGCCCGGCGCATGTCACCTGTTCCGGCACGCGATGGCAACGGAAATGCTCAACAACGGCGCAGACATCCATCACATCCAGTTGATGCTCGGGCACAGCAGCTTGAACACGACGACGGTGTACACGCACGTATCGATGGCGAAACTGCGCGAGGTATACGAGCGCACGCATCCGGCGAAAGCGACGCGGATGGCGACGACTGTGGCGGATGCGGCGGCGTTGTTCGCTTCACTCGACGCCGAGCAGGACGTGGACGATGCGGCGGCTTAACGCTGCGCGTTCAAGCCGACCGCTGCGGGGTTGCGGCAATCGGACAGGAGAGCGGAGCGTGTCGTCATCCCACCGCCGTCACGGACGCTTGCAATGCGGCTTACGCTGCGCGGCGTTCAGCCGCTTCGCTTCACCCGCGCAAGCGCCGCGCCGGCTACCACCGGCCATCCGTGGCCGCCTTCGTTGAAGTCATCAGCTTCGTTCGGCACGCTCGGCTCCTGCCTCGCGATAGCCCACAGCGACAGCTTGCCCGTTCGCCTGCGCTCACTCGTCGGCCATGTTACATAACGCGCCGTTCTGCGCGCCTGGCTGTCGGTCGCCACGGAACCCGCAAGAGCCCGTGGCTGATGGCGACCGACAGCCAGGCGTTCGCGCTACGCGCCGCAGAACACGACGTTATGCAAAATGGCCGCACGTGCGCCGCCGGCGCACCCCGAAGTGCCGCGCGGGGCGCGGCGAGTACCAGCTCCTGCACGCTGCGCGTCTGCGCGGCGTCCTTGCCTTGCTCGAAAACTTCCAACGTTGGAAATTTTACCGCTGCTGCTACGCCGCAAATCTGTGGAGTGCACGCGAGCGGTTCGGCTTGGAAGGGGGTTAAAGCAGAGGCGACACTTTGCCAAACGATCAGCCAATGTTTACCCAACGAACACCCTACGATCTGCATGCGTTTAACGTGCGATCTAGGTGCGTTTAACGTACGGTCTGCATGCGTTTAATGTGCGATCCGCATGCGTTCTCGCTTTGCTTCGCAAAGCGGTCGAAGGACGCCTTCGGGTCGTCCCAACCCGCGCGTTCCAGCTTAAAAAAAGGGCGCCGTTCGTGTCGGCCAAATCGACTATGCACCATACGCACATATCGTTCTTGGTCGATGCTGTTGATTTTATTGCGGTTTACGAAAAAGGCTTCTTCGCGGCGTGCGCGTGCGCGTCTCAATCGATCGCGCAAGCCGCTGATCCGACAGACCTAGTTGGTGGACACTGCGTGCAAATCCGCGCACCCGGCAAGTTATACTTGTATACACGTCGCGACACGCTGCCGATCCGGCCCAATCCTTCCCCTTAGTCGCTCGCTCGATCGCGTCGGCCGCGTCCATGCGGGCACCCACGCATGCATCGTGCACGCGCAGCAAAAAGCCGGGTCTGGAGGGAGTGCTGGAGGGAGTGCAGGATAGGGATCGCGGTAGCAAATGCTCCAGAAAGCGACAGCGAGCAACTGAGGAAAAATCTTCCCGCAGCTCGGTTATGCTTCGCCGGCATGCACGCGCTCAGGCTCAAAAACGCACGTCGGGAATTTTTACGCGCTCACCGGGGCCGCGTAGGGGGTGTGCGTGCCGCAAACCCAGACTGCACTAGGGCAAAACGCCTGCGGTTACGAATCGGCGCGTCGAGTTGCAAAGATGGCCGCTTCCTTAATGTCGATCCGATCATCGGTAATCCGGCCAACAGCCAGAGCCTGAATCCGTACTCCTACATCGGGAACAATCCGCTGAGCGGAACTGATCCAACCGGGTACGAAGCGGTTATCGACAGCTGTACGGCGGCAACCGGATCGCATATCTGCGGTGTATCGACAGCGGCTGGTAACTCGACCGTCAGCGGGCACGAAACCACGACCGACCCATCGACAGGCAAGACGACAACAACGACGTTCACCGGAACGCTCAACGGCAACCAGTTGACGAGTGCCGTTATTACTAGCGTTAGTAGTGGATCCGTAAGTCAGGGTGCAAAAGGGCCTGGCGGCCAGAATACACAGAATGTGGATTCCACGGTCGCAGGAAATCCGAATGCCTCATCCAACGGAGTGCAATCGACCGGTTTGTCGCTTAGGCCGACTTCAACGCATTGCATAAATAATTGCGAGGAAGCATTAGCACTAGAAGGGGTTGGCGTGCCTCATCCAGTCGATCCGAATGAAGGAATGACTCTAAGCCCACAAGGTGCGGATTTTATCAAAGGGTACGAGGCACCCCATGGAGTTCGCTTGGAAGTATACGATGCGAATCCTCCGCACGGCGATTGGACCATTGGTTGGGGAAAACAGGTCGAAAAAGACCACCCTCCGATCACAAAGGAGCAAGCAGACCAGCTCTTCTCTACGTCTTCGTCAGAAATGGTATGGGCTGTAAGGAGAGATCTAAGTGTGCAAGTGACACAAAATCAATTTGATGCCTTAGTCAGCTTGCGCTACAACAGCGGTCCAACTGCGATTACACCTCCTGTTGCCGATCTAAGGAAGGTCTGAACAAGTCCACATCCGATGCGCGGTTTGATGCGTTCAACGGATGCGACTGCGGTTTTTTCGATCAATCAGTCGTAGAAACACGGGTTCTCTGCCGATTTCCCTCGCTATCCCGCGCCATTGGCGAACTGCGGACGCAATGATCCTGTCATCGCCAACAGCCGCTTTCGCGCCATCCACAGATTCGACAACGCGAACAGCGTGAGGATCTGCGCGTGGTTCTTGGCCAAGCCACGGAAGCGCACCTTGACGTAGCCGAACTGCCGCTTCACCACACGAAACGGATGCTCCACGCGCGCGCGAATGCGCGCCTTCAGAGTTTCCAGTTCCTCGATCGCCCGCTTGAGCCGGCTGCGCTTCATCGCCTTGATCGCGCCACGCTTGGCGGCGATATGCCAGTGTATTCGCTTGCGCTTGACCCGCTTGGCCGCTCCCGTGTAACCCGCATCGGCGTGCACGCTGCGCTCCTGGCCGTGCAGCAGCGCTTCAATCTGGGTCACGTCCGCCACATTCGCGGCGGTCGTCGTTACCGTATGCACTAGGCCCGACTCCACATCCACGCCGATGTGTGCCTTCATCCCGAAGTAGTACTGGTTGCCCTTCTTCGTCTGATGCATATCTGGGTCGCGTGCACCGTCCGCATTCTTCGTCGAACTCGGCGCCGCGATGATCGTCGCATCCACCATGCTGCCGCGCTTGAGCAGCAAGCCGTGATCGCACAGGTGCGCGTTCACCCGCTGCAAGATCTTCGGCGCCAGATCGTGCTCTCCCAGCAAGTGTCGGAAATGCAGCATCGTCGTCTCGTCCGGGATCGCCCGCGTCAGCGACAGCCGCGCAAACTGGCGTACCGGCGCGATCTCGTACAGCGCCTCTTCCATCGCCGGATCGCTGAACCCGAACCAGTTCTGCATCAGGTGTATGCGCAGCATCGTCTGCAACGCATATGGATGCCGGCCCCGTCCCGCCTTCGGATACACCGGCTCGATCAGCGATTCCAGCGCCAACCACGGCACTACCTGTTCCATCTCCGCCAGAAATACCTCGCGTCGCGTTCGCTTGCGCTTGCCCGCGTACTCGGCGTCACCGAAACTCATCTGGCTCATGCTACTTCCGTCGTCGACCGCGTTGTGCACAAGTATACTGTCAGGCGAGAGACTTGTTCAGACCTTCCCTAAACAGAACGGGTAAAGCCACAAAAGAAGATTTTACTCAACACTATATTTGGGGAGCGGCTGGAAACAAAATGAAGGGGCTGGAGGTACGCAGAGCCGCAGAATGGAGAATATACAATGAAGGGGTATACGATGCGACTCATTGATAGATTTTCAAGATTATTTTTATTGACTATATTTTTGACATTATCTCCAGCATCTTTTGGGTTATGCAAAAATGTGGATAATAAAGAATTGAGAAGTATCATCGGCACATGGGTATTGAGATCGATATATGAAACTTCAAATATAAAAGGTCCAAGCCCGCTTGAGCAAAAAAAATTATTGGAAACTACCGTTACTATCGGACCTGAAGTATTGAAGTCCTGCGGACAATCCATCCCAATCAAATCGACTGCTACATATCAATTATCTGCCGGCGATTTCCTCGAAAACAC
>VBNZ01000023.1 GCA_005877675.1 Gammaproteobacteria bacterium
CGGCATCACGCCCTGAATCTGCACGCGCGCCACACCAGGCAAGCGCTCGATCGGTCGCTTGAGCTTGCGGTCCAGCAGCTCATACGAATTCGACAGGTCCATGTCTGAGGAAATGCGCAACCCCAGGATCGGCTGATCGGAACTAGAGAACTTCTGCACCTGATAACGCTGCAGATCGCTCGGCAAATCGGCGCGGATCGCGTCGATCTTCTCGCGCGCTTCGACCGCCTTGATCGAGATGTTCTGACCCCATTTGAATTGCATGATGATCTGCGCGCCGTCGGCGCGCGTGACCGATTCCATGCGCTGAATACCGGTCAGCGTCGACAGCGCCTCTTCGACCGGGCGCGTGATGGTGCGTTCGATCTCGCTCGGCGTCGACCCCGGGTACGGGAAATCGACCAGCATGAACGGGAATTGCACGTCGGGCTCGGCTTCCAGCGGCAGCCGGAACGCGGCGATCAGGCCAATCACCACCATCGACACGAACAGCATGATGACCGTGACGGGACGCTTGAGGCTGATCTCGGCCAAGGTCACGGCAGCACGCCCTCCGGGGCCAGTTCGGTGCTCACATCCACGCCCTGCGCCTTGCGCCGGCCGCGTTCGACATAGACCGCGTCGTTGCGCCGGTCGACAAGGTTGTAGACCACCGGAATCACAATCAGGGTGAGCAACGTCGACACCGCAAGACCGCCGATCACTGCAATCGCCATCGGTGCGCGTACTTCGTTGCCATCGCCGACGCCGATTGCCAGCGGCATGAAGCCGAGCAGCGTACACAAGGTCGTCATCGTGATCGGACGCAGACGCGATTCGGCCGCCTGCGCGAGCGCATCGAGCTTGGCTACACCTTCTTCGCGCAGCTGGTTGACGCGATCGATCAGCACGATCGCGTTCTTCACTACGATGCCGGCGAGCATGATCAGGCCGATGAACACCACCACGCTAAGTGGCGTGAACGTGATCTTGAGCGCGAGCACCGCGCCGACCAGCGCGAGCGGAATCGAGAACATGATGACGAACGGGTGCAGCAGCGATTCGAACTGCGAAGCCATCACCAGATAGACGAGGAAGATCGCGAGCGCGAGTGCGAAGACGAGCGACGACACCGAGGCATCGAGCTCCTCGCTCTGTCCGCCGATATGCGTCGTCACGCCGGCGGCAAGCGGGTTGTTGCGCATGATCTGCTGCACTTCGGCGATGGCGCTGCCCAAGTCTCCATAGTGCAGGTTGGCCGAGACGATCGCGACGCGTTCCTGGCTGATGCGATGGATTTCGCTTGGGCCTTGCGTGGAAATCACATCGGCAACGGCCGAGAGACGGATCGGGGCGCCGACGTTGGCGCTCTTTGCGCCGCTTGCGGCATTGCCGTTCGACGTATTCGCGTTGCCACTAGTGCCCGAATTGGTGCTTGTCGCGCCGGAGGCCGAGGCCGCGTTACCGTTACCGACATTCGCGCTGCCCTGCGATGAATAACCGACTATCAGATTGCGCACGTCATCGACCGAACCGCGTTGGTTTTCCTGCGCGCGCACGAGCACGTCGATCTTGCGGTCGCGGAAGCTGTAGCGTGTCGCGACCGAGCCGCGCACCTTGTTCACGACCTGATCGGCTATCTGCTTGGTAGTGAGGCCGAGCGCAGCGGCGCGTTCCTGATCGAAACGAATCTGGATTTCCGGGTAGCCGCCTTCGACCGTCGATTTCACGTCGGCGAACCGCGGCGAGGCGAGCATCAGCTGCGATAGCTTGCGACCCGCCTTCTCGAGCGACGCGAGATCGTAACCGCGCAGTTCGATCTCGAGCGGCGTGGCGAAACTGAAAAGCTGCGGTCGCGCGAATTTCACTTCCGCGCCTGCGTGCGAGGCCATCGCCGCGCGTAGTGCATCGGTCGCCGCACGCTCGCCCCTCTCACCCGCACCGGGCTTGAGCACGATCAGCAGGCGCGCGATATTTTCGCCAGATTCGGTCGGCGTCGCATCGAGACGCGTGCCGGTGCCGCTGACGCCATAGATCAAAGCGATGTTCGGATCCTTCGCGTTCTTCGCCTGCAATTCCGCGACGAGCTTGTCGGTGTCGATCAGCGCCGTGCCCGGCGGCTGCTTCACCGTCATCTCGAAACGTCCCTGCGCGAGCGAGGGAATCAGATCGAGTCCGAGCGTCGGAATCAGTGCGACGCTAATAGCGAACGCGAGCGCGGCCGCGCCGAGCACCGCAAACGGATGCGCGAGCGCTTTGGGTAGGAAGGCGTGATAGGCGCGTGCGGCGGCGTTGTATGGCGTCAGGGTCAGCCAGCCCCCGAATGCGATAGCCTTCCTGATTACCCATCCGAGCAGACGCAAGATGGGCGGCAAAATGGCGGACAGCACCAAGGTGATCAGAAAAGCCGGTAGCAGCACAATTTTGAGCGGTAGTGACAACAAGAGACCAACGACACGCAACCAGCCTGGCGAATTGTCTTGCCACGGCCAAAGCGCCGCATTAATGCCCCATAGGCTGCCGACCAGCAATTTCACGACGAACGAAATCGCAATTACCGCGAAGCGGAAGATCGCTGATAGCAGTATCAAGGTGCCGAGTACTAGCGCATACAACACGCCAACAATGATCGTAATCGGTAAGCCAAAGACAAAGAGCGACACTCGAAGCCATTGGGGCAACGAAGTACTGAAAGGCCACGCGATGATCGCAAGCGCTCCATGCCACAACTTGCTCCACAGGGACTCTGTGTCAGCCTGTTCGTCCTTGTATGCAAGCGGTGCGCGCCCTTTGAGCGAAGCAAGCATCGGGATCAAGGTCATCGCAACGACGAGCGAAATCAGCATCGCAAATGTGACGGTCAGCGCCTGATCGCGGAACAATTGTCCTGCGACGCCCTGTACGAATACGAGCGGGAAGAACACCGCCACCGTGGTGAGCGTCGATGCGATCACCGCCATCGAGACTTCCTTCGCGCCTTTCACGGACGCCTCGAGGATGCTCATGCCGTGCTCGCGCAGGCGAGCGATATTTTCGAGTACGACGATCGAATCGTCGACCACCATGCCGGTAGCGAGCGCGAGGCCACCAAGCGACATGACGTTCAAACTCACGCCCGCCTGCCCCATGAAGAAGAACGTTGCGATCAGCGAGATCGGCAGCGACAGCGAGATGATGAACGTGCTCCAGCTGTCGGCGAGGAAGAAGAAGATGATCAGAATCGCGAGCACGCCGCCGATCAGCGCATCGTTGCGCACGTCGTTGAGCGAGCTCTGGATGAAAATGGATTGATCATCGATGGTGTCGAGCTTGGCGTTCGGTGGCAGAACGTTCTTGAGCTTGGCGAGCTGCGCCTTCACCGCTTGCGCGACGCTGACTGTGTTCGCATCGCCTTCCTTGTAGATCGCCAGTTCGATCGACTCGCGCCCGTCGACGCGCACGATGCCTTCGCGTTCCTTGAAGCCCTGGCGTACTTCTGCGATGTCCTTGAGATGCACGGGCACCCCGTTGTCGACCTTGATCAGCAAGGCGCGCATCTCGTTGAGATTGCCGAACTGGTTGACGGTGCGCACGAGATAGCGCTGCGAGCCGTTCTCGATGCGTCCGCCGGAGACGTTGACGTTCTCGTCCTTGAGCCGCTGGGTCACGTCGGCGACCGAAAGGCCGAGCTGCTGCAGACGCGACTGGTCGATCGCGACGTCGACCTGGTCTTCCAGACCGCCGCCGACCTTGACGGCGGCGACGCCGGGTGTGGGTTCAAGACGCTTTTTCAACTCGTCGTCCGCGAAACGACGCAGCTGCTTGAGCGCGGCCTCGTTGACCGCGCCACCGTCAGCCTTGGCATCCTGCGTCAGCGACAGGCGGATGATCGGATCGGTCGAAGGATTGAAACGCAACAGCACGGGCTTCTTCGCCTCGAGCGGCAGCTGCAGCGTGTCGAGCTTGTCGCGCACGTCGAGGCCGGCCTGGTCCATGTTCGCGCCCCAGGCAAATTCAAGCACGACGTCGGACTGGCCCGTGCGCGAGACCGAATGGATCTTGCGCAGGTTTTTGACCACGCCGATTGCCTCTTCCACCGGTTGCGAAATGAGGTTTTCGATTTCGAGCGGCGCCGCGCCTTCATATTCGGTGCGTACGGTCAGCGTCGGATAGGTCAGGTCCGGCAGCAGGTTCACCTTAAGGCCGAACAGCGCGATCACGCCGAACAATACGAAGGTAATCGTGATCATGCCGACGGTTACGCGTCGGCGCGTAGCGAGTTCAACGATATTCACGCCTTGGCTCCGGCCGTGGTCTCGGCGAGCGCCTTGGCCTTGTCCTCCTTGCCCTTGTCGTCGTTGAGTACCTGCACCGCGGTGCCGTCACGTACGGCGTTGCGGCCGACGGTGATGACCTGCGTGCCTTCGTCGATACCACTTCGGATTTCCACCTTGTCGCCATCGCTGTAGCCGATTTTGATCAACTTGCGATGCGCGACCAGGCCGAGCACTACCGGCTTGGCGGCATCCGCTTTGGCAGGATCCGCTTTGGCATCGGGCTTCTTGATATCGGCAACCGCGTTGGCCTTCGCGGCATCGGCCGCAAGCGGCTTCGGCTGCGCCTTGTCGACGACGAACACTGCGGTCTCGCCGTCTTCCTCGATCAGCGCCGAACGCGGAATCGTCAGCGCATCGGCGTGCTGGTCGTAGACGATCTCGACGCGGCCGAACATACCGGGCTTGAGCGTGCCGCTCGCATCACGGAATTCGCAGGTAACGCGGAACGTACCGCTCGCTGCGTCGACCACCGGGGCTATGCGCTGGATCGCTCCGGCGAACTTGTGGCCCGGCAGCGCGTCGGCTTCGAGTGCCACTTTCTGTCCCGCCTTGAGGATGCCGAGCTGGCGCTCGGGCACGTTGAGCACGGCCTGCAGCGGGTCCATGCCGACGATGCGAAACAGATTCTGGTTGATCTGAATCAGGTTGCCGAGTTTGACCGAACGCTCGGCGATCACGCCGCCGACCGGCGCTAGTATACGAGTATACTGAAGCTGCAGCGCTGCGGACTGGTACGCCGCGCGCAGGTTCTGCATATCGAATTTGGTCTGGTCGTATTCGCGCTTGGAGATGAGCTGCTTGGCGATCGACTGCTCGGCGTAGGAGAAGCCGGCGTCCGCCTTGTGCATCTGCGCTTCGGCCTGCGCGAGCTGCGCACGCGCGCTGGCGTCGTCGAGCTCAGCCAGTAGCTGGCCTTCCTTGACCGTCATGCCTTCTTCCACATAGAGCTTCTTCAGCACGCCGCTGATCTTGGCCGCGACCTGCGCCTCGTGATCGGCGCTCAGCGTTGCGGTGCCGTTATAGCTCGCGGCGATCCGTGCGCGCGCTACCGGCGCCACTTCGACCGCAACGGCATTGGCCACGTCGCTTTTGCCGTCCTTGTCCTTGAGTTGGGCGGCATCACCCCCGCGGCCACAGCCCGCAAGTGAAAAGCTGAGAGCTCCCACAAGAGCTATGACAAGGGCGTTGCGTATCGGGTTCGACGTTTTCATGGCGGTCGGCTCTAAGGAAGAAGGAACTTGCTATGGTGTAATACTACCCTACATCACTACATTAGCGCAAGTCCCCCTGTAGAGCATCCCTATCCCGATACAGATGCAGTTTCCTCACAAATAGTTTCATTGGTAAGCGCCAGAAGTCATGACGTGCCTTCCGGCATATCCGCGCTTTGCGCGCGCGCTCGCGTCATCGACTTGAGCTGCATACAAAAGCGGTGCCCCGCATATCGCGTATCGCGTTCACCGCCGCGCGGAATTTCGTGTTCGGCTCTCTGATCTAGTGGTCGTTCGAGGTGCGCTGCTATACTTGCGCGCTCCGCTCCGCTACCTGCACCTAGAACACGATACTCATGACAAGAACGTTGTTCGTTTCTGCCCTGACCCTACTCTCCGTTTTTTCCGCACCAGCTATCGCTGCCGATAAAGGCGATGCCAAAGCCGGCAAGGCGCTCGTCTAGTGAGCGGATACATGAATGCGTATCCGAACTACCACGTGCCGCGCATCGCGGGGCAGAACTACGACTACCTCGTCAATGCGCTGACCGAATACAAGAAGGGCGAGCGCAATCATCCGACCATGCGTGCGCAGGGCGAGAGCCTGTCGGATCAGGACATCCGCAATATCGCCACCTACCTCTCGAGCATCAGCAAGTGAATCGTCCGGCCATGAAACTCTTCACGACTCTCTCGATTGCTTGCGGCTTGGCGTTGTCGATGGCCGCTTCGGCCGAAACGATTCCAGCGGAAAAGGTCAAGGAAAAGGCCGCGACCTGCGCTGCCTGCCACGGCCCTGACGGCAACGCCGGCACCGATGCGCAATACCCGCGCCTCGCCGGCCAGTACCATGACTACCTCGCGCGCGCGTTGCACGAGTACAAGAACGGCGAGCGCAAGAACGCGATCATGGCTGGGTTCGCCAATACGCTATCGGACGCGGAGATCGACGCACTATCGCGCTATTTCGGCGCGATGCCGAGCAAGCTTGACGACCTGGCAAAGTACGAACAGGGTTCGGACTGATTTCGAATCCGGATCGAAGCAAAAAAAGGTGCGATGATTCGCGCCTTTTTTGTTTTTTAAGTCAACGCACGGCGGAATGACCGTGATGCTCGCGATAGTACGGGTTCTCGCCGCTCTTGTGATCCGTCGCGTCACGCACCGCACTGATTTCGGGGAACTGCGCACGCAGAGTTTTCTCGATGCCCTGCTTCAAAGTCACATCCGCCATGCCGCAGCCGTGACAGCCTCCGCCAAACTGCAACACGATCGCCTGGTCTGAAGTCACCTCGACCAGGCGCACGCGGCCGCCGTGCGCGGCGATTTGCGGATTGATCTCGGAATCCAATACGTACTGCACACGATCGGCTAACGGCGCATCGGCCGTAGGCACGCTACCCTTGATCTTCGGCGCGCGGATCGTCAGCTGGCCGCCGGTCGCATTGACCTGATAATCGACATCTGCGTCTTCAAGAAAACGCGCGCTCGCAGCATCGATATAAACCGAAAAATCCTTGCACTCGACCACGGTCTCGTCACCCGCCAGATCGCTTGGCTCGCAGTATTCGAGCACGCAGTCCGCCTTCGGCGTGCCGCCGTGCACCGCCTTCATGCGGATGCCTAAGCCAGCGATATCTTGCTGATCGATGAGATGGCGAAAATAATTCTGCGCGCTGTCGGAAACGTGGATCATTGCTGGGCCGAGAAAGGAAATCGAATAAGGACCATTATAGTACTGATTCATCCGCGCTGCCGATTCGGCGATAATCCGCCTGTCGCCTAACGGAGCCGCGCCATGAACCTGCAGCAACTCGCCAACGAACACTGCCAGCCGCGCAAGGGCGCCGAGCATGCGCTCGACAACGCACGCACGAATGAGTTGTTGCGTGCCCTGCCCGGCTGGTCACTCGCGGCCGACGGCAAGGCAATCAGCAAGAATTTCAAGTTCAGCGACTTCCATCGCACGATCGGCTTCGTCAATGCTTTGGCCTACTTCGCCAACCGCGAAGATCACCACCCTGATCTCGAGGTCGGCTATGGCCACTGCCGCGTGCGCTGGTCGACGCACGATGTCGGCGGACTTTCGCTCAACGATTTTATCTGCGCTGCCAAAACCGAGGTGCTGCTGTAGGGGCGCAATTTATTGCGCCCGGCTCGTAGCGTCGGAAAGCAAGGCGGGCGCGATTTATCGCGCCCCTACATGCGTGGCTTACCTTTTCTCGACACCCCGCGCGGCAGCGCATCGAGCACCGCGGCAAGATCGGGCGCTAGCGGCGTGGAGAAGCTGTAGCTCTTGCCGCCGAGCTCGAATTCGAAGCGTGCCGCGTGCAGAAACAGGCGCTTGAGCCCGTAGCCGCGCATGTTCGTATTGAAACCGCGTTCGCCGTATTTCTCGTCGCCCGCCAGTGGATGCTCAATATGCTGCGCATGCACGCGGATCTGATGCGTGCGCCCGGTGTACAAATCCACCTCGGCCAGGCTCGCGTCCTCAAACACATCGAGGATATGGAATCGCGTCAGCGCCGGCTTGCCGTCGTCGCTCACGCGCACCATGCGCTCGCCACCCTGCAGGATCGATTTGCGCAACGGCGCATTGACGTCGAACTTGGCTTTGTGCGTGTGCCCCTTGAGTAGCGCGAGATACTGTTTGGTCGTCTGATTGTCGCGGATCAACTCCTGCAGTCCGGTCAACGCACTGCGCTTGCGCGCGAACACGAGCACGCCGCTGGTATCGCGATCGAGTCGATGCGCCAATTCAAGCGTGTCGCTCGGACGCGCCGCACGCAACAGCTCGATCGCGCCGAATGTCACGCCGCTGCCGCCGTGGCTGGCGACGCCGCTCGGTTTGTCGAGCACGAGAAAGTCGCGATCCTCATGAATGATCGCACGCTCGATCGCTTCAAGTTGCGCCTGCGGCGGCGCACCCGGATTGGCTGCTTCGCCTACGCGCACGGGCGGAATGCGCACCTGATCGCCTCCTGCAACCCGGGTATCGGCCTTCGCGCGCTTGCCGTTGACCCGCACCTGCCCCGTACGCACGATGCGGTAGATCAGGCTCTTGGGCACCCCTTTGAGCTGCCCCGCAAGGAAATTATCGATGCGCTGGCCGTCTCTATCGTCCGGAACCGTGACCATACGCACACTCGGAACTGGTTGGTCCGAGTCGAGATTCTGCTTGCCGATTGGGCGCGAAGTTGCCGCCATCATTGGAAAATTTCCTAATCTTTTGCTACTATCGCACTGCACAACGCGCTTTGAGCCGGCTTTGCCGGCCGCAATGGCGCACTCGACCGCGACGCCCTCGCGCGCCGGAGCGGAACTCCAGTGGAGCCCTCCCGACGCACGCGGTAATCGTAACGGTTCGAGTCGAGAATTACTCATCGCCGGAAAGGCGGTGCGGGGTTCCGGTTGCGCACAACGGGCTTTGAATAACCGCCAGGCGCGAAAAAACGCGCCGGCATTGCAAGGCGCTCCCGCGGACGCGAAACCATCGCCCGCGGTCGACGCGAACCCGCGCGGTCTTGGCTTTCGAGCCGATCTGCGCGACTCGCGACGCGAATGCGGTAGAGCGCACGAAAGGATAGTAAAAATGAAACGCATGTTAATCAACGCAACTCAGCGTGAAGAGTTGCGTGTGGCTATCGTGGATGGCCAATCGCTGTACGATCTCGACATCGAGATCCCGTCGAAAGAACAGAAAAAGGCCAATATCTATAAAGGCCGCATCACCCGCGTCGAGCCCTCGCTCGAAGCCTGCTTCGTCGACTACGGCGCCGAACGCCACGGCTTCCTGCCGCTCAAGGAAATCTCGCGCGACTACTTCGCCAACGGCGTCGATCACAATCGCGCCGGCATTCGCGAGTTGCTCAAGGAAGGCCAGGAGCTGCTGGTACAGGTCGACAAGGAAGAGCGCGGCAACAAGGGCGCAGCCCTTACCACGTTCATCTCGCTCGCGGGCCGCTACCTCGTACTGATGCCGAACAACCCGCGCGCCGGTGGCGTGTCGCGGCGCATCGAAGGCGACGACCGCGCCAACCTCAAGGAAGAACTCGACAAGCTCAATCTGCCCGACGAGATGGGTCTGATTATCCGCACCGCCGGCGTCGGCCGCGACGCGGAAGAGCTGCAGTGGGATCTGGACTATCTCTTGCAGGTGTGGAAAGCGATTTCCGACGCCGCGGTAAGCCGCCCTGCCGCATTCCTGATCTACCAGGAATCGAAACTCATCATCCGCGCGCTGCGCGATTACCTGCGCAACGATATCGGCGAAATCCTGATCGACAGCGAGGAGTTGTACGGCGACGCGCGCGAGTTCGTGCAGCAGGTTATGCCGAATAACCTGCGCAAGCTCAAGCTGTACCAGGACACGGTGCCGCTGTTCTCGCGCTATCAAATCGAGACGCAGATCGAGAACGCGTTCGATCGCAATGTGCGCCTGCCCTCGGGTGGCTCCATCGTGGTCGACCAGACCGAAGCCCTCACCGCAATCGACGTGAACTCGTCGAAGGCGACCAAGGGTTCGGACATCGAGGAGACTGCGTTCAACACCAATCTCGAAGCTGCGGTCGAAGTCGCGCGCCAGCTGCGCCTGCGCGATGCCGGCGGCCTGATCGTGATCGACTTCATCGACATGGAAAATCCGCGCCACCAGCGCGAAGTCGAAGAGAAGCTCAAGGACGCGCTGCGCTACGATCGCGCGCGTGTGCAGGTCGGCCGTATCTCGCGCTTCGGCCTGCTCGAAATGTCACGTCAGCGCCTGCGCCCGAGCCTGGGCGAATCCACTCAGATCGTGTGCCCGCGCTGCGAAGGCCATGGCCGTATCCGCAGCGTCGAATCGCTGTCGCTGTCGGTGCTGCGTCTGGTCGAAGAGCAGGCGATGAAAGAAAAGACCGGCCAGGTGCTGGTGCAGACGCCGCCGTCGATTGCGAACTTCCTGCTCAACGAGAAGCGCAAAAATCTGGTCGAGATCGAACTGCGCCACGAGGTGCCGATCATCGTCGTCGCCGACGACAAGCTCGAAACGCCGCATTTCGAAATCGAGCGCATCAAATCAAACGAACTCGGCAACGAGGTCAAGGCGAGCTACGAGCGCACGACACCGGTCGTGTCCGCACCGCCGCCGCAAATCGCCAAGCCTGGTAGCGAGCCGGAGAAGCCTGCGGTTTCCGGGGTAGTGCCGGCAAGTCCTGCGCCGGTAAAACCCGAAATCGAAACACCGGCGCCCGCACAGATCGCGCAGCCGGTCGCTAAGGCGGCTGCGCCGCGCAAAGGATTCTTTGCGCGCGTCGCCGAGAGTCTGTTTGGCTCGGCCCCCGCCGCAGCGCCGGCGCCTTCCACGACCGGTAGCGCGAACACGCGTCCCGCGTCTGCGCGTGGGAATACGCGCGACGCGCGCGCGAACGACAATCGTCCGCAACGCGAGGGACGCAATGACCGGCCGCGTGATCAGCAAGCGCGTCGCGGCGAAGGCAACCGCCGCGATCGGGATCAGCGTCAACAGGACAACCGCGACAAGCAGCGTGGCAACGAACCGCGCCAGACAGCGCCGAAGCCGCAGCAGCAACAAAATCAGCAGCGCAAGCCGCAACAGGCTGCTGCAACCGAGCGTCCGCCGCAGACGGCACGTGCCGCAGCGAACGAGTCGGCCGGCGCGCCCGTGCGCGCCGAACGCGAGGCAGCGCCTGTCTCAGCCGAATCGACAATCCGCGATGCCGCAATATTGGCGCAAACTGTTGCCGCCGCAGCCCTTGCATCCGAGTCCAAGCCGACATTGCCGACAACACCATCGAATGACGATGGCGCCGAAGCGGGTGACGCTACGCGCTCGCGCCGCCGCGGCCGCCGTGGTGGCCGTCGCCGTCGTCGCGGTGGCGAAGCCGGCGTGGTTGAAGGCGTCAGCGCCGACACCGTTACGCAGGACGATTTGGTGATCGACTTCGACGACGAGGACGCAGGTCCCGCGTCGACGCCAGTGCAAGCTTCGATTGCCGCACCGGCAATTGGGTCTTCGTCCGCGCATGCCGAGAACATGCAGGGCGAGGCAAAGGTGGCGAGCTCGGACGCACAGGCAGTGAGTACGCAACCAGCGCCTGTTACGCCGGCGTTCCTCGCGCCCGCGCTCGAATCGGTACAGGCAGTAGCCGAGCCGTCGAAATCGGACTCAGTGGATGCGCCGGCACCGACCCCAGCACCCGCCGAGCCCGCTGGCGTTGCGGCGCCTGACGTAGCCGTCACGCAAACCGCATCGACCACGGCCGCTGTTTCGCCTGAGGTGAGCCAGACCAATGCTCCCGCGCTCGTAACCGGCACGCCTGCTACAGCGCCCGCACCGGCCCCTTCGAACTCTGTATCGACCAGCCCGGCCGTGACGCAAATTCAGCAGCCGCTATTGCTCGATATCGACGCGCCGCCCGCCGCAGACCT
>VBNZ01000024.1:0-514 GCA_005877675.1 Gammaproteobacteria bacterium
TGGATCGAGACCCTCTGGGGTCCCCTGCAGCGCGAAGGCCATCAACTGCTCGAACGCTACGGGACGAAGGATCTGTCCGTCTTCGCGCGGCTTCTCGCTGAAGCACGGGTTCACCCCCCGCTGTTTACCGAAAGGGCACTCACTGACTGATCAATGACGTTCATTTTCTTAGTGCTGATTTCAAAATGACCCACAAGGACCGTGGCTACCGCCAACCCGGGAAACAGCACGCACGTTGAGCTGCAACTTGAGCCCATCGTGCGTGCCATCGACCTGGTGATCATCAGATGACCGCACTCATCCGCGAACGGCCTCTGGTATTTCGAGCGTGAACAAAAACAATAAAACTCCCTTCACACAGCGATGCAGCCCACCTGGTCAACGCATCACGTGAATCTCGGTGCTATTGGACCCCCCGCCGCCTTTCTTGATCGCGAATATGTCGCGATTGGCGGCCACGCAGAGCGCCCAGGTCTGGTCGATTTCGTGCAAGGCGGTTTTGGTCTGGATCGCA
>VBNZ01000024.1:587-6338 GCA_005877675.1 Gammaproteobacteria bacterium
TGGACGCCACGCCGAACTCCCACTTGTCGTCGGTCGTATGCAGGGCGGTCTTGGTCTGCACGACAAATACCTCGTAGTTTTTGGATGCGGCCAGGACATGCAGTTCGGTCGTGTTGGAGCCCGTGGCGCTTTTCTTGATCGCAAACACATCGCGGTTGTCGGCGACCGCGAATGCCCAAGTGCCGTCGCTGGGCGGCAAAGCCGTCTTCGTCTGCTTCACGAAGTTCTGATAATTGTGCGCAGCCGACAAGATATGAATCTCGGTGGTTCCGCTGCCGGTGCTGCCCTTCTTGATCGCGAACACGTCACGGTTCGGCGCGATGCCGAAATCCCAGTTTTGATCGGTCGGGGGCAGTGCAGTCCCGGTCTGCATCGAAAACGCCTTATACCCGCTGGCCGCCGTCAGAATATGTATCTCGGTCTTGCCGCTACCGGTACTACCGGTCTTGATCGCGAACAAATCGCGATTGCCCGCCAGCAGAAAACGGTAGTTGGCATCGGTCGGCGGCAATACTGTCCCGGTCTGCAGCACGAAGGTGCCATAGGCAGCCGGCGGCGCTTGGGTATCGATGCTCAGTGTGCCACCGATCAATTCGACCTCGTCCTTGCCAGGAACCTTGCGATACGTAGGGCCGCCGGTGATTTTCAACGGCGTCAGCTCCCTGCGGAAAGGCCACGGCGGTCCCGCATAGCAGCCAGCCGAACTGACCGACATGTTTTCCTTCTTGAAAATTTCCTTCAGCGCTGCTTGCGTCGACGCGCTGAGCGCCGCGCCAATGCCGCCGCCGACGATCACGCCGCCGATCACCAGCGCCGCCGAGGCCGAAAAGCCCGCGCCCACCAGCGAAGAAGCCGCCATTGCCGTCGCCAGTGCACTGGCCGAACTCAAGCCCGTCACTCCCGACACGCCCGCAGCACCCGCGGCCGCCAGCGCTGGACCACCCGCATATGCTGCGGCCCCCGCCGTCACCGCCGCGATAATCACGGTGCCCACGATGATCGCTACCGGCATCACCGCATCCCAATCGGTGATCCGGTCCTTCTCATCCAGAAAGATCGACGCCCTGACGGTGAACCACACTGCCCCGGTGTCGCGCGTGAACGTCTGTCCCGGCTGGATCACGTCAAAATAAAGCGGACCGACCTGGCTCAGACTGATCTGCAGTGGCCAAATGGTTTCGTTCTTGATGCTGAAGCCTGGTGTAAGCATGTTGTTCCCCTGTGAGTAATTCGAATGGAAAGCGGAGAGCGTGGAGCTCGACCGCGCGAAACGCATGCGGCATTTGCTAAGAAATCCCACATCGTTTCTGCATATCGGTATAGCAGGACGACTTGGCGCGGATAACTGTTAACTCTGTCAGGTTAAAACGGCGCCTAGGACGACTCGGGCAAAATCACCGATGCCGGCTCGTGCGAGCACTGCGTTCGCCGGCTTGCGCAAATAGCGATTGAACAAATGCGATCAGATGCCGGAGGCATTCTTGCGTTCGTCACTCGTGTTCGGCCACCGCAGACAGCCGCGGAGACCTGCCTTCCGAAACTGTTTGGTTGTCGGTTCCCGGTGATTCTGAGTCTTCCGCTGTAGGCGCTGCTACCGCCGTCACAGCCCTCTCCCTCTCAGGCCCCCCAACGACTACGCATGCGTACTACTACGTACGTAATCGCACGAATTACCAAGCCTTAGATGGGCGCCTAACATAGGCTCACCTCAAAAAACCGCATCCGCTGACAAACCTTTTCAAGGTCGAAATCCCCCGCTTCGCGGGAACCCATTCTGCGTGACACGAGTCATACGCCATGTCCTTCGCAAACGCCAAACAGCAAATTCATCTCAGGGCAGTGAGTACCTCCAGGGCCGAACCTGCCCTGATCAGGCTCGCTGAGCGCGATCAATTCTCGCCGCGTCTGCGCGACGTGCTGCAGGCTTTGCTGGACCTTTGCACCTGCGAATTGGAACTGCGTGTTTCAGAAACCTTGACCGAATTCGAAAAGCAGCTCGTCCGTCTTGCAGACAAGGCGACGATTCATCAGCAGAACGAATATTTCGATTCGGTTCGCGAACTGAAACGCTGCCGCACTGACGTGGCCGCGCGCTTCATGCAGAGCCTCGAGAATTCGCTAGCGCGCCTGGGCGAGGACATCACGCCCTCAATCGGCGCACGCGGTACCAAGTCGACCACACTCAACTTGGCGCTGACGGACAGCATACAGATGGATGAATCAGTCGTGCTTTCCGACATCGCAACGAAGGTCGAAATGCGCGTGCGAGAACCCCTGTTTGCACTTGGGCGTCGTTTCGGCGCGCTTACCGGATCGCCGCTCTTAGCCGCCGAAATCATGCCCCTGGGGCCACGATCGATCGTCGAGGCATTGCGCTATGGGGCTTTCGTCCTTGATTTCGCACTCGAGCATCGATTGGTGCTGTATCGCTGCTTTGAGCGCGTGGTGATGAATCAAACCGGCTCGCTCTATGTTGCGCTCAACAACTGTCTGATCGAACGCGGGATCTTGCCGGACCTGCACACGCTGTCGACGACGGATGGCACCGCTGCCACATTCCCGCGATTCGCCGCGAAGCCTTCTGTCAATCGCTTCTCGCAAGCGAGCGCCGGCGTCAGCGACGCAAAATCGGTACCGATATCTTCTGCCGTACATCCGATCCCCGTGACGATCCGCTCCGCTGCGCGCAACGATTTCTTTGGAACGCTCAGGCAGCTGATGGGCGAATGCCGTCGTGCCGAGACCTACACCGCTACTGGCGACGACCTGCAGGCCGTGTTGGCTGCGCTGCAGGCGTGCCAACCTGTTGCCTCGATTGCCGAGGGCGCACCGCGGCTGCATTCGGCGGAAGAGATCAAGCAAGAAGCCCTGGTGCTCTTGCGTGAGCACAGCGCCGATGGTCGGATGCCGCGAATCAGCGAAGAAGACAGCGATGCCATCGACGCGACAGCAATGTTGTTCGAATTCCTTTCACGTCGGGCGCGACTGAACGGTGTTGCCAGTCGGATTCTCGCCAAGCTGCAGCTGCCGATTCTACGTGCAGCCATCAAGGACAAGAGTTTCTTTTCGGATAGGAATCACTCGGCGCGCCGACTACTCAATGAATTCGCCGAGGCGGCTCTATTCTGGACTGATGAAAACGAAACCGAAAAAGATGTTGCGCTGATCGATGCGCTGCAGCGGTTGACCGACCGTGTCGCATGCGAATACCAGGGCGGGACTGCGGTATTTGCGGCGGCATCAGAGGAATTGTCGCAACACGTCGAAGAGCTGGTGCGTAGAGGCGAAGCCGCCGAACGAAATCATATAGAAGCCGTCGCGGGTCGCGAAAAATTCGAGCGCGCCAGAGAGCTGGCTGCCGCCGCGATTGGCGAGCGGATCGCCCGCGCCGGATCGAATGAATTTTTGCGCGCGCTCCTCGAGTACATATGGACAGACGTCCTCACCTTCTCCTTACTGCGCGATGGCGCAGAGGGCACCCGTTACGCGCGTCAGCTGGAGGTTGTCGACCAGCTACTAGCTGCAACACTCGAAAAAGGAAGTGAATCGGGAGTATCGCTTTCGTCGGATGTGTACGCGGAAATCGAATCCGGCTTGATGCAAGTTGGCCTGCCCGACGACGATATCCGTGCAGTCACAAAGAAGCTATTTGCGCGTGCGGAGGACGACGAGCAGGAAAATCCGATTTCGCAAACCGAGTTGGCTATCAAGCTCAAACTGAAAGCACGGCGCGACGGAAGCCAGAAGGCCGCGCCGAAATCGATCCCGCCGTTTGATAAAGGCGCAGTTCTCGACCGTGAAGAGCGCGCGGCCATCGATGCTCTCTACACGCTTCAAGTCGGCACCTGGTTCGAGTTCAAAATCAATCCAGAAGGCGACGCGGTACGGTGCAAATTGTCCTGGTATTCCACCGACAGCGGGCGCTGCCTGTTCGTCAATCAGCGTGGCGTACCATCTGAGAAAACCATGCAAGAACTCGCCAGCGAAATGGCGAGCGGACGGGCACGGATCATCAGCGATGAGCGGGAATCGCTCGTCGACAGGGCATGGACCGCCATTCGCGACACCTTGGGCAGTTTCTCGGAGCGCATGCAAAGCCCCCCGCGCGCGACTACAGTGGTGGAAGCGCGCGGGACGAATCAAACTCTCCATCAGCTGACAATGCAAAATGAGCGGCCGCGACCGCAGGAGCCACGCACATTGCTGCTGGTGGATGATGAAGTGGGCATTCTGCGCGCACTGACCCGTCTGCTGCGCGCCGATGGCTACCGGATACTCTGCGCTGGCAGCGCCGCCGAAGCCATGGAGTTGCTCGCCCAGCATGAAGTTCAGGTGATCATCGCCGATCAGCGCATGCCGCATGTCTCCGGGACACAATTTCTGACCAAGGTGATGGAGATGCGCCCCGACACCGTGCGCATTTTGCTCAGCGGTTATTCCGATGCCGTCTCGGTCATGGACGCGATCAGCCGCGGCGCGATCTATAAATTCCTCACCAAACCGTGGGACGACGAAGACATCCGGTTGCAGGTACGCGACGCGTTCCAAGCATGTGAAGTTTATTAGCCTTATCGTGCCAGCTTATCCCGGCTGCTGAAGAACGTTAGCGGTTCGCGATGCTGACATCATGCAGATTGCATCATCCGGACAGAGCACGCTTGTTGCCGTGCCACTTTCAGGATGCGACACTATAAGAACAACGTGCAGAAAGGAGGCAGCCATGGGCCGACTCGTTATTGCATTGATGGTCACGATACTTTTCGCGACAGCCGCACAGGCGCAGGCGCCATTGGCGGTGGACGTTGAGATAGTGAAGCAGCTCGCACAGGACAACCTCGACAATATTGACCTGAGCCGCCTGGCGGATACGAATAGCAGCTCCAGCGTCATTAAGAAGTTCGCGGCCAACCTGGTCGACGCGCGCAGCGACAACAACGCGAAACTCGCCATAATCGCAAAGACCGCGCAGATCCCGATGCCCGCGGATACCGGTGCCACATACCACGCCGCGCGTGCACAACTGGCGAACCTCAAGGGCCTCGAGTTCGACCATGCCTACGTAATCGCAGTGCGGCAGCGGCAGCAAGCTCTGCTGGATTTCGCCGGTAATGCGAATGTACAAAATGCTGCACTAAAGGACTTCGTTGCGGATACCAAAGCCGCGGCGGAAAAACAGCTCAAGATGGCGCAGGATCTTCCCGACAACTGATGGACGTCAGGTAGGATCGGAATGAGTACGTAGACTGGCGGTGTATTCGCCGTGCGTCCGCACGACCGGCAGCGCGAACATCAGGACCAGATAGAGCAGCGCGATCGCACCGCCTGTTGCTATTGTGGCGATCACGAAGATCGCGCGCACCCACTCGACGGCGATGCTCGAGTAAGCCGCTAGCCCCTCGCAGACACCGGCAAACCACTGCCCTTCTTCGATTCGGCAAAGCCGGCGCGGGCGGTCCAATTGCGATTCGACTCGTGCGTCGCCGCTGCCAGTATCGACGGCGCCGACCTGCGCGAGGACAGAATCGACCTCGCCTCGATTCAGAATGCGATTCTCCGAGTGCAACAGCAGCGCGAGCTTGTCGCCGATCGACTGCTCGATATCGCATAGAACCTCTTCGCGATCCGGGTCGCGCTTGAGGCGCGTGCACGCCCGATCGAGATAGGACTGCAGGGCGTTGTAGGCATCCTCGTCCAGCTGGAACATGGTCGAGTGTCCGCTCAAGCCGATCTGAATTACTTTTTGCATGGCTT
>VBNZ01000025.1:0-484 GCA_005877675.1 Gammaproteobacteria bacterium
TTGAAGGCGATCACCGACGAGCACTACACCTACGAGGTCCGCGCCAAGGCGGTGGAGGGCAACAACTACGTCGAGTCGCTCTCGCACCAGAAAATTCCGAAGATCGCCGCGCCGACCTACAAAAGCTGGGGCGAGCTGCTCTGTTTCCTGAAAAAGGAAAACCTGCCGGGCTATTACCCGTACACCGGCGGCATCTATCCGTATCGCCGCACCGGCGAAGATCCGCTGCGCATGTTCGCGGGCGAGGGCACGCCCGAGCGTACGAACCGGCGCTTCCACTATCTGTCGCAGGGGCAGAAATCCACGCGCCTGTCGACCGCGTTCGACTCGGTCACGCTGTACGGCGAAGACCCGCACCCGCGCCCCGACATCTACGGCAAGATCGGCAACTCGGGTGTCAATATTCCGACGCTCGATGACATGAAGAAGCTGTATTCGGGATTCGATTTGTCGTCCCCGAACACCTCGGTGTCGATGACGATCA
>VBNZ01000025.1:500-8920 GCA_005877675.1 Gammaproteobacteria bacterium
AACGTCGAGAAATATCTGAAAGCCGACGATGCGCGCTGGATCACGGCGCAGGCAAAAATTGCAGAACTATACAAAGGGAAAAAGAAACCGGAATACGCCGGCCCGCTGCCGGTCGGCAACAATGGTCTCGGTCTCGGCCTGCTCGGCGTCACCGGCGATCAGGTCGTCGATGCCGACACCTACGCGCGCATCAAGTCCGAGACGCTGTCCGCCGTACGCGGCACCGTCCAAGCCGACATTCTGAAAGAGGACCAGGCGCAGAACACCTGCATCTTCTCGACCGAGTTCGCGCTGCGCATGATGGGCGACATCCAGCAGTATTTCGTCGACAACAAGGTGCGCAATTTTTATTCGGTGTCGATCTCGGGGTACCACATCGCCGAGGCCGGCGCGAATCCGATCTCGCAGCTCGCATTCACGCTGTCGAACGGCTTCACCATCGTCGAGTACTACCTCGCGCGCGGGATGAAGATCGACGACTTCGCGCCGAACCTGTCGTTCTTTTTCAGCAACGGCATGGACCCGGAATACAGCGTGATCGGCCGCGTCGCGCGGCGCATCTGGGCGCGCGCGATGCGCGAGCGCTACCACGGCAGCGCGCGCAGCCAGATGATGAAGTATCACATTCAAACCAGCGGGCGCTCGCTGCACGCGCAGGAAATCCAGTTCAACGACATCCGCACCACGCTGCAGGCGCTGTACGCGCTGTTCGACAACTGCAACAGCCTGCACACCAATGCCTACGACGAGGCGATCACGACGCCGACCGAGGAATCGGTGCGCCGCGCGGTCGCGATCCAGCTCATCATCAATCGCGAGCTCGGCCTCAACTTCTGCGAGAACCCGTGGCAAACTGACCGATATCGTCGAAGAGGCCGTCTACAAGGAATTCGAGGCGATCAGCGAGCGCGGCGGCGTGCTCGGCGCGATGGACACGATGTACCAGCGCGGCAAGATCCAGGAAGAGTCGATGTACTACGAACACAAGAAACACGACGGCAGCCTGCCGCTGATCGGCGTCAACACCTTCCTGCCGAAGGAACACGGCGGCGACATCACCACCACGATCGAACTGATCCGCTCGACTGAGGAAGAGAAGGGGCAGCAGATTGCGAACGTCGAAGGCTATCGCGCCAATCGAAATTCCTTGGCGCCAGAGAGCCTCAAGCGCCTACAGCAGACCGCGCGCGATCGCGACAATGTGTTCGCACAGTTGATGGAGGCGGTGAAGTACAACTCGGAAGGGCAGATCAGTCACGCCCTGTACGATGTGGGCGGGGAATATCGGCGGAATATGTAACGCAGCGGAATCGGACGAACGCCTTTTAGCTTGTCATTCTCGCGAAGGCGGGACCCCAGCTCTTGGCTATTTTCACGCAGGATCAAGGTCTTGACAGTAGTACATTTATGTACCATATTCCAGTATGAATGGAAACGAGTTTCTGCGTAGACTGAAGGTTGTCGCCAAAATGCGTGGCCTGACGCTCGTGATCGATTCCAGGCAGGGCAAAGGTAGCCATCAGACGATTCTCTTCGGTGATAAACGCACGACGATTCGGCACCTACCCGACGAACTGAAGTCCGGAACGCTCAATGCAATGTGCAAGCAACTCGGTATCCGCAAAGAGGAGCTCTGATCATGACCTATGCGGCAAACGAACAGCTCGAATTCGCCTATCCCTACCGTGCTGCGCGTCAGCCTGAGGGCGGATACACAATCACCTTCCGTGATTTGCCAGAGGCTATCTCGCAAGCGGAGGAGAACGAATCGCTCGCTGAAATCGCCAGCGGATGTCTGTCTGAAGCGCTGGCTGGCCGCCTCGATCTGGGCGAGCAGATTCCACACCCCAGCAATCCAAAGCGCGGCGAACGCCTTGCGCTGCCTGAGACCAATATCGAACTGAAGATCGAATTTGGCCGTGCGTTCGCGCTTGCTGGCGTGGCTCAAGTAGAGCTTGCAAAACGGATGGGAGTGACCCCGCTTGTCGTCCGGCGCTTGCTTGACCCACGCCACAATTCCCATGTCCAGCAGTACGATCAGGCGATGCGAGCGCTTGGCAAACAGATATTTCGTACCGTGGAAATACGCGATTTGTCGTAGCGGAAAAACGACGAGCGATCTCGCGCCTCAAGTCATGAAAGTCAAATACTGCGAAGACACCGGCACGCTCTACATCGAATTCCGCGCCGACGCGATTGTCGAAACGCGTGATCTCGACGAGAACACCTTGCTGGAACTCGATGCGGCGCGTGTGCGCGATGACGATGGAGCATGCGAGCCAGCGCACTGATGCCAAGCATTTCTCCTATGAGCAGATTGCTGCATGAATCGGAGCCTGCCCTGAGCGAAATCGTATTCATGCTCGAAGACGCAGCCGAGGGTGGCTTGATCGCGCGCACTCGATCATTCGATCTTCACCGAAGCTGATAGCTACAACGAACTGCGCGAGCTGGTGCGCGATGCAGTGCAGTGCCACTTCGACGAAGGTGAGCGCCCGACGATTATTTGCCTGCGCTACGTCAAGGATGAAGTGCTGGCGGTATGAAAAAGTCGCGCGCACGTGTCCTGAAATGGAAAGTGCACTCTGACCCCTGTTTTCGACCCCTGTTTTCAAAGAAAGGAAGCGGGTTCATTTGATGACTATGCAAAAAAAACATGAACTGTGCAGTGACCTGTTATCGTGCAGCGCAAGCCCGTCCAGACGACGGCACAGGGGAACCACAATGAACATCTTCGCAACGCGGCTTGCCCGCGCGGTGTGGTTTTGCTGTTTGCCTGCGCTGCCGGTGTTGTTGCCACTGGCGGCATTCGCGCAGAGCGTGGGCAGCGCAGTCCCCTCAGCGGAAGGCGGCAGCCGGGTGATGGCGGTGGCGGCAGGCTTGCTCCACACCTGCGCCGTGAAGGCGGACGGCAGCGTGGCGTGCTGGGGCCAGAACACTAAGGGCCAGGCTCCGCAAACCCAGGACGATGCGAATTACGGGTTACTGGCGGGCCCCTATATCTCAATCGCGGCGGGCGATGCTCATACTTGCGCGCTGAGGACGGACGGCGACCTGGTGTGCTGGGGGGAGGGTGCCCCGCACGCGGGACAGACGATCGCGGGCCCCTTTGTATCGGTCTCGGGGAGTGGATACCAGACTGCCGCGCTGAGGGCGGACGGCAGCGTGGCAGTCTGGGGGGATTCACCCCCGCAAGCGGTGCTTGCTGGCCCCTATGTCTCGGTCTCGGCGGCCTCGCTCCACATCTGCGCGCTGAAGGCGGACGGCGACGTGGTGTGCTGGGGGAAGGGTGCTGGGGGCCCGGCACAGCCGATCGCGGGCCCCTTTGTATCGGTCTCGACGAGCAGTAGCCACACCTGCGGGCTGAAGGCGGATGGCCGCATGGTGTGCTGGGGCGCCTACTCCAATTGGTTCGACGAGGCCCCGCAGGATCCGGGAGAGAAGAATTACGAACTTCTTGCTGGCCCCTATGTCTCGATCGCGACGGGCAAGGATGCCACCTGCGGTCTGAAGGCGGACGGCAGTGCGTGGTGTTTTGGCCGCGGCCACATGATCGCCCACGCTTACCGGTTCCCCCCAACTACGGCATCTGCCGGCCCCTTTGTCTCGATCGCGATAGGCTTCTACCACACCTGCCTGGCGAGGGCGAATGGCAGCGTCGCCTGCTGGGGAGCAGGCGCGCATGATGACCTCTATTTTTATGACGTCCACCAATCCAGACCGCCGCATGAGCTAAATGGAACGGTGGGCGTGCTGGGTTTCGGCCAGATCGCTGCCGGCAATGCGCATGCCTGCCAGGTCAGACCGGACGGCACGCTGGGCTGCTGGGGGCAGAACAACTACGGTGACGGTGCTTTGTTTGGCGCCGCCACTCCGCCAGGCGGCGGCACGTTTACCTCGGTGGTGGCGGGCGACAGCCACAGTTGCGCGCTGAATACGGACAGCAAGGTCACCTGCTGGGGCCGCAACGGCATGGAGAACACGGCGCTTCCGATGATCGCAAACGAACGGTTCCGGCAACTGGCGCCCGGCCCGGACGGGGCGATCTGCGCCCTGTCTATCAATACCTCCCTTGACTTCTGTGCCAGGAGAACGGTCGGCTACGTCCACACCAACCTTCAATTCCAGAACATCACACATACAAAGGACATCGCTGGCTCCCCGGAGCTCTGCGGAGTCTCGCTTACCCATTTCGGTTATGGGTATTGCAACAGTGGATTTATTGTTGGCCATTGGCAGCGCCTGGAATCCGGTCTGAATCACCAGTGCGGCTTGCGCGACAACGGCACCATCGAATGCTGGGGCGACAACGCCTTCGGCCAGGCCAACGCCCCCAGCGGTACCTTCCGCGCCTTCAGCGTGGGCTGGAACCACGCCTGCGCGATCCGCGGGAACGGCACGCTGGCCTGTTGGGGCAGCAACGTGGATGGCCAGACCGACGCGCCCAGCGGCGCCTTCGTCCAGGTCAGCGCCGGTAATACTTTCACCTGCGCGATCCGCGACAAAGGCACCCGCACGTGCTGGGGCAGCGATACGCAGGGCCAAGCCCCACGGCTGGTACTGAGCCCCGGCACGCTGCCTTCGGGTGTGACCGGCAGCGCTTATGCCGGCGCGCAGTTCGGTGTGGCCGATGGCACTGGCTCGTATGCGCCCGTGGCTCCAATGGGTTACGCGCTGGTCGCAGGCGCACTGCCGTCGGGCCTAAGCCTGAGCGCGGCCGGTGTCCTCAACGGCACGCCGACCGCCGCCGGCACCCACACCTTCAGCGTGGAAGCCAAAGACGGCAACGGCTTCACCGCCAGCCGCGAGTACAAAATTACCGTCGTCGACAATACCGGCCCGGTGATCAACTACACCCTCACCAGCATTCCCCCGGGCAACAATGGTTGGTATCGAGGCGACGTGACCATCGACTGGAGCGTCGTCGACGTCGACAGCGCGATCACCAGCCGCACCGGCTGCAGCCCCATCACGTTGAGCAGTGATACCGCAGGCACCAGAAACTCGCAGAAACTCGGGTCAGAGTGCACTTTCCAATCAAAGCGGAGCTCATAGGCGTATACAGAAACCCGCAGAAACCCGGGTCAGAGTGCAGTTTCCTCGGACGGCTGAGTCTTGCGAAACCCGGGGAAAGTGCACCCTGACCCCTGTTTTCTATCGGTGTTCTCTGAGCCCATTTTCTTAAACAAAGACCCGCCAAAAAGGCGGGTCTTTGGATTTCACAGTTAGACACTCAATCGGATTCGATCTCTGGTAACAGTTGGCGCAACTTCGCCTGCAGTACTCTGCGGCCTGCACTACTGCTGTACGAGCCAGCAGCGCCACGGGGTGCTGTAGCCCAGAACTCGAGTCCGCGAACCGGATTGCCTTCGGCGTTTTCTCCCTCAAGATCGCTAACAACATCTTTTAAGATTTGTGCATATGAAGCGGGCTCGACGGTAGACAAACCGAGACTTCGAACGCGTTCAAGAACATCCGGAAGAATTGCGTGCATCACTATGACGCCGACACCCTTCTGAATTACATGTTCCGTGGGAGCGTCAAAGACTGGTCTCAGCAAACTTCTGACGCCATGCCAGAAGGCGTCCAGTACCTTCAACTGAATTTCGGGGCGCAAGCCTTTGAAATACGGAGAGCTCAGTAGTGGCTTGAGAGATGAGACGAGAGATGTTGACGAAATCGTCGTCTCGCCCTTCTCCATGCTAGGCAGACGAATGCGACCTTTCCAGATGCCGGACTCGGTGGCGAGGCGTTCTACGACCTTCTGCCCGTCAACCTGCCATTCGCGACCCCGCTCCTGAAGTTGCTGGTACACGTCCGCATCAGTATCAGCTCGGCGGCGCAGCAAACTGAGCGCAAGGTCCGTCTTGACGGATTTCGCTGTTGAGTTAACGATATAAAACTGCGTCATCTCCTCCTCCTCGGTGGCGCCTAGGAGGCAGACGAAGGGCACCATAAAGTGGGCCCAGCGATCTTTGTCTTCGTCCATCAGTTTTCTGAGGGCTAAGATACGGTGTTGGCCGTCGACGATGTAAAACTTCACCTGGGAGTTAGGATCGCTCCCGTTCGCTAATTGAATGCGGCCGTCTTTGATGATGTGGCGTTCATCAACGTTGCGAATGTTCAGAAGCACGGCGGTCGGCAAGTCGGTGCGGTCCTTTCGGAGATCTCCCGCTAACTGATTGATACGGGGGTCTTGGGGAAGGCGCTGGTAGCCCTTCTTGGAGCGTGTATCAAACCACGGGATGATGTAACCGTCCGGAATCAAAGCGCCCGCTGGGATGAATCCGACAGCGGTTGAGGTTCCAGAACGCAGCTTTGGACCCTCTATGACCTTGATGAACTTCGGTTGGATGAACGTTTCACGCTGGTCAGGCCGATGCATGACATTAACCTCATTTTGAGTTACGCTAAACATTGTCTATTTCTCCATGCAGATGATTGATAGACGCGGGCCCTTTCGGTTGTAGCCGAGAGGGCTTTTTTTTTACCTAGGCCCACGGTCGCTGTGCGACAAATAAAGGATCTCACAGTAAGGATCCTAAAGTCAAGATCTCAATTTCAGATCCTGGAATAATGAGCTCAGAGCGAAACCCGGGTTAGAGTGCCCTCGAACGGCTAAAGAAGCTGAGCAAAATCCGCGAAACCCGGGTCACGAAACCCGGGTCAGGGCCACCGGTTCCCTGTTTCTGCCGGCCCCTTTCCCGTGCGTTAGACTCACAGCATTCCCCGACCTCATGTTGGATCGATGATCAACAACGACGTCCTGCGCAGCATCCGTTACATGCTCGACCTGAGCGAACCCAAAGTGGTCGAGATCGCGCGTCTGGCCGATTCGTCGTTCGTCATCGAACGCGACGACGTGCGTGGTTTCCTGCGCAAGGAAGGTGAGCCCGGTTACCTGGCCTGTAGCGACGAGGTGCTGGCGCATTTTCTCGACGGGATGATCGTCCACCTTCGCGGACGAGATGACAGCCTGCCGCCGCGACCGGTGGAAAAGCGCATCAGCAACAACGTGGTGTTGAAGAAGCTGCGGGTGGCGTTCGAGCTCAAGGACGTGGACATGCACCAGGTATTCGTGGATGCGGGATTTCCTGTGTCCAAGCCGGAGCTGTCGGCGCTGTTTCGACAATCCGGCCAAAAAAACTTCCGCCAATGCGGCGACCAGATGCTGCGCAATTTTCTCAAGGGACTGACGCTTCGCGTGCGTGGCGCCGCATAGATCAGGCCGATGTCCGGCCGATGTCAGGCGCGCTCTGGCCTGACGCTCGCCTCAGAAGCGTTCGCCGACGGGCAGGCAGCGCCAGGTGCCGACGGGCATCTTGGCCAGCGCGATCCTGCCGATGCGGATGCGCCTGATCGCCACCACGTCCAGTCCAACCTGCGCGCACATGTCGCGCAGTTGGCCGCCTTGCGCGCCCTTGATCGCGAAGCGCAGGCGGACCTCGTTCTGCCAGCTGACCTTGCACGGCGCCAGCGCACGTCCGCCGTAATGCAGCCCGTGGTTGAGCTTGTGCAGACCGTAAGGCGCGATGTTGCCGCTCACCTCGACCACGAATTCCTGCTCGATCTCATCGCCGTCTTCAGTGAGCCGGCGCCACACGCGACCGTCTTGGGTCAGCACCATCAGGCCGCTGGCTTCGGTGTCGAGCGGCACCAGCGGTGTCAGGTTGTGGAAGTGGCGCTGGAGTAGCCGCACGCCGGAAGGGTCGTCAGGCCAGCGCGTGGCGGCCTGGACCAGTTCTGCGGCGGGCTTGGGGCCGTGGATCGTGTCGAAACCGGCTGGCTTGTGCAGCAGGAAAGTGGCTGGCTCGACGGCTTCGAGCCGTGCTGCTGCATCGAGCGTGACCACTTCGCTCGACACCGGATGCGCCGGGTCTTCGACCACGCGCCCGTCGACCGAAACCCAGCCGCCCCTGATGTACTGCTCGGCCTCGCTGCGTGAGCACTGGACCAGGTCGGCGAGGTGTTTGGACAGTCGAATCGGTTTGGTCATCAGTCGGCGCCAAGTGTGTCTTTGGCAGCCAGTGTACCCGTCAGGGAAACCCGGGTCAGAGTGCACTTTCCTCGGACGGCTGAGTCTTGCGCGGCCTGCCGATCTTCGCGGGACCTGCGCGCCGGCCGAGCTGAGCTTCTATCGCTGCGCGGAACCGCGCCGTGCCGAGCGCATGCTGACGTTGCAGATGGGATCGGATCGCATCGAGTTCGGTGTCGTCGATCTCTTCCATGACGAATTTTCGATAGGCGGCGCACCGTTCCGTTTCGGAATATGCCAACGCCAGCCACGACGGATGCGGGCGGATGAGCGGATCGATTTTTCCCAGCGCATTGCGATGAAAACTGGACCATGGGTAGGCGTCCGCAGCCGCGACCATGCCGGCACGGACGGGGTTGAGTTCGATGTAGCGAAGACATTGCAG
>VBNZ01000026.1:0-5903 GCA_005877675.1 Gammaproteobacteria bacterium
GGAGCAGGCGCAGCTTGAATTCCGGCGGCACTTCGCGCATCGCTTTTCGCATCCACTCGTCCTTGGCGTGCGTCGCGAGCCACTTCTCGAACGCAGGAAATTCGATGCGCTCCAGCCCGGCCTCGTGGTAGTAATCCGCCGCGTGCTGCTCCACACGCGCATCACTCGATTGCAGGAAGAAATAGACGAAGCAGTTGACGACAATCAGCGCCAGCGTGACGACCGGGAAATTCGCGCGGCTCAGACCGCGATGCAACGGCACAATCAGCAAATCGGTCCCCCTGCCATATCTGAACGCCGATTGTAGCCGCAGGCTGCGGCGACTTGAGCGCAGCGCGGCGCTCGGCATACCCTTGGCGCATGCAATGGGAAATTCCGATATGAGCCGCTGGCGTCCGGCGCAACCCGCTTCAACGGCGCTGATCACCGTCGAGGGCCAGCACAAGCTCAAAGCCGAGCTCGACGAGCTCTGGCGCGTGCGCCGGCCCGAAGTGGTCAGGGCCCTCGCTGCCGCCGCGGCCGAGGGCGACCGTTCCGAAAACGCCGAGTATACTTATCGCAAAAAGCAACTCGGCGAGATCGACCGGCGCGTGCGCTATCTATCCAAGCGGCTCGAAACGCTCAAGGTGGCGTTACACAAGCCAGGCGATCGCGAGGCGGTATTTTTCAGCGCGTGGTTTGCGATCGAAGACGATGCCGGCAAGGTGCAACGCCTGCGCATCGTCGGCCCCGACGAAACCGATCCGGCGCTCGGCTGGATCAGCGTCGATTCTCCGCTCGCTCGCGCGGTGCTGAAGAAACGCATCGATGACGAATTCGAGGCGGACTTGCCCGCCGGCAGGCGGCGCTTCGTGGTCGTGGCGGTGAGCTACGAGGCGGCAATCGAGGATTAGGTTGCGAGCGGCGCGGGATACCTGCGCCCCGCGCGCAAAGGGCAAAAGCATGGCGCCTCGAGATAAAAACGCTCATTCGCGTTGTGCTCGTGCCAATCGGGAATGCCTGACAGCGGCAGCGGCCGCAGCTCCTGCGGATCGTTGAGCGACTCCTCCATGCGGATCGCCCGCGCCACCTGCGCGCAGGCATCGCCCGCGCCGCCCATCACGAGCAACGCCTTGCCGACCAGCAGCTGTCCGGGCTTGAGCGCATGCTCGAGCAGCGCATGGCCGAATACCTCGACCGCGATGCGGCCGTCGCGCCAGGCCGCGCGCTCACGCCAGAAAAGACCGTGCCAGTCGTGCGCATCCCACAGCGCGAGCAGCCTGGGATCGCGCAGACGCACGACTATCCCGGCTTCGTCGAAATGCGTCAGCGCGCATTGCGCGCGCGTGCGCTGCTTGACGCCGACCTTCGCGATCTCCGCCACCTGGCGCGCATTGAGCGCGGCCTTGAGCGCGGGATAACGCAACCAGATCAGCGCATTGAGCAGATCGTGCCAGTTGTGCGCACGCGTCGCCACGACGCCAAGTTCGGCGATGCGCGATTCGTAATGCAGTCCATCGCGCAGCAACTCCGGCGCCTGTTCGGCGAAGCGCGGCAAAGTATCCTTTGTTACTTTTTGCACTTCGTCGCGCAACGCATCGAGCATGGCGATACTCGGCCATTTTGCGCTACATAGCAGCGGCGCGAATTCCATCCAGTCGCGCAGCGGCGGGCGCGCGAATACGGCCGGATCGATCTCCTCGCGCGCGGGCGCGACAAATCGCATATGCCTAGGCTGCGAGGCGGCCCGTCAAGTCGTGCTCGTCGGCGCTGTCGATGCGTACCTCGACGAACTGTCCCGGCTTGAGCTTGTGTCCGTCGACGATACGCAGCACGCCGTCGATCTCGGGCGCGTCGGCAGCGGTGCGTGCGACGGCGCCATCCGCGTCGACGTGATCGACCAGCGCTTTGAGCGTCGCGCCGACTTTGCGCTGCAGGCGTGCCGCGCTGATCCGCGCCTGCCTCGCCATGAAGCGTTCGAGCCGATCCTGCTTCACGTCTTCATCGACCGCATCGGGCAGCGCATTTGCGGTCGCACCGTCGACCGGCGAATAGGCGAACGCACCGACGCGATCGAGTTGTGCCTCATCCAGGAACCCGAGCAGCTCTTCGAACTCGGCTTCGGTCTCGCCCGGAAAACCAACGATGAACGTGCTGCGCAAGGTCAAATCGGGACACGCGCGCCGCCACGCGTGCACGCGCTCGAGCGTCTTCGCGCTCGCCGCCGGGCGCTTCATCAGCTTCAGGATGCGCGGACTCGAATGCTGGAACGGGATGTCGAGGTACGGCAGGATCTTGCCGTCCGCCATGAGTTCGATCACCTCGTCGACATGCGGATACGGATAGACGTAATGCAGGCGCACCCATGCGCCGAGTTCGCCCAATGCGGCCGCGAGTTCGGTCATGCGCGTGCGCACTTTTGCATTTTTCCACTCGCGCGCCGCGTATTTCACGTCGACGCCGTAAGCGCTGGTGTCCTGCGAAATCACGAGCAACTCGCGCACGCCGCCCTTGACCAGCTTCTCGGCCTCGATCAGCACCTCGTCGACCGGGCGCGAGACGAGATCGCCGCGCATCGAGGGGATGATGCAGAACGTGCAACGGTGGTTACAGCCTTCGGAAATCTTCAGGTATGCGTAATGCTTCGGCGTGAGCTTGATGCCTTGTGCCGGCACCAGATCGATATGCGGGTCGTGCTTGGGCGGCAGCTGCGCATGCACCGCGTTCATCACGCTGGCGTAGTCCTGCGGCCCCGAGATCGCGAGCACGTCGGGATGCGCCTCGCGGATCACCTCGGCGCGCTTGCCTAGACACCCGGTCACGATGACCTTGCCGTTTTCCTCCAACGCCTCGCCGATCGCGTCGAGCGACTCCTGCACGGCGGCGTCGATGAAACCGCAGGTATTGACCACGACCACGTCGGCCGCGCCGTAGCTCGGCACGATTTCGTAGCCTTCGACGCGCAGCTGGGTCAGGATGCGCTCGGAATCGACCAGCGCCTTGGGGCAGCCGAGGCTGACGAAACCGACTTTGGGGGAACTTCTGGACATGAATCTGTTCTTGGAGCGGGTGTACCCGCTAGTTTACACTGCGCACCTGCACGACCCGCGGGCTGGCGGGACGGCAACAAGGGGAAGAAGTGATTCACATTGCGTTCCGGCGCGGCTTGTTCCGTGGCCTGATCCTCGCCGCAGGCAGCCTGACGGGTGTCTGTGCGGGAACGGCGCGGGCGGAGGAATATCCGCGCGCCGCCGTCGCTGCGACCCAGCAGCACCTCGCCACCGCGCTCGATGAGACTTTCGATGCATGGGAACCTGCACTGGCCCTGTTCGGCCCACTCGGCGAGTTCGAAATCGAGAATACCGTCGGTCTGGCGCTGCGCGGCCTCGGCGCGTTTGCGCGCGCGGATGCGCACTGGGCGCGCGCGCAGGAGCTCGCGCGCCGGAGCGGCGACGATATGGCGCTCGCGGACATCGAGAGCAAGCGCGGCGAAATCGCGCTGACCATCGGCGACTACGCCCGCGTCGAGACGATTGCCGACGACATGCTGCGCATCGCCCAGCGCGCGCAGTTGCGCTGGGCCGAAGCCACCGCCGAGGAATATGTCGGCGTGCTCGATCGCCGTCGCGGCAAGCTCGATACGTCGCTCGGGCACGCTCAACGCGCGCTCGACCTGCAACGCGAACTCGGTAACGAGAGCGCGAGCGCCACGGTGTTGTCGAATCTCGGCACGCTCGCACGCGATCGCGGCGACTTCGCCAAGGCGCTCGAATATTTCCTGCAGGTGCTGCCGATACGCGAGCGCATCGGCGATCGCCTTGAATTGACCCTGCGCAATATCGCGCTGATCTACCGCGATCTCGGCGACGAGGCGGCGACGCGCGACTACTTCGAGAAGGCGCTCGTCGTCGCGCGTGCGCGCGGCACCAGCAGCGACTACGCCGCCGTGCTCGGCACCTATGCCGGCTATCTCGCCGATCTGCGCGACTTCAAGCCGGCGCTCGCGGCCGCCAATGAAGCGCTTGCGATCGAACGCGAACTGGGCAATCGCCAGTCGATCGGCTTCGACCTGCTGCATTCCGGACGCGCCTTGCTGGGCCTCGGCCGGGCGGAAGAAGCCACGCCGCGGCTCAACGATGCCCTCGCCATCGGGCGCGCGCTTGAACAACGCGAAATCATGGCGCGCAGCCTGCTGACACTCGCCGAAGCGTCGCTCGCGCGCGGCGACCGCAAACACGCGCATGCGCTGCTAAATGAAACCCTGGCGAGCCCGCAAGCCGCCGACAACAAGCTGCTGCTCGTGCAGGCTTACGCGCTGCATGAGCACCTGGCGAGCGCCGACGGCAACAACGCGACCGCGCTCGACTACGCGCACAAACAAGCTGCGCTGCGTGCAGAACTGCTCGGCACCAGCGCAAACCGGCGCCTGTCCGCGCTCGAAGGCCAGTACGCACGTGCCGCCGCAGAACAAAAACTCGCGCTCGTAACCAAGGACAACCAGCTGCAGTCCGCACGTTTGGGGCAGGAGCAGCTGCAACGCCGCTATGGCCTCGCCACGCTCGGTGGACTGAGTGTGCTGCTCGCACTGCTCGCCTGGCGTTTCTTCGGCGTGCGCCGCCTCAATCGCGCGCTCGCACAGCGCAACGAAGAGATCGAAACCAAGCGCGCCGCGCTGGCCGAAGCGAACCATCGCCTCGAACGCCAGACCGAGCAGCTCTATCACGCGGCCATTACCGATTCGCTGACCGGCGTGTTTAATCGCGGCCAGCTGATGCGCCAGCTCGATGCGCGTTTCAACGATTGCGTGCGCGACGGGCGCGAACTGGCCGTGCTGCTGATCGACTTCGACCACTTCAAGCAAGTCAACGACAAGCAGGGCCATCTGTTCGGCGATCGCATACTGATCGCCGGCGTTCAGACGCTGCGCGAGTGGATCGAACCCGACGACCTGCTCGGGCGCTACGGCGGCGAAGAATTCATCGTCGCTTTCAGCGGTCGCGATGCGGACAAGGTGCGCACGCATGCCGAACGCCTGCGTGAAAAAGTCGCGCAGGCGCTGGCGTCCGTCGCGCCGCAGCTCGACCCGCGCGCAACGATCAGCATCGGCGTCGCGCTGCTTTCGCAACTGCCGCAGCCGCAGAAACTGGTCGGTCTGATCGACGCCGCGGATCAGGCCGTTTATGCCGCCAAGGCAGCCGGGCGCAATCGCGTGAAGCTGGTCCAGGTCGCCTGAGTGCAACGCACGGCGGCTTGACTTCGCGCGGAGCACGCATAGGCTTGCCCGCATGGGCGAATTCATCCAACTGAGCACCTCGCGCCAGCAATGCATCGGCGCTTACATCGCGCAGGCGCAGGGCGCGCCTCGCGGCGGCATCGTGGTGGTGCAGGAAATCTTCGGCGTCAATGCCTGGGTGCGCGGCGTGGTCGAGCGCTTTGCCGCTGCGGGATACACTGCGATCGCGCCGGCGTTCTTCGATCACGTCGAAACCGGCGTCGAACTTGGCTACGGCGCAGACGGTTTCGCGAAGGGCCGCATGCTGGTCGGCGAAATCGCCTTCGAGCGCGCCATGGAGGACGTCGCGAGCGCGGCGCAGGCCATCGTCTCGGCGGGCAAAATCGGCGTAGTCGGTTACTGCTGGGGCGGCACGATCGCCCTGCTCGCGGCGACACGCCTCGGCCTGCCCGCGGTGAGCTACTACGGCGCGCGCAATGTGCAGGTGCTCGACGAAGCGCTCGGTGCACCGGTGCAATTCCATTTCGGCGCGCGCGATGAGTCGATTCCGCCGGCAGCGGTGCAGCGCCATCGCGATCACTACGCCGCCGCGATCGCCGCCGGCGAAGTGGAAATTTATACGTATCCCGATGCCGGCCACGCCTTCGACCGCGACGTCGACACCGGGCACTTCGACGCCGCGAGTTCGGCG
>VBNZ01000026.1:6105-6624 GCA_005877675.1 Gammaproteobacteria bacterium
GAGCTGATCGACCTCGCTGCGGCCGAGCAGCACATGCTGCTAGATGAGATCGCGCGCTGCGCCGCGGCGCTACGCGACATCGTTGCGCCCGACAAACTCAATATCGCCGCACTCGGCAATGTCGTCGCGCAGCTGCACGTGCATGTGATCGCGCGTCGGCACGGCGATGCGGCGTGGCCGCGTCCGGTTTGGGGCGCCGGCACGCGCGAAGGATACGCACGCGCCGTACGCGAGGACCTGATCGCGCGCCTGCGCGCCGCGCTGAGTCTGCCCGCCACCGCATGAGCAGCGGCACGGGCGACAAGTTTGAAATCGATGCTCTCGGCGATGCCGCGCTGCTTTTGCGTTTCGGCGAGCGCATCGACACCGCGCTCAACGCGCGGGTGCAGGCAGTCGCGCGCGCGCTGCGCGACGCGCGCGTGCCGGGCGTGCGCGAACTCGTGCCGGCCTATGCGAGCATTGCGGTGCATTACGATCCGCGGGTGTGGTTTGATGCGACCACGCATGAAGCCCCGCACC
>VBNZ01000026.1:6713-7265 GCA_005877675.1 Gammaproteobacteria bacterium
GAGGGAGCGAGCACGCGACGCGCGATAAACCTCTCCCTCTCCCCTGACGGCTCTAATGTCGGGGGAGAGGGTTGGGGTGAGGGGGCGCTCGTAGAAATTCCGGTCTGCTATGACGGCGAATTCGGCCCAGACCTCGGCGAAGTCGCAGAACACGCAAAGCTCGCACAAGCCGAAGTGATTGCACTGCATACCGCCAGCGAATATTACGTCGCGATGCTCGGCTTCGCGCCGGGATTTCCGTATCTACTCGGCCTCGATGCGCGTCTGCACGCGCCGCGGCGCGCGAGCCCACGCACGCGCGTACCTGCGGGATCGGTCGCGATCGGCGGCGCGCAGACCGGCATCTATCCGCGAGAACTGCCGGGCGGCTGGCGCTTGATCGGACGCACGCCGCTGACGCTGTTCGACGCGCAGCGCGATCCGCCCGCCCTGCTGGCACCGGGGCAGCGCGTGCGCTTTCGCGCGATCAGCGCGCAAGAATTCGCAGCCCTGACGCGATGAGCGTGCTCGTGCTGTCGCCAGGGTTGCTCACCACGGTGCAGGACGGCGGCC
>VBNZ01000027.1:0-1343 GCA_005877675.1 Gammaproteobacteria bacterium
CAAGTTACCGCGAGAGTCCTCGCGTTGGGATTTGATCTGGTAAATCTGATAAGCCCTCAGGCAGCCGTATCGAGGCGCGCGTATTTGGGCAACGGAATCGCGATTATGCCCGGCGTCGTGGTCAATGCCGGCGCTCGGCTTGAGGACGGATGCATACTCAATAGCGGCGCCATCGTCGAGCATGATTGTCGGATCGGACCATATTCGCATGTTGCACCCGCTGCGGCGCTCGCCGGCAATGTCGAAATTGAGGAAGGGGCGTTTCTCGCAGTCGGCGTGCGAGTTCTTCCCGGAATCCGCATCGGATCGTGGACCACAGTCGGCGCAGGCGCCGTGGTCATTCGTGATCTTCCTTCGCATGTGACGGCCGTGGGCGTACCCGCGAGGATTCTGCGTCGCAATGACTTCCGATCCTAGTCGCTGGCGGTCCACATGAAGGTCTGTCACGTTTTTGGCGCTCGCAACGGCGGGGTCTGGATGATCGAGCAGTTGCGCGATCTCCGCGACCGCTACGGCCATGACGTCTACGCCGTCGTGGCGAAGGATCCAGCCGACAGCCCCAGTCCCACAATCGACGGGCTGCGCCGTAATCGGATTCCCTATTTCGAAGCTGATTTCGTTTTCTCCTTTACCCAGCCTCGTGAACTCATACGGGCGGTAAAGGCCATGCGGGACCTATTCCAACGGGAAAAATTTGACGTCGTGCAATCCAGCGTTTTTTGGAGCATGGTCGTCGCACGGCCCGCCGCTTGGCTCGCGGATGTGCCAGTCAGACTAGCGATGATCGCGGGCCCGTTGCACCTCCAGGCTCGGGCGTCTCGCATCGTGGAGCAAATTTCCCATTGGATGGAAACGGCGTTGATCCCCTCAGCTCAAATCAGTTTCGATTTGTGCCGGGAACTCGGAGTGCCAAGCAGTCGTTTGCCCTTGATCTACTATGGAGCTGACACCGGACGATTCGATCCGCAAACGGTTCCAGCCGGTATCCGCGCCGAATATGGTTGGTCGGAAGACACTCCCCTCGTCGCGCTCGTCGCCTGGTTTTATCACCGGCTTCCGTCGAATCCATGGATACCCCCGGAACTTTGCAACCGGGGTCCCAAAGGACAGGAGGATTTCGTCAAGGCAGCGGCTATCGTCCGCGCGGAGTTTCCGCAGGTGAAATTTCTGCTTGTGGGCGACGCTTTCGATGCTTGGGGATCGACCGGGTACATGAACCACGTGCGCTGGCTCGTGAACTACCTGGAGCTGCAGCAAACGGTCATCTTCACGGGCTTCCGATCCGACGTGCATGCCGTGCTGCGCGACGTGAACGTCGCCGTACAGGCTCCCTTGAATGAAAA
>VBNZ01000027.1:1422-16131 GCA_005877675.1 Gammaproteobacteria bacterium
CCCTCGCACGCGGAATCCTGGAACAGCTGCGAAATCCGGCACGCGCGCGCACGCTCGCACGCAATGGACGCAAACTCATCCTGGAGCGGTTCTCGCTGGACCGCACTGTGGACGACCTTCACGCTCTCTACGTAAGGCTGAGATCCGGCCAGCGCCGTCGTTTCCCGAATCGCTATGTCGCTTTCTGGCGTGCTGCTATCGTGTTTCCGATCGCCGCATATCTGCAACTTCGACTGGCAATCGAGGAGGCTCGGGACCGGAATCGCAAGCGAGCGAACAAAACCCCCCTCTACCGGGACAGGAATGCGCTCCAGGATTTGCACTTGTCCGGCGACATCCTCGACGCCGACGCATTGGGAGTCCTGTTCGATGGGCAGCTGCACGCCGAAAATGGATTGTTTTTGGGCCGGGGATGGTATGGACTCGAATCAGATAGCAGCGGCTCGTTCCGATGGTTGGGGAATGGCGGCGAACTGATCGTTACGCACATGGACGGAGTGCCGAAGAAATTGTTGCTCGATGCGGAGTCGGGTCCGAGCCTGCAATGCGAGCCTTTCGAAGTCGTACTCACGAGCGAAGCGGGACAAAGGCTGGGCTCAGCCGTAGTCCATGGTCGTCGACGGCTAACCTTTGACCTGCAATTGGAGAAATCGGATGGCGCTGTGCTTCGGCTCAAGCTTCCAAAAGGGAAACACATTGGGTCTGGAAAGCCGCGTGGGAATTACCGCTATTCGGTGACCTGGAGGCGCTCTGCGAATTGAATCGCTGCGCGGATATTGTTCCTCCCGAGTGCCTCGCGCGACTCGAGGCGTTTCGCATGCTTCCAGAAAACGGCCTGTTCCTGGGCCGTGGCTGGCACGATCTGGAGCGAGACGAACACGGGCCATTCCGCTGGCTGGACAACGAAGGCGAGATCGTGGTGACCCGCCCCAACGCGCGCGCTGCAACCTTGGTGCTGGATATCGAGTCCGGTCCTGGACAGCATCATCGACCGTTTGAGCTTGTGGTTACGAACGGGAGCGGAACCCCGCTGGAGCAGTTACAAATTTCAAATCGAAGAGACGTGACTTTGCGACTTCCCCTCGACGAACCGCGCGGGGCGGTATTCCGGCTGGTCGTTCCCGCAGGAGTCTCCATTTCACCCGACGACCGCATTTTGAATCTTCGCGTCCACCGGATCGCCTGGGTCTAGGCTTATCCGCGGAGATTCCGACTGCCGCGTTGGGTACAAGAAATCCTTGCTCGCTGCCGGACGCGTGGCCGCCGCACGCACGGCCGTTATCACGCGTTCCTGGTCCTCCGGACTCAGATTGCTTGAACTCGGCAAGCAGATGCCCCGCGCCGAGATGTCCTCCGCGACGCTTCCGCCGTATCGCTCCGCCGAGGCATAGAGCGGCTGCAGATGCAGTGCCCGCCATGCCGGTCTGGATTCGATGCCCGCTTGATCAAGATGGGCCAGCAGCTCATCTCGGGAGCACCCGAATTCGGGCGAGATCAGAAAGCAACTCAGCCATTTATTCGACTGCCCCCACGGCGCTTCGGGCATCGGCTCGATTCCATCCAGGTCGAAAAATGCCGCTCGATATCGGGCGGCGATGTTTCTCCTCTGCTGGACCCTGAGATCCAATACTTGCAGTTGGCCTCGTGCAATGCCGGCGAGGACATTACTCATTGCGTAATTGAAGCCGACTTTAGAATGTTGATAGCCGACGCCTGGATCGCGCGCCTGAGTCGAGAGGAAACGAGCTCGCTCAACCAAGTCTCTTTCCTGGGACACCAGAATTCCCCCGCCGCTCGCGGTGATGATTTTGTTGCCGTTCAAGGAAAATACGCCGACCTTGCCGAAACAGCCCGCCGGCAGGCCTTTGTAGGTTGCGCCGAGCGCTTCTGCCGCGTCTTCCAATATCGGGATGCCGAAACGCCCGCAGGCCTCGAGGATCGGATCCATACTCGCCGATTGACCGAACAGGTCGACCACAATTACCGCCTTTGGCAGGCGGCGGCGACGGGCGCGTTCTTCCAATGCTTCGAGCAACAACACCGGATCCAGATTCCAAGATTTGGGCTCGCTATCGATAAAAACTGGCCGCGCGCCTAAATAAAGAATCGGGTTTGCGCTCGCGACAAACGTAAGAGTCGGGCAGAAGACTTCGTCTCCCGGCCCTACCCCGAGTAAATGCAATCCCAAGTGAATCGCCGCGGTTCCGCTGCTCAGTGCAACGACGGGCAGGCCGATGCGCGCTGTGAATTCTTGCTCCAGGGCGCGCAAGTTGGGGCCGACGCTGGAGAGCCAATTGGACGCGAATGCCTCCTGGACGAACTTCGCCTCGGAATCTCCCATGTGTGGTGCCGAGAGTGGAATCCGCTTCATTGGAACCTCATGCGCAAAACATCCAAACCATTGCAAGGAAACACAATGAAGGTGCCGCGGCGCGCTCACGTATCCATTGAATCCCACGACCGAAATCGCGGCCTAAGTCTTCTGCTGGGCCTGAATGCCGACCGCCCATAATCCTCGACAATCTCGCGAACTTGGCCCCAAACGCGGATGAGCGATGCCCCTCCGCCGCGATGCGACAATCCCTCCACCCGTCCGCTTCCGTACTATCACATATCCGCCGGCGCCAGAACAACGCCTTCATGGCCCGAAATCCCGTATCTCCGATTCCAAGTGTGCCGAGGATTTCGACTGTGATGCGATCACGCTTGCCTGCAAGCTGTGGGTCAGCGCCCATCCGATTGAGCAGGCAATAGGATGCAAGGAGCGCTTTCGCGCCGGCTGGTTAGTTAGCGTGATGGGGAGACAACCGGCCGCACCGGAATCGGTATACCGCAGACATCTATGTGTTCTGCCGGCACCTTGTACCATTCGTCGCGGCGGTTGCGGCGCGATTCGATCAGTGCCGTGAACCTCGGCGTGTCAGTGCGCATCACTTCGAGCGGTGTGCGTTCGGACTCGGGCACATCGGCGGCAAGGCGCACACTCTTGACTGGCACGCGTTGCTCGGGTTTTTCGTAGAAGCCGAGCGTGCCGGTGCCGCGCGGCAGCGTCGAGAGCAGTTCCATCCCTTGTACGACGCGGCCGACCGTCGTGATGTTGCGATCGAGCCAGCGCGGCGCATGGCCGATCACGGTGTAGAGTTCCGTGCCGCCGCCGGAGTTCTCGTCGACATCGCGGCCGACGCCGACAACACCGTAGCAGTGCGTGAGCCAGGCGCGGCCGGTCTTCGGATCGCGCGCGCTGGCGAAGTCGCCGACGAATCCGGTCTGCGGCGCGTAACCGTCGACATCGGGCAGACGCACAAACGGCATCGCTTCTTTCGCTGCAACGCTGAATTCGGCGTTGAGCGTACGCTTGGCATTTTTGATCGCACGCGGCTGATCCTTGTCGCCCGCGCGCGCGTCCGCGTGCGGATCGCCCCACTGCACGACGTAGTTGTCCTGCGAGCGCAGCATCGCGAGCCCGTCGAAATATTTTTCGCGTACCAGCGCCTTGATGTTGGCGACGTGATTCGGCGCAAACGCCGGCGCGAGTTCGATCACGACGCGGCCGGTCTTCGATGGCCCCAGATCGAGTTCGAGATACAGCGTGTTCTCGGGATCGAGCGCGTGCCAGTCAGCGGGCTGCGATGCCTTGAGCACTTCAGTCATTGTCGGCGGCTTCTTTGCAGCCGTGTCGGCGAGGCCCGGCAGCGGCATGGCGATGACGATTGTTGCGAAGATGAGAGACAGGCGCGAGATGATTCGCATGGCGTTCCTTTGGAATCTCAAAATTCTTACGTTGCTGTTCCGACGAAAGCCGGAATGACGGCATACGGGGAAGGAGCAGTGTCGCTAACGCTCGGGATGCAGCTCGGTCGCAAGCACGCCGAGGTGCACGAGGCGGTCGAACTGCTCGCCGTTGCGCGCGACGGTGAGCGTGACGCGCTTGCCCATGTTTGCGCGCAACATGTCCTGGAACGCAGCACGGTCGCGCAACGGTGTGCCGTTGAACTTGATCACGAAATCGCCGCTGCGCAGATTCGCCTCGGCGGCGGGCGTGCCGCCGATCACCGAGCCCAGCTGCACGCCGCCATCGACGCCAGCGGTCTTGAGTTCGGCTGCGCTCATGTTGCGAAACTGCGCGCCGAACGGCAGGCGGTAACGCACGTAGAACGTGGCGATAAACGCCCATTCTGGCGGACCCGCACCATCGCATTCGGCATTCGCGGCGGCAGCAAACTGCTCGGGATTCTTCGCATCTGCGATGCCGTACAGCAAAACCTTGTCCGCGCCGACGCGCCTGCCGATGCGCGCGGCCCACTCGTGCGCTTCCTCATCGCTGGCCGGATAGCACCCGGTGCCGATGCGCACATAACTTTTCGCGACGAGTTTGCGCTCGTCGGGCCGCACGGCCGTGCCCGGCACGATTTCGGCGTTGTCCGGCGGCGGCGCAGCACGCAGTTCGGCCACGCTCTCCGCGCCATGCCCGGCGCTGACGAGATATTTTCCCGGTTCAGCGACGGCGCGCGGCGGCGCAACGCCTTGCTCGACCACCGGCCTGGGGCGTATAGCAACGCAACCGGCAAGCAGCGTCGACAGCAGCAAGGCCGCAACGAGCGTGCGCGAATTCAAACTGAACGAGGCGACAGTCATGCGACAATAGTAGCGCATGTCCTCGACGCCGATGGCAAACCCCGCCGATTCCAAACACACCCTGCGCAATGCACATCTGCATATCCATTTCTGCGTGCTGCTGTGGGGTTTTACTGCGATCCTCGGCAAGCTGATCACGCTGCCCGCGCTCGACCTCGTGCGCTGGCGCATGCTGATCGTGACGCTCGCCTTGCTCGCGCTTCCGCAGGTATGGCGCGGGCTGCGCGCAATGCAGCCGCGTCTGCTGGCTTCGTATGCGCTCGTCGGCGCGACGATCGCGGTGCACTGGCTCACGTTCTACGCCGCGATCAAGCTTGCGAACGCGTCGGTCGGCGCGACTTGCATCGCAGTGGCACCGGTATTTCTCGCGGTGATCGAGCCGTGGATCGTCGGGCGCCGCTTTCGCTGGCACGAGCTGTGGATCGGCATCGGTGTGATCCCCGGTGTCGCGCTCGTCGTCGGCGGTATTCCGGAGTCGATGCGCGTCGGCGTGCTGGTCGGTGTGGTCTCCGCGTTCTTCTGCGCACTGTTCGGCGCAATGAACAAGCGTCTGGTCGAACGCGCCGACCCGCTCACCGTCACCTGTGTCGAACTCGGCACCGGTGCTGTCCTGTTGCTGGGCATGGCGATGCTGGTGCCGCACGCGGGCAGCGTGTTCGACCTGCCCGATCTGCACGACACGGCGTTTCTGCTCGTGCTCGCACTCGCGTGCACGCTGGTGCCGTTCACGCTGTCGCTGGTCGCGCTGCGCCATCTGAGCGCATTCGCAGTCGAGCTGGCGGTCAATCTCGAACCGGTGTACGCGATCCTGCTTGCGATTCCGCTGTTCGGCGAGCAGCGCGAACTCGATGTTTCTTTCTATCTCGGCGTCGCGATCATTATCGGCTCGGTGCTGATCCATCCGCTGATCGAGCGGCGGCGGCCGCATCGCATCGAGACCAATGTCGCGGGCGGCGTGGATTGAAACGCCGATCGTCTGCCCCGAATTCAAAAGCAAGACGCGGAGTGCTCGCTGCGACGCCCGTGCGTAACCTGCGATCCACCAATCGCAATGGGAAACGCAAAGCCATGAATGCCGTACTCAAACAAGCAGACATCATCGAGCGCGATCCGCGTTGGCAGGCGATTCGCACACGCGACGCGCGCGCCGATGGCAGATTTTATTACTCGGTCAAAACCACCGGCGTGTACTGCCGGCCGTCGTGCGGTGCGCGCCCGGCACGCCCGGAAAATATCGCGTTTCATGCTACGCGCGCCGCTGCCGAGCGCGCCGGTTTTCGTCCGTGCAAACGCTGCAAGCCCGACCAGCCGAGCCTTGCGGAAACCAATGCAGCAAAGATCACCGCAGTGTGTCGACTGATTGAAACCGCGACCGAGACACCGAATCTGGCGGCACTCGCCGCACAGGCGCAGATGAGCGTGTACCACTTCCACCGCACGTTCAAGGCGGTCACCGGCGTGACACCGCGCGCCTATGCCGCCGAACACCGCGCACAACGCGTGCGCGCGCAGCTCGGCCGTGCCGGCAGTGTGACCGACGCGATCTTCGACGCCGGCTATAACTCGAACGCCCGCTTTTACGAAAACTCGAATGCGCTCCTCGGCATGACACCGCGCGCGTTCCGCCACGGCGGTGCCGATGCACAGATTCGTTTCGCGATCGGGCAATGCTCGCTCGGCGCGATACTCGTTGCGCGCAGCGACAAAGGCATCTGCGCAATCGAGTTCGGCGACGATCCGGATGCGCTCGCACGCGCACTGCAGGATCGGTTTCCGAATGCGCAGCTGATCGGCGGCGATGCCGAGTTTGAGCGCCTGGTTGCGAAGGTCGTCGGATTTATCGAAGCGCCGCAACTCGGGCTCAATCTGCCGCTCGATGTACGCGGCACCGCGTTCCAGCAGCGCGTGTGGGATGCGCTTCGCAAGATTCCCGCCGGCGTGACGGCGAGCTACAGCGAAAGCGGCGAATGCGTTGGCCGTTGCCATCCCATGCCATCGTGTGGTGCGCAACGATCGCGCGTTGTCGGGTTATCGCTGGGGCGTGGAGCGCAAGCGCGAGTTGCTCGCGCGCGAGACGCAAGGGTGAAAGGCGCTACGGCCGGATCGGAAATGGAGGCCGCGGAATACGCCGCAGCACCTCGCAACTAGTGCTCTCATTGTCGAGTCCTTCATAGTCATGCGCAAACGTGACTGACACGTTCGGTCCCGCTTGGCCGATCGTGACGACGAAGATGCTGTCGTAGTCGCTGTCATCCCACAGTGAAACTGCGCCCGCGTCGCCGCCGTATTTTTTTACGATCGCGGCAGCGAGCTTGTCGAGATCATTGTGCTCCATCGCGATGAAGATCAGAGCGTTCTGGTATTTCGATTTGGCCAGCTCGCTTTGCAGGTCGCTAGTATCGCCTTTCGCGTATTTGAGATTGACGGTGAGCCCGGCCGCGACCGCAGTCGGCTCGATCGTAGCCAGGGCACGCAGGTAGTAGTACGTATTACCCTGATCGTCCTCATTGCTTACCGTCGCCGCGGCGAAGATGTACTGCGGCGTGCCGTACTTGCCGAGCAGCACTGAAGGCAGCGCGAGTGCGCGATTTTGCCCCTGGCAGGTGAGCTGTCCGTTGCTGACGCCGACCGGTTTTTCGCCGTGGCGCACGAACACGATGGTTTCCATCGTCGCGCCGGATGTCGCCGCGTGCGCGGATTGCGCCGTGCAACCGCTTGCGAACAGTAGGCCGCCCGCTATGAGGCAAATGAGATTTTTATACATTGCGCCGCTTGCGGGGCGATCCCGATGGATCGAAGAGATGAGAATACCCGCGATATCGCCAAAAATCAGCGAATGGCGCGCCCTGGTGGCCTGTAACAGAGGAAGGGGAAGTCGGATCGCGCCGGGATCGAGGTGACAAGCGCCGGTCCGGAATGAGGCCCATCGCGGTTACTAGCGCCAATTGAGGACCAAGCACAGCGCCGCGAGACCAAGCGAGCTGCTTTCAATTCCTTTGTTACAGGTCACTAAAGCCCCCAGTGGCGCAGTCCGGGACGCCATCCAAACGTCCCGGATGCGCTGCGCTTGTCTGGACTATGAGGCAAGCAGACCGTTCACGCGACGCACATAAGCCGCGGGGTCTTCGAGCGCCGCGCCTTCGAGCAACTGCGCCTGCTCGAGCAACAGCAGACCCAGATCGGTCGCGCGCGCCGTGTCACTCTCGTTTTCGAAACGCCTGACCAATGCGTGCGCGGGATTTATTTCCAGCGTCGGCTTACTCGCGGGCACATCATGACCGGCCTGCTTGAGCAGGCGCTGCATCGCGAGGCCCATATCGTGCTCGTCGAGCACCAGGCACGATGGCGAATCGGTCAGACGCTCGCTCACGCGCACGTCACGCACGCGTTCGCCGAGCAGCTCCTTGAGCTTCTTCACGACGCCTTCGGCGGCCTGCTCGGCTTCCTTGCGTTTTTCCGCATCGACGCCGCCAAGCTTACCGAGGTCCAAATCGCCCTTGGCAACGTTGCGCAGCTTCTTGCCGGCGTATTCGTTCAGATAGCTCGACATCCACTCATCGATGCGCTCGTACATCAGCAGTACTTCGACGCCGTGCGCCTTGAGCGCTTCGAGCTGCGGCGAGCCTTTTGCCGCAGCATAACCATCGGCGGTGAGGTAATAGATAGACTCCTGGCCTGCCTTCAGGCGGCCGATGTAGTCGTCGAGCGATACGGTCTGCGCCGCACCGTCGGATTGCGTCGAGGCAAAGCGCAGCAGCTTGGCAATGCGCTCTTTGTTGGCGAAATCCTCGGCCACGCCTTCCTTGAACACCGTGCCGAATTCCTGCCAGAACGTCGCGAATTTCTCCGGCTCATCCTTGGCGAGCCTATCGAGCAGATCGAGCACGCGACGCGTGACGGCCGACTTCAGTTTTTCGAGATTGCGATTCTGCTGCAGGATTTCGCGGCTCACGTTGAGCGGCAGATCGTCCGAATCGACCACACCGCGCACGAAGCGCAGGTACGCGGGCAGCAACTCCTCGGCCGCGTCCATGATGAAGACGCGCTTGACGTAGAGCTTGAGTCCTTTGCGCTCGTCGCGCGAGCCGCCGATGAAGTCGAACGGCGATTTCGACGGGATATAGAGGAGCGAGGTGAAATTCTGATTGCCCTCGACGCGGTTGTGCGTCCACGCGAGCGCATCGTTGTAGTCGTGCGCGATGTGCTTGTAGAAGCCCTGGTAATCCTCGTCCTTGAGCTCGTTCTTCGGCCGCGTCCACAGTGCGGAGGCCTGGTTGACGACCTCCCATTCATCGGTGGGCTTGCCGTCCTTGTCTTCCTTGGGCATGCGAATCGGAAAGCCGATGTGATCGGAATAGCGCGCGATCAGACTGCGCAGCTGCCAGGCCTGCAGGAATTCGTCTTCGTCGGCTTTGAGATGCAAGGTTACCGAGGTGCCGCGTGGGGCATCGACGTTTTCCAGCGTGTACTCGCCGGTGCCCGAGCTTTCCCAGCGCACGCCCTCGCTTGTCGCAGGGCCCGCACGGCGTGTGACCAGCGTGACCTTGTCGGCGACGACGAAAGCTGAATAGAAGCCGACACCAAATTGTCCGATCAGATTCGCATCGGCCTTCTGCTCCGCCGAGAGCGCTTCGAGGAACTTGCGCGTGCCCGAGCTTGCGATGGTTCCGATATTTGCGATCACGTCGTCGCGACTCATACCGATGCCGCTGTCGCGAATCGTCAGCGTGCGCGCATCCTTGTCGACGCTGATGTCGATGCGCAGCTCGCTGTCACCGCTGAGCAGCTCCGGCTTGCCGAGCGCCTCGAAGCGCAGCTTGTCGCAGGCGTCCGAAGCATTCGAAATCAACTCACGCAGGAAGATTTCCTTGTGCGAATACAGCGAATGCGTCACCAGATGCAGCACCTGGGCGACTTCAGCTTCAAACTTGCGAGTTTCGGCGGCAGCGGTCATGCGATGGAATTCCTATCGTTAGCTTGCGCCACGAATATGGCCGTAAAGCCGCAAATTCAAGCACAACGACGTCTTCTGGCCAGGAAGGCCGCGCTCTCGCTACCACGGCGGGAGCAGCTCGCTTAGAAAGTGCGGCCTGGACGGCCGCTCTATTCTTCTCGCTCCAAGGAGGGAGCGCATAATAAAGACAAAGCGGCCGTCATTGCTGACGGCCGCTTTGGACGAGGAGCACAGACGCGACTCAATGCTCCAAGACGGTGTGTTCGTCCGTGAAGCACGCAGCGGTCATCCTGACCGCTTTAATCAAACGCTTACTCTTCCGAAGCAGCGCGCTTCGAGAGATCTTCGGTGATGCGCGCCTTCTTGCCTTCAAGACCACGCAGGTAATACAGCTTGGCGCCGCGAACCTTGCCGCGACGCTTGACGGAAACGGAGTCGATCGACGGGCTGTGCGTCTGGAACACACGCTCGACGCCCGTGCCGTGCGAAATCTTGCGCACCGTAAAAGCGGAGTTGAGACCCGCGTTCTTCTTCGCGATGACGACGCCTTCGTAGGCCTGCACGCGCTCGCGGTTGCCTTCTTTCACCTTGACGTTGACCACGACGGTATCGCCGGGGCTGAACTCAGGCAGCTTGCGGGTAATCTGGGCGGCTTCGAATTGTTGGAGGAGATTGCTCATGTTGCTCACCAATGGATTTGGAAACGCCCAGTACGCGGGCAGTATACGATCATTTTTTTGGCTTTGTGATAGCCAACTTCACTACTTCTTTCTATCTTCTTGAAACTCTTGCAAAAATTTATTTTCTTCCGGCGTAAGTTGCTTTTTCGCAACAAGATCGGGACGACGCAGCCACGTGCGTCCCAAAGCCTGTTTGCGACGCCAACGCCGGATCGCCGCATGATCCCCGGACGTCAGCACCGCCGGCACCTCACCCAGTTCGTGCTGCTCGGGCCGCGTGTAATGCGGGCAATCGAGCAACCCGTCTGAGAACGAATCCTGCTGTGCCGACTGTGCATCGTTCAGCGCACCGTCCTGCAGCCGGCCGATCGCGTCGATCAGCACCGCCGCGGCCAGTTCACCGCCCGACAGCACGTAGTCGCCGATCGAAAGCTCCTCGTCGACCTCATGCTCGATCAGGCGCTCGTCGACCGCCTCGTAACGCCCGCAGAGAAGAATCAGGCGTTGCGCTGCGGCCAGCTCCCTGACCTTGTCCTGCGTGAGCCGCGTTCCCTGCGGACTCAGATAAATCACTTTGGCCGGCTTGGCGTCCGCCTTGCGCGCCGCGTTAAGCGCGTCGCGCAACGGATCGATCAGCATCACCATGCCCGGACCGCCGCCGTAGGGCCGCTCGTCCACGGTGCGGTAGTTGTCCGTCGCGTAATCGCGCGGGTTCCAACCCTGCACCGTGAGCAAGCCGCGCTCCTGCGCGCGCCCGACCACGCCGACCTTGGCCGCAGCCTGGACGAACTCGGGAAACAATGTGACGACGTCTATGCGCATCTTGTCGCCCCCCGGGTTTACCAGACTTTCAACTCAAAACTCCGCATCCCACTCGACCAGGATGCTGCCAGCGTCGAGATCGACTTCGCGCACTACCTGCCCGGTCACGAACGGAATCAGGCGTTCGCGGCCATCGCCCGCACGCGCTACCAGCACATCGTTGGCGCCAGTCGCAAACAGATGACTGACCCGCCCGAACTCGACGCCCTCGGTGTTGCGCACCGCGAGGCCTTCAAGATCGGTCCAGTAGTACTCGCCGCGCTTGGCCTTTGGCAGGGCCGAACGCAGGATGCGGATTTCCGCACCCAGCAGCCCCATCGCCGCATCACGATCCGTGATACCAGGCAGACGCGCGATGATGCCCTTACCCTGCGTGCGGCCTTCGACCTGCTCGCACGGACGGTATTTGAAGATCTGCGTGCGCGGCTCAGCGTAGGACTCAAGCTTGACCCAGCCCTCCACGCCGAACACGCCGACGATCTTGCCGAGCAGCAGCTTGGTGTCGCCACGCGCTGCCATCGCTACTGCGCCTTTAAGAAGCGGCGATTAGGCCTTGGCCTGCTTGCCGGCTTCTTTAACGAGCACGCGCACCTTGTCGCTCAACTGGGCGCCCTTGGCAACCCACGCGCTGACGCGCTCGGCATCGAGCTGCAGGCGGGTTTCCTTGCCGGACGCGATCGGGTTGAAGAAGCCGACGCGCTCGATATTGCGGCCGTCGCGCGCATTGCGCTGATCGGTGACGACGATGTGATAGAACGGACGTCCCTTGGCACCGCCGCGGGACAGACGAATCTTGACCATGTTTATTTACTCGAGAATTTATAGGGTTTGAACTTGCCCCGGTACGGAGGACGACGAGCGCCCTGTGCGGTCGAGCCGCGCAAATCCGACTCCGGGGACCGCGTATTTTAGCTGGAATCAGTAAAAAATAAAGCCCCCTCAATCACTTCGGCGGCAATCGGGGCTTCAACCCACTACTTCTGCTCCAGGCTATGGATCAGCGCGAGGCGTTGCTCGGCGATCGCGGTCAGTTCCTGCATGCCGGCAAGGCGCTCGTCCGCAACTTTCTGCAACAGTTCTATCATCCCGAGGCGCTCACGCGCGGCTTGATCGAGCTCCTCGATAACTCCTGCGCGCTCGGCGCAAACCTGCTCGAGTTCGGCCAGCTTGCCTTCGAGTTCGCGGATCCGAAGGTGTGCTTCCGCCTCGGGCGTGACCGCGTGACCGCCATCGGCAAGCTGTATCGCCTGTTCGAGTGAGCCCACGACCCGCGCTAACGATCCCGCGATGCGCGGCCGCACATCGCCAAGGGCGCAGTAGCTCTCGGCAAAGAAGGACATGATCGTGCCGGTCACATAGCTATTGAGGTGCCGGTTGTCTTCCTGGAACGGCGATCCGAATAGATTCGTTACGAATTCATAACTCGGGAAGTAGAACAGGTCTTTGCCGACCAGACTGGCGTGAGCGCGAAAAAATTCGTCAAGCGCCGCGCGCAGGATGCTTTTCGATACGCAGTTGGCCGTCAGCNACGGTGTAGATCATCTTGAGCCGCGGCATATGGCGTTGCCGCAGCGATTCGATGATATCTAGCCAGTGCCGTGTCTGCGCCACGCTCTCGACGCGGAAGACATGGCGTGCTGGATCGAATTTATCCTGCGTAAGCGGGTGCCACAGCGGCTCCCCGGTGACCTGATCGTGCCAGATTTCGGACAACCCCAAAGTCACGATGAGCAGGTCGGCACCGAGCAGCGCGTTGCGCAGGCGCAGCCGCCGCTCCTCAGTCGCTTCGACGATGCGGCGTTCCTTGTCTATCCAAAGCAGCGTCGACGCCTCCACTTCGCCAAACGCCCAGCGGAATTGCTGCGCGAGTACCGCGGCGTTTTCAAATTCGGACATGAGCCGCTCAAGCTCGCCGTAAGGCGATCGCCCTTCCGCCTGGTTGAACCCATGCTCTGCCAGCCAGACGATGAAATTTCGCGCGAAGCAGCTCCCCATTGCGAACACGCGGGTGCTCGCGTCTATCAAGGGCTGTGTCGGCAGCCAGCCTTCGGCAATGCCGCGCATGCCCTGTTCGAACATCTGCGGGCGCGACGGCATCAGATTGATATTGGGCAGATGCCAGTGGCGTAACTTCTCCGGGCCTGGCACGGGCCAGCCGACCAAGTCGGCTATTTCCTGTTCGACGCTACGCTTTGCGTTCATGCCACGCAATCCTTCATTATCGCTACTGGCGAAAGATCGCCACGAAACAATTCGGTTGGCCCGGAGCGTATCGCACTCGATCGCGGGTTTCGACCATTGACAACCCATCTGGGGCTGCACAAACTCCGGCGCACTTTGTGTTCCGCGCCGCGATCACAACGGCTTTCTTACGCAGGTACGTTTCGAGTGAATATCCGCACTGCTGCAAACTCCGCAACGCAAGCCTGCGACACGCCTTTTATCGCCGCCGACGTCGGGGGCACCAACGCGCGCGTAGCGCTGGTGCGCTTTACACCGGAAGGCAAGCTTGCCGTTCTGCATTACTCCGAGTATGTCTGCGCAGAGTACCCCGACCTCGCGACGATCCTACGTACCTTCAGCGATGCAGCGAATGCGAGCTCGGTAAGCCGCGCCGCGATCGCGATTGCCGGCTTGCTCGAGGGCGACACCTTGGTCAATCCGAACCTGCCGTGGCGTGTCTCGCTGGCGCAGACGCTTAGCGCGGTGCATCTGGACGATCTTGCTCTGATAAACGATTTTCAGGCGCTGGCACACGCGGTGCCGCATATCGACATCGGCACGGCACAGCTGCTCACCGGACAGCCCGTCAACGTCGCCGAAGTGCCGACCCTCGTGCTCGGTCCTGGCACCGGCTTCGGCGCCGCGTTGCGCCTGCCGACGCGACCGTTTGGCACGGTGATTTCGAGCGAATCCGGGCACGCTTCGCTCGCGCCCGGCAACGATTTCGAAATCGACATCCTGCGCCAGATGCTCAAGCGTTGGCCGCACGTTGACCGCGAACGCGCCGTGTCGGGGCCGGGCCTGCTCAATGTATACGAGTGTATTTGTGAACTGCACGGCGTCGCGGCTATGCTGCGCACCCCGACCGAGGTGACGCAAGCCGCTTTGGCCAGCGCGAACGCACAGGCGGTCGCCGCGCTGACCGTGTTCTGTAATCTGCTCGGCAGCCTGATCGGCGATGTCGTGCTCAGTTACAACGCGCAAGCGGTGTTTCTCGCCGGCGGTATTCCTTCGCGCATCCGCTCGTTCCTGCCGACCAGCGGCCTCGTCCCGCGCTATCTCAACAAGGGTGCGCTGCGCGAAGTCATGGAGCACGTGCCGCTATGGCTGATCGAACACGGTCAGCTCGGACTGATCGGCGCAGCGGCTTGGTATCGGGATCGGTGCGCTGAGCGCTAAAACAACTGCTCAGTGTATTTTTGTTGGCGCTTGACCCAAGCGTCGGAACCCTCGCGCGAGTCTCACGATGAACTTACGAGCATTGGCTTTCCCGCTTCTCGCATTTGTCGCTATGGATATCGGCTATGCCGCCGACATCTACAAGTGTGTGAAAGACGGAAACACATCCTATCGAGACACCCCGTGCGAAGTTGGAAGCAAGGCGACACAGCTTGA
>VBNZ01000027.1:16227-21017 GCA_005877675.1 Gammaproteobacteria bacterium
CAAAGAACATCAAAGCCTGCCCATGAAAACGGCAACCTCCGAGGAATTGGACGGCGTCGGGAAAGCATTCCACATAAAGGTAAGTGATGGCGTCAATATGCAGTGGACCCCCGGGACTCCCAATCAGAAACCCGTCGGCGTGTACAAGGGACGCGATCAAAGTGGAAAAGAAGTCGTATTTGCTTTCTTCTTTCTCGCCAATGGACTGGTAACCAGGTCGCCATGCAAGTGAACGTGGTTCCTCGGCTGGCTTTCCAACCTCAGCCCTGGTCCTCGATTACTCCGCCGATCCACGTCGCTCTCACCTGCAACGACTCATCCAAGGCGACCAAATCCGCTGCATAGCCCGGCGCGATACGTCCATGACTGCGCCCCAGACCGATAAAGTCGGCGGGATAGCCCGACGCCATGCGCAATGCCTCGTCCAGCGGCACGCCGAGCCACTCGACCGTATTGCGCACAGCCTGCGCCATATCGAGCACCGATCCGGCGAGCGTGCCGTCGGCGGTGGCGAGCAGACCGTCGCGCGCAGTGGCGATTTCGCCGCGAATGCGGAATGAATTGCATTGCCCGCCGACCGGCGGCATCGCATCGGTGACGAGAAACAGCTTGCCGCGCGGCTTGGCCGCGAGCGCGACGCGCAGCGCGGCGGGATGCACGTGATGGCCGTCGACGATCACCCCGCACCAGCTCGTGCGATCGTCTAGCGCGGCGCCGACAGCGCCGGGTTCGCGGTTCGTCAGCGGCGTCATGGCATTGTATAAATGTGTAAAGCCGCATACTCCGGCATCGAGTGCGACGCGCGTTTGCGCGTAGTTCGCCGCCGTGTGTCCGGCAGCGACGATCGCACCACGCGCGACGAATTCGCGCACCGTGTCCAACGGCAACCGCTCGGGCGCGAGCGTGATCAATGTCTTGCCGTTGCGCAACGAACACGCGAGTTCGATTTCGGTGCGATCTGGCACACGGAATTTCGTCACGTCGTGCACGCCCTTGCGCGCGGGCGCGAGGTACGGCCCCTCGAGATGAATGCCGAGGATACCACGCATCACGTCAACATCGTCGCTGATCAGCGTCGGCAGCATGCCGGTCGTGCCGTAGCGGCGATGCGCCTGCGCGATCGTGCGCAAGCTTTCGACCGTCGGCGCGTCGTTGAACAGCACGTCGCCGCCACCGTTGACCTGCGTGTCGATAAACCCCGACGCCAGCATCAGGCCATGCAAATCATGCTGCGGCATCGAGCGCAAGCGCGCGTCGTGCGCGGGCGCGACAGCGGCAACTCGGCCGTGCTCGATCAGCACCGCATGGTCGTCGCGCCAGCCGTCCGGCGTCAGCACGCGGCCGTTGACCAGCGCCAGACTGTCGTTCGCAGCGTTCATACGGTCTGCGTCACCTTGTTCAAATGTGGCGGCACATCGGGATCGCGTCCACGCCGCAGCGCAAGCGCATTCGCGGCGCGGTAAAACCCCTGGACCGCGATCAACGGTGCGCAGACCGGATGCGGCGCTTCGGCGACCGGCAACGCGTGCGGCTCACTCGCATCGGGCGAGGTAATCCATACTTTCGCGCCACGCGCGGCAAACTCCGCGGCAACAGCGCGCGTGCCGGCCCACGATTCATCGCGCTGTGTGAAAAACAAAACCGGGAAATCGCGCCCGACCAGCGCCATCGGCCCATGTTTGACCTCGGCCGCGCTGAACGCCTCGGCATGCAGGCCGCAGGTTTCCTTGAGCTTGAGCGCGGCTTCCTGCGCGGCACCGAGGCCAAGTCCGCGGCCGACGACGAACAGGTTGCGCGCGTCGACAAGTCCGTCGACCAGCGGCGACCAATCCGCCTGCCAGGTCGCGCGCATCGCAGCCGGCGTGGCGCGCAACGCGTCAAACAATGCGTCGTCGCCACGCCAGCGCGCGGCGATATGCACCAGCGCCGAGAGCGCGCTCAGATAGCTCTTCGTCGCGGCGACGCTGGTTTCAGGCCCGGCGCGCAGCGGCACTACGGTATCCGCGGCCGCGGCGAGCGGCGAATCCTCGACGTTCACGAGCGCGACGACATGCGCGCCGGACTGCTTCGCCGCCTGCGCGTGGCGCACGAGATCAGGACTCTTGCCCGACTGCGAAATCGCAAAATACAAGGCGCCGTCGAGACGCTGCGCGGTGTGATAGATCGAACTCACCGACGGCGATGCAGACGCTGTCATCAATCCGATCTGCGTCTCGAACACGTATTTGCCGAACGTCGCCGCATGATCGGAGCTGCCGCGCGCGGCCGTGACGATAAAGCGCGGCGGCGCATTGAGCAGGCGCTGTACGAGCCCACGCACGATCACGTCATTCGCTTCGATCTGGCGCGCGACCACGTCCGGGCTTTCGCCCGCTTCGCGGAACATGCGCGTGTGTTCGGGCCGCGGAAGATCGTTTGACATCGTTGTCATCTCAATACGTAAACGGGCATCGGAATAGGAACAGATCGCATGCTAGTCGCCGTGCAGCTCGGCGACAAAATCGTAGGCGTCGCCGCGGTACAGCGAGTGGGTGAACTCGACCACGCGGCCATCATCGAGAAATGCGCGGCGTTCAATCGCAAGCGCAGGCGTGCCTACCGGCAGATCAAGCAGACGCGCAGGCTCGGCCTCGAGCGCGACCGCGCGCAGGCGCTGCAGCGCGCGCGTCGGGCGGCAACCGATTTTTTCGAGCGCATCGTAGAGCGAAAGCTTGATCGTCTGCGGGTCGGCGATCACCGACTGCGGCACCACCGTCGACTCGACCGCGAGCGGTTTCTCGGCGGCGAAACGCAGGCGGCGCAGGCGGATCACACTCGCGCCCGGAGACAGATGCAGCGCGAGTGCTTCTTCCGGCGTCACCTCGCCAATGCTGCGCTCGAGAAACTTCACCTGCGGCTTGAGTCCACGCGCGCGCAGATCGTCGGTGAACCCGGTCAGGCGCGAAAACGATTTGACAATACGTTCGGCGACGAAGGTGCCGGCGCCGTGGCGCTGCGCGAGCAGTCCGTCCTCGACCAGGCCGCCGATCGCCTTGCGCACGGTGACGCGCGACAGCGCGAGTTGCTTGGCGAGATCGCGTTCGCTCGGCAGCACCTGCCCCGGCGGAAACGCGCCCGACTCGATCGTGTTCTGAATCGCGCGGCGCAAGCGCAGATACGCAAGCGAGCGCTGCGCCTGCGCGCCACGGTCGAGTTTGCGATATTCGCTGATCAGCGCGGATTGCATAATGCTAAGAATACCAATTTAGTACCACTTTGCCAAGTTATATCAGTTTAGCCATCTATTCAGCGCTATCATTTGACAATTGACGAATAGTGGTATGAAAGTGGTATTATCATCTCCCCGCTGTACACTGTGCTGAAAACAACAACGTGAAAGGTGCCGATGTGGTTCAAATGATTTCGGTCGACCCCTTCGATCTCGTGATCTTCGGTGGCACCGGCGATCTGGCGATGCGCAAGCTGCTGCCGGCGCTGTATCGCCGCTATGTCGATGGCCAGGTGCCGCCGACGAGCCGCATCATCGGCGTAGCGCGCGCGAGCGACGCGAGCGACAACTACCGAGCAACGGTACGCGATGCGGTGCAGCGCGCGGTGAAGAACGTCGATGCGCCGACACTGGATAAATTCCTTGCGCTGGTCTCCTACACCGGACTCGATGCGACGACCGATACCGGCTGGAAAGAATTCGCGGCGGATCTCAAGACGCATAGCGGCAAGGTGCACGTGTTCTATCTGTCGACAAGCCCTTCGCTTTTTGTCGGCATCTGCGACCGCCTGCGCGCGTATGGCCTGAACGGCGATGGCGCGCGCGTCGTGATTGAAAAGCCGATCGGCAAGGACCTCGCTAGCGCGACCGAGATCAACGACGCAGTCGGCAGCGCATTCGCCGAAAAACAGGTATTCCGCATCGATCATTACCTCGGCAAGGAAACGGTGCAGAACCTGCTCGCGCTGCGCTTCGGCAATATCCTGTTCGAGCCGCTATGGAAGGCCGCGCATATCGACCATGTGCAGATCACCGTGGCCGAAACCGTGGGCCTGGAAAAACGCGCGTCGTATTACAACACCGCGGGCGCGCTGCGTGACATGGTGCAGAACCATCTCCTGCAGCTCTTGTGCATGGTCGCGATGGAAGCGCCTGCGTCGCTCGACGCGGACGCGGTGCGCGACGAGAAATTGAAAGTACTGCGCTCGCTCAAAGCGATCGGCGCGAACAATGCGATCCTCACCACGGTGCGCGGCCAGTATCGCGCGGCAGACCGAAACCTTCGTCGCGCTCAAGGCCGAAGTCGACAACTGGCGCTGGGCCGGTGTGCCGTTCTACCTGCGGACGGGCAAGCGTCTGCCAACTCGCGTGTCGGAAATCGTGATTCAGTTTCGTTCGATTCCGCATTCGATCTTTTTGCCGAGCGCAGGACCGATCGCGCCGAACCGCTTGATCCTGCGCTTGCAGCCCGACGAAGGCGTGAAGCTGTGGCTGATGATCAAATCACCCGGTCCTGGCGGCCTGCGCTTGCAGGAAGTGCCGCTCGACATGAGCTTCGCCGAGGCCTTCGGTGTGTCGCAGCCCGATGCCTATGAGCGCCTGCTGCTCGATGTCGTGCGCGGCAATCTCACGCTGTTCATGCGCCGCGATGAAGTCGAAGCGGCATGGCGCTGGATCGATCCGATACTCGCTGCCTGGGAAGGCAATCTGGAAGCGCCGAAGCCTTATGCAGCAGGCACCTGGGGACCGAGCGCCGCGGTCGCGCTGATCGAGCGCGACGGCCGCACCTGGCATGACGAGG
>VBNZ01000027.1:21079-24821 GCA_005877675.1 Gammaproteobacteria bacterium
CGCACTCGCACTCGCACTCGCGCGCGCGGTCGCGAGCGATCTCGTGCGCGCGATCGCCGCGCGTGGGTCAGCCCTGCTCGCCGTATCAGGTGGCCGCACGCCGTTGAAATTTTTCCGCGCGCTCGCGCAGCAACCGCTGGCATGGGATCAGGTCACGGTCACTCTGGTCGATGAGCGCTGGGTGCCGGCCGCGCACGAGCGTTCCAATGCCGGACTCGTGCTCGCTAATCTGCTGCACGGCGATGCCGCAGCGGCGAAGTTCGTGCAGCTGTACGAATCGGGCGCGCCTGATCCCGAAGCCGGAATCGCCGCCGTGTCCGCGCGTATCGGCAGGCTCGCCCTCCCCTTTGACGCCGTCGTGCTCGGCATGGGCGACGACGGCCACACGGCCTCGTTCTTTCCGCAGGGCGATCATCTCGCCGCTGCGCTCGATCCGCGCGGCACCGCCCTGGCGCTGCCGATGCGCGCACCGGCGGCGGGCGAACCGCGCATCACGTTGACTCTGCCCGTGCTCGTCGACGCGCATGCGCTCTATCTGCACATCGAAGGCACGCGCAAGCGCGAAGTGCTGGACGATGCCGTCACTAACGCATCGTTGCCGATCCACGCTGTGCTGCGCGAGACGCGAGCACCGGTACAAATCTATTGGTGCGTGTGAATATTGCTCCCTCTCCCTCAAACGGTTCTATGGTTTGGGGAGAGGGTCGGGGTGAGGGGGTGCTTGATCGGAGAGCAAGAGCAAGAAGCGCCCCCTCACCCAACCCTCTCCCCCGACGAAGAACCGTCGGAGGAGAGGGCTTTCAACTTGCAGGTCTTTCCTATGCCGCTTAATCCAATCATCGCAAAAGTCACCGCGCAGATCGCCGAGCGCAGCCGCGCGATGCGCGACGCGTATCTCGACAAGATCGATCGCGCCAAGGGACATGGCCCGCATCGCAAGCGTCTGTCCTGCGGCAATCTCGCACACGGTTTCGCTGCGTGCGGCACGGACGACAAGGCCGCGATCCGCGCCAATGTGCGTCCGAATCTCGCCATCATCACCGCATACAACGACATGCTCTCGGCGCACCAACCCTATGAGCGCTACCCCGACCTGATGCGCAACGCGGCACGCGACGCCGGCGCGACCGCACAGGTTGCCGGCGGCGTGCCCGCGATGTGCGATGGCGTGACGCAGGGTCAGGCCGGCATGGAGCTGTCGCTGTTCTCGCGCGACGTGATCGCGCTCGCAACCGCAGTGTCGCTATCGCACGATATGTTCGACGCCGCGCTGTGCCTTGGCATCTGCGACAAGATCGTGCCCGGCCTCGTGATCGGCGCATTGAGCTTCGGCCACCTGCCGACGATTTTCGTGCCCGCAGGGCCGATGCCCAGCGGCATCAGCAACGATCAAAAATCCAAAGTGCGCCAGCTCCATGCCGAAGGCAAAGCCAGCCGTGAACAACTGCTCGAAGCCGAAGCGGCGTCGTATCACGCGCCTGGTACCTGCACGTTCTATGGCACCGCGAATTCGAATCAGATGCTGATGGAATTTATGGGGCTGCATCTGCCCGGGGCGAGCTTCGTCAATCCGAACACGCCGTTGCGCGACGCACTGACCGTCGCCGCGACGCAGCGCGCGGCGCAGATCACCGCCCTCGGCGCGGAATATACGCCGATCGGCCACATCGTCGACGAGCGCGCGATCGTCAACGCGGTGGTCGGTCTGCACTCGACCGGCGGCTCGACCAATCATCTGCTGCATCTGGTCGCAATCGCGCGCGCCGCAGGCATCGTGCTCACGCTCGAAGACTTCGACGCACTCGCGAGCGTCGTGCCGCTGCTTGCACGCGTATACCCGAACGGCCGCGCCGACGTGAACCAGTTTCACGCCGCGGGCGGACTCAATTTCCTGATCGCCCAACTGCTCGACGCCGGCCTGCTGCATGGCGACGTCGCAACGGTCAACGGCACCGGTCTGGATGGTTATCGCCAGCATGCACTGCTCGACGCCAGCGGCGCGCTGGCGTACGTGCCGGTTGCCGACAAGAGCTATGACGAGACCGTGCTGCGCCCCGCCGCCGATCCGTTCCGCCCGGACGGCGGCCTGCGTGCGCTGGCGGGAAACATCGGCCGCGCGGTGATCAAGATTTCCGCAGTAGCGCCGGAACGCCAGGTCATCGAAGCGCCGGCGATCGTGTTCGACGAGCAGGATGACGTGAAAGCCGCGTTCGAACGCGGCGAACTCGATCGCGATTTTATTGCGGTAGTGCGCTTTCAGGGCCCGCGTGCGAACGGCATGCCCGAGCTGCACAAGCTCACGCCCGTGCTCGGCGTGCTGCAGGATCGCGGCTACAAGGTCGCACTCGTCACCGATGGGCGCATGTCCGGCGCCTCCGGCAAGGTGCCTGCGGCGATCCATGTCACGCCGGAAGCGGCAAGCGACGGCGCCATCGCGCGTATTCAAAACGGCGATATCATTCGTCTCGACGCCGTTGCCGGCACCCTGGAGATAAAAGTGGACAATGCGGCATTTTCCGCTCGTCCCGCAGCGTCGGCGCAGAATCTTGCCGCGCACCACAGCGGCATCGGTCGCGAGCTGTTCGCGCTGTTTCGCGACCGCGTCGGCACCGCCGACACCGGCGCATCCGTTCTCTTTGCAGACTAAAACCATGCCCAACGCTCTGGAAAAAAAACAGCTCGATATCGAAACGACACTCAAGCTCGCGCCCGTCGTTGCCGTAGTCGTAATCGACGATGTCGCGGCCGCGGTACCGCTCGCGCATGCGCTCGTCGCGGGCGGCATCCGCGCGATCGAAGTCACGCTGCGCACCAAGGTCGCGCTCGACGCGATCCGTGCCATCGCGGCGGAAGTCGAAGGCGCGGTCGTCGGCTCCGGCACCGTGCTGACGCCGGACGATCTCAAAGCGTCGGAGCGTGCCGGCGCGCGTTTCGCCGTATCGCCGGGTTGCACGCCGCGACTGGTCGAAGCTGCGGCAGCGAGCGCACTGCCCTGGCTGCCTGGAGCTGCCACCGCAAGCGAGGCGATGTTCATGTACGAACATGGCTATCGCTACATGAAATTCTTTCCGGCCGTCCCCGCCGGCGGCATCGCACTGTTGCGCGCCTGGGCGGCGCCGCTGCCCGGCATTAAGTTCTGCCCGACCGGCGGCATCACGCCGCTGAGCGCACCCGATTTCCTCGCCAGCCCCAATGTGGTCTGTGTCGGCGGCTCGTGGCTGAGCCCGGCCAACCTGCTGCGCGAAGGCAGCTGGGCCAAAGTGGAAGATCTCGCGCGTGCAGCTGCGGCGCTGAAACCTGAATAACGCGAGTGACTCGAGACTATGGCCCCATGAATTGGGCAAATTCTGGATCGTTGCAGGGACCAGCTGCTGAATTAATCTAGTCCTTGCGGGCGATCGGCTCGCGCACGCGAGCCTGTCATGTCCCGACTCCCACATCGCCTCTGCATTCTCTTCGCTACCGCATTGACGCTAGTCGCGCTAGCCGTCACCGGCGCGCGCGCACACGCGGAAACCGGCCAGGATTATGCGGTGCAAAGCGGCGCGCGCCTGCTCGGCCAGACCGCCCCGGCACTGAAACTGACGACGCTAGACGGGCAGACGATCGATCTCGCTGCGCTGCGCGGACACAAGGCGGTATACCTCAAGTTCTGGGCAACCTGGTGCGTGCCCTGCCGCGAACAGATGCCGCACTTCGAGAAAACCTGGCGCGGCGCCGGCGACGATCTTGCCGTGGTCGC
>VBNZ01000027.1:24856-33750 GCA_005877675.1 Gammaproteobacteria bacterium
GACGACGACGGCCGCATCGGCGAACAGTTCGGCCTGCGCGTCACGCCGCAGCACGTAATCATCGACAAGGGCGGACGCATCGCCTATGTCGGCCATCTCGCCGATGCGAAGCTCGATGCCGCGCTCGCGCAGGCGCGTCGCGCAAACGGCGCGCATGGCGCGATGCCGGGTCGCGCACTCGCCGCCGCCAGCACGCAGCGCAACGCCGATGCCGCACCACTCGTTGAGGTGAAAACACTCGATGGCAAGGCAGTCGTGCTGACTGATCCAGCGCAGCAGCGCCGAACGGTGCTCGCCTTCCTGTCTCCATGGTGCGAAAGCTATTTCGAAAAGACGCGCCCGGAGTCTTCACGTCGTTGTCGGATGCTCAGCGAAATGCTCGCCGGCGCAGCCAACGATACGTCGTTGCGCTGGATCGGCATCGCCTCGGGATTGTGGGCATCCGAGCAGGACCTGCGCGTCTACCGTGACCAGCACCACATCGCGCTGCCGCTCACCCTCGATCGCGACGGCAGCCTGTTCCTGCGCTTCGGCGTGCGCCGCGTGCCCGCGTTGATCGTGCTCGATGCCGCAGGCCGCATCGAACGCACGCTCGACATCGACTCACTCAAGAGCCATGGCATCGCCGAAGCACTGGGCGCTGCGCCAGCGCCGGCACGGCAGTAGGGCGCTCGCTCCGCGCACGGCATCGCCGTGCAAGATGCCCGTCGAAAATCTCCTGGCCCTTGTAATTTCGCGCACTTCCGCATGAAATGCGCCGAAAGGGGCTGTGACCTGCGATGCTATGAACGTCGGGGGAGTTGAAGAATTTGCTCCCGCCTCGGCTGATGCCGCAGGCGCGGACGTCTTCGTCGCTACGCGTGAGCTGGCCGATCTGGCCTTCGGCGACTCGCTCAGCTCGGCGCCGTGTATGAGTGGGCGCCATCTCGCACTGATTTCTGCCGAATCCTTGCGCATGGATCTGGCCGGCACGCTGCACCAGCGGCTCGGCGACTACCAGCTCATCGAACTCATCGGCGAAGGCGGCATGGGCATCGTCTATCGCGCGCGCCAGATCAGTCTCGATCGCGAGGTCGCGGTGAAGATCCTCGCCGCGGGCCCGTGGGCGTCTACGAATTTCGTGGAGCGCTTCCATCGCGAGGCGCAGAACGCCGCGCGCATGCAGCATCCGAACATCGTGGCAATCCACGAAGTCGGCGTGGCCGAGGATCTGCATTACTTCAGCATGCGCCTGGTGCGCGGCGAGACCTTGGCCAACCGTCTGCGCCGCGATGGCCGTTTTACGCCGCGGCAGGCCGCCGCGCTGATGATTCCGATCGCCCGCGCGATCGATTATGCGCACGGGCTCGGCGTGCTGCATCTGGATTTGAAGCCGGCCAACATCCTGCTCGACGAAAACGGCGTGCCGCACGTGGCGGATTTCGGCCTGGCGCGACGGCTCGAACAGGAGCTCGGCGTCGGCGAGGATGTGTCGGGCACGCCGAGCTACATGGCGCCGGAACAGGCCGCCGCCGGAGCGAAGCCGATCAGCGCCGCCACCGACGTATGGGGCCTCGGCGCCATCCTGTATGAACTCGTCGTCGGCGCGCCGCCGTTTCTCGGCGACTCCGCCGAGACAACCCTGCGCCTCGTGCGCGAGGGCACGCTACGCCGGCCGCGCCGCTATGTGGCATCGCTGCCGCGCGACATCGAAGCGGTGATCGAAAAAGCGATGGCGCGCGACGTCTCGCGACGCTATGCCGACGCCGCCGAATTCGCCGCCGATCTCGAAGCCTTCATCGCCGGTCATCCGGTACGCGCGCGCGGGCTCAACCCGCTGCAGCGCGTGTTGCGCTGGATCGGACGCGAACGCAAGTTCACAGTTGCAGCGTCACTCGCTTGCGCCGGACTCGCGGCCGCCATCGTGGTATCATCCCGGACAAATCGATCGCCGTGCTGCCGTTCGGCAATCTCAGCCAGGACGCGGAGAACGGCTATTTCGCCGACGGTATGCAGGATGAAATTCTTTCGCACCTCGCCGCGATCAGCGACCTCAAGGTCGTGTCGCGTACGTCGACGCAGAAATACAAGAGTCATCCGGTGGATTTGAAAACCATCGGTGCGCAGCTCGGCGTCGCCACGGTGCTCGAAGGCAGCGTACAGAAATCGGGCGATCAGGTGCATATCAACCTGCAGCTGGTCGACGCACGCAACGATCGGCATCTGTGGGCGCAGAGCTACAGTCGCGACCTCAAGAATATTTTCGCGGTCGAGGGTGAGGTCGCGCAGAACGTCGCCGAAGCGCTCAAGGCGAAGCTGATGCCGGCGGAAAGTGCGAGCGTTGGTGCGGCGCCGACGCGAAATGCCGCGGCCTACGAATTTTTCCTGCGCGCGACACCACACTACAACCGCGGCAACGATCGTCACGATCTGGTCGCGGCCGAGATGCCGCTGGCGATCATGCTGTACCAGCAGGCGATCGCCGCCGATCCGAACTTCGCGCTTGCGTACGCGCGCCTCGCGATTGCCGAGACCAGTATGTACAACTTCGCTCCCGATCGCACCGAAGCGCGCCGCGCGGCGGCGCAGGCTGCAGTCGAGCGCGCACTCGCGTTGCGGCCTGAGCTCGGCGAAGCGCATTTCGCGATGGGCCTGTTTGCGCTTTGGGCGCAGCGCGATTTCGCCAAAGCGAGGGAGCAATTGCAGATCACCGCGCAGCGCATGCCGAACAACGCGGAAGTCATCGCATATCTCGCCGCCACTGCGCGCCACGAGGGCCGCTGGCAGGAGGCGCTGGACGCGTATCGCCGCGCGGTGCAACTCGATCCGCAGAGCACGCACATCAATTTCCAGCTGGCCTTTACGTATGCCGATCTGCGCAGGTACGTCGATGCGATGCATGTCCTCGACGAGTTGCTTGCCGCCGGCGGCAATATCGGAGACATCAGATCGACACGCGCAACCTGGCTTGCGATGTGGAAGGGCGATCTCGAACCGCAGCGCACGATGCTGGCATCGCTTACACCCGGCAGCGACGAATACGCCGCGAATGCACGCGACTTCTTTCAGCTCGCGTGGTGGTCGCGCGACTACGCCGCTGCGATCCGTGCCGCTTTGGTCAGCACTGACGCGCAATGGCGCGATCCGAATAATATTGCGTTGCCACGCCTGCTGTATCTGGCCTGGGCGTTCGAAGCACAAGGCGATCAAGTCAAAGCCGCGGATGCCTATCTGTCGGTGCAGAAATCAGCAAGCGATGCGCTCGCACGCGGCAACGCCAGCGTCGATCAGCACCTCGCACTCGCGTTCGCCTACGCCGGACTCGGACGCAAAGACGATGCGCTGCGCGAGAGTGCGGGCGCGCTCGGCATCCTTCCGCCGAGTCGCGATACCGTCGGCGGCATCGCGACACTGAATTACGTCGCACAAGTCGATGTACGCAGCGGCGCCTACGACGCCGCGTTCGCGCATCTGCACGAGTTGCTCGAACTTGGCAGCGGCACAAGCATCTCCGCGGCGATGCTCGCGCTTGATCCGCAGTGGGATCCGATCCGTCGCGATGCGCGCTTTGCCGCCTTGTTGAGACAGGGCGAAAACGAAGTGAAACTTGCGCCTTAAGAGACGGGCCGCACCGGCGCGGTCGAACCGCGCACGACCAGCTGCGGCGAGAACCCGACGTTTTCCAGATGCTCGGTGTGTCCACCGCGCTTGAGTTCGGCGATCAGGCGCTGCGTCGCCTGGCGCGCGATGTCCTCGGTCGCCTGCTTCGCGGTCGTGAGCGCAGGCCAGCACTGGCGCGAGAACGGGCTGTCCTCGAACCCGGCGATCGACAGATCGTAAGGCACATTCAAGTTGGCCGACTTCGCTGCCGCAAGCACGCCGGCGGCGATTTCGTCGTTGGAACCGAAGATCGCGGTCGGCCGCTGTTTCAATGCGAGCAGCTTGCGCGCACCGCGAAAACCGTCGTCGAACGAATAATCGCCTTCGACGATCAGCGATTTGTCGAGCGCGATGCCGTAGTGTTTGAGCGCATCCTCATAGCCCTTATAGCGTTCGGGGCTCGAGCGATGCGCTTTGCCGCCCCAGAGGAAACCGATGCGCTGGTGGCCGAGCTGGATCAGATGTTCGGTCACCGCGTACGCCGCATCGCGGTCGTCGACGAATACGCATGGATATCCATCGCGCGGATCCGCCGCCGCCGACAGTATGCGCACGAACTTGATCTTGTTCGCAGCGAGGTAACGGATCAGTTCCATGCGCTCGGACATCGGCGGTGCGAGCACCAGACCGGCCAGGCGCGAGTGTTGCGCGAGATCGCGCAATTCTTCGGCGAGCCGGGGCGAATTCGAATCGCAAGGATGGATATGCAGGCCGAAGCCGGTCTGCCGGCACACCGAAAGCACGCCGTTCTGCATCGCGATGACGTAGTAGGCGTTCGGATTGTCGTAGACCATGCCTAGCGCATACGACTTCGCGCTGCGCAGGCTGCGCGCCGACTGATCGGGGCGATAGTCGAGTTCGGCGATCGCGCGCTCGACGCGCTCGCGCGTGGCCGCAAGCACCGACGGTTCGTGATTGATCACGCGCGAAACGGTCTTGAGCGACACCTTGGCGCGCTTGGCGACGTCTTTGATGGTGGGACTGCGCATCGTTGTTCGTTTCGCCGCCTTCGAATCGCTAGGTCGTGATTGTCGCTTGAATTCCTCGCGGCAGCCAGCAGCGAGTCAGTGGCAGAAGCGGGTTTGCCTCATTGTATACAATTATATTCGATCCAGCGCAGCATACCGCCGCGCCATCGAATACTAAGCATGTGCGCCTTGGATATCTGCGCAATTGCTGCATTCGCACACAACGTTGTCATTAAATTTGACGCGAAAATTTTCTGCTTATATGTTTTATATCAATTATTTACAGTACAAACCTTATTCGATTGCAAAATTTTTGCAATATTTCTTGACAACGTTGTCATGCACTTTCACACTCCGCCACAATCTTCGCCGCGATCTAACGCAAATCCAACGGGGAAAGCGCACGCGATGCACCAGATCAGTCCGCACGCTGTAGATGCACCTCGCCCGCACACGGGCACGGTTGCGCGCAACGTGCTCCTCGCAGCAGATGTCGGCGGCACGCATGCTCGCATTGGGCTCGTGCGCGCAGATGCCGCGCGCAGCGGCGAATACACGCTGACGACACTCGGCTATCGCCAATACGCCTGCGCCGACTATCCCTCGCTTGCAGCCATCCTGAGCGCCTTTTTAGGCGATACCAGTCCCCAACCTGCCGCAGCTTGCATCGCGTGCGCAGGCTATGTGCATGGCGATGCGCTCGTGAACGCCAACTTGCCCTGGCCGGTCTCGGCGACCGCGATCGCTCGCGAACTCGGTATCGATCGTGTCGACGTGGTCAATGACTTCGAGGCGCTCGCCTACGCCGCGCACTATGCCGCGCATGCCGACTCCATCCATATCGCCGGCGACGCGGCGCTTGCAGACGATAAGATTCGTCTTGCGCTCGGTCCCGGTACCGGCCTGGGCGCCGCGGTGTTGATTCCAGGTTCATCGCGTCCCAGCGTTCTCTCCACCGAAGCTGGGCACGCTGCGCTTGCGCCGCGCACCGCGCTGGAACACGCAATTCTGCGGCATCTGGGCGGCGAAGCGGCACATGTGCCGAACGAGCGCGTGCTGTCCGGTCCAGGACTCCTGCACCTTTACGGCGCGCTTTGCGCGATCCGCGCGGTACAGCCGAAATTCGAAACGCCTGCACAGATCACGCAGGCGGCGCTTGCCGCGAACGACGCGCTCGCGACGGAAACTGTCGACGTGTTCTGTGCCTGGCTCGGCAGTCTCATCGGCGATCTTGTCATGCTGTTCGACGCGTTCGGCGGCGTGATTCTCGCCGGCGGCGTGTTGCCGCAGATCGTCCCGCTGCTTCAACGCAGTGCGTTCACCACGCGCCTCGCCGACAAGGGTGTGCTGCACGATGTGCTCGCACGCGTACCGGTGCGACTGATCGAACACGGACAACTCGGCGTAACCGGCGCAGCGCGCTGGTACTTCGACCACGCACAGGACGATATCGGATTGAACAAGCGCGATTTGGAAACGGGAGGCAATACGAGTGTGTGATCGGCAGTGCGAAGGGATGCGCGCGTTGTCGATAACAAACCTGACCACAACGGAAGCGGCTTCGACCGACTTCCACAGACCACAGAGAGGGGCGTCATGAAAATTTGCAAATCGATCCTCGCGGCAAGCATCGCCGCTGCCTTGTACGCAAACGTCGGTGCATTCGCTGCCGACACGGCCGCGCCCGATGCCGCGGACACGCAGAACGCACCAAGTGGCAAACCCGATGAACTCGGTACCATCGTTGTCACCGGTATCCGCGAAAGCCTGCAGAAGTCACTCGAAACCAAGCGCAACGCGCAAACGCATGTCGAAGTCGTGACCGCCGAAGACATCGGCAAGATGCCCGACAAGAACGTCGCCGACTCGCTCATGCGCATCCCTGGCGTCACGACCAGCTCGGCGAGCGCCAACGAAGGCGGGTTCGACGAGAATGACCGCGTCAGCATGCGCGGCACCAATCCGAGCCTGACGCAGACGCTGATCAACGGACACCCGGTATCGTCGGGCGACTGGTTTGTACTCAACCAGACCGGCACAGTCGGCCGCAGCGTCACCTACACCCTGCTGCCGTCGGAACTCGTCGGCAAAGTCGTCGTACACAAGACCGCGCAGGCGAGCGACGTCGAAGGCGGCGTCGCGGGTTCGGTCGATATCCAGTCGCGCAAGCCGCTCGATTTCAGCAAACCGTTCACCGCCGAAGCGACACTCGGTGGCGTCTATGCGCAGCAGCCGGACAAGACAGATCCGCAATTCAGCGGCCTCATCAACTGGAAGAGCGACGACAAAACCTGGGGCGTGATGCTGCAGGCATTCTCCAGGAGCTGCTCGGTTATGAACAAATCGCCGCCGACAGCCCGATGGCCAAGGCGCATCCCGATCTGGCCAATGTGTGGTATCCAACATTGGTCGGCTCGGCGCTGTTCGAGCAGGTGCGCAAGCGCCAAGGCGGACTCATCGATCTGCAGTTCGAGCCGAGCGAGAACTTCGGTTTCGACCTCAACGCGTTCTCTTCCAAGATGGACGCGGCGAACTACAACCGCAACTACATGCTGTGGGCGACGCACTTCATCAACCGCGGCGCGGGGCAGACGCCAGACCCGGGCTATGTCGTGCGCAACGGCACCTTGGTCAAGGCGAATTTTACCGCCGATCCAAACACGCAATATGGTGTGTACGACCAGATCTCACGCCCCGACGCGAGCTCGAATTCGAACTACGTGGACCTCGACGCGCATTTCCGCGTCAGCGATGCCTTGAATTTCACCAGCAAACTCGGCACCACGCGCGGCAACGGCAAGACCCCGACGCAGGACGTGGCCGAGTGGAATACCGGCATCGGCAGCGGCGCGTCGTATCAGCTCAACGGCATCGGCACGGCGGCGAACTGGAGGCTCGGCAGCGAGAGTCCGGGCCTCGGCGCCAAATCCCTGTCGTGGATTTTCGGCGACCAGAACATCAATGTGCGCGATCGCGAGAATTGGGCGCAGCTCGACGGCACCTATACGATCGGCAATGGCGCTTGGTCAGACTTGCGTTTTGGTGCGCGCTACGCAGAGCACACGCGCAAATCCGCCGACGTCATCGGTCAGGGTCCGAAGTGCGCCGACGGTTCGGCGGGCGGCGCGGCATTCAATTGGGGCGCGCCGTATTTCTGCACCGTCGATGCGCAGTCGCCGTTCAATCCGGCGAACTTCCCGTCGGGCGGCTACCAATACTATCCGTCGGATTTCGGCAGCGGTATCGGCTCGGGTTTCCCGACCGGCGTGTGGTATTTTTCGCCGGGTCAGCTTGCCGCATTCGACAACAAGTTCACCACGCGCGTGCCCGGACCACGTTCGGACTGGAACTCCGATTATTCGCTCAAGGAAAAGACGCCGTCGGCCTATATACAGGCCGATTTCGATGGCCAGGGCTGGAGCGGAAACGTCGGCGTGCGCGTCGCTCGCACCGATGAACACGTCATTGCCAACGTCGCGGTCGATGCCACGACGCCGGGTGCAATAACCACGTCGCTGTTTGGTCCGTACCTGCCGACCACGTTCGACAACAGCTATACCGACGTGCTGCCGAGCGGCAATATCAAGTTCGATCTGCAGGAAGACCTCGCGCTGCGCCTCGCCGCGTCGAAGACCATGACGCGAGCGGACTACTCCGCGCTCGCCGGCCCGATTTCGCTGAGCCCGCCCGCGGCGCCCGGCGCGACCGGCTCGGGCAGCGGCAGCAATCCGAACCTGAAGCCCGTGCGCTCGACCAATCTCGACGCCGCGCTCGAATGGTACTTTGCGCCGCGTTCACTGCTCTCGGCCAGCGTGTTCAACATGGACCTGACCAACTACGTCGGTCTGGGCCATGTCACGCGCACGTTCAAGACCTACAGCTCGATCTATCCGCAAGGTTTCGATGCACCGTACGTGCTGACAGTGCCGGTCAACAGCAAGGGCTCAGTCAAGGGCGTTGAGCTCGCATACGAACAGCCATTGTTCGGCAACTTCGGCATCGCTGCCAACTACACTTATGCGGACGGTAGCGAAACCGGCGGCGGCCCGCTCGTGGGTACATCGAAGAACACCTACAACGTATCGGGTTACTACGAGGACGAGCACTTCAACGCGCGCGTGTCGTGGACCCACCGCTCGGATTTCTACAGCGGCCTTGATCGTTCCACGGCGTTCTATCAGGCCGGCGTCGGCAATCTCGCCGCGTCGCTCGGCTACAAGCTCGACGACATGTGGAGTTTCTCGTTCGATGCCTTGAACCTCAACAACCCGACGCTGCGCTACTACG
>VBNZ01000027.1:33769-34383 GCA_005877675.1 Gammaproteobacteria bacterium
AGTATTACTTCGCCGCGCATTTCAAGTTCTAACGTATCGAGTGGCTCCAACCGATTGCGGGCCTGGCGGAGTCCTGGCCCGCTTTTTTTTGCCTAACTTTTCGATCTGAGGTGGATGAGCATGCGACGAATCGCTGACAATTCGCGGATGCCGCATCCACGCCGATACGCACATCGCGGTCTACGCGCATGCACGTTGATCGCTCTCGCATTGATCGCCTGCAGCGGGATCGCGCCTGCGCCTGCGCGTGCGCCCGACCAGGCAATCATCGCACTGCCCGCTCCTGCGCTGATTCCGCAACCGGCTCAGCTGCAACGCGAGGCCGGCGAGTTCGTACTACGCGATGGCGCGGCGATCCATGTCACCGATCCGCGCGCACGCGAAGTCGCGGTGTGGTTTGGCGAACTCGTCGCGCGCACGCGAGGCTTGCACCTGCAGCCCAGTAGCGACACGAGCGTCACCGACGGCATCACCTTTTCGCTCGACCCGCCCTCCGCATCCGCCGAGGAACCCGCGGATGAAGCCTACGCACTCACGGCCACGGCGCAAGGCATCGTCGTGCGTGCAGCGACAGCGCATGGCCTGTTCAATGGCGCAACGACGCTTTGGCAGTT
>VBNZ01000027.1:34398-35888 GCA_005877675.1 Gammaproteobacteria bacterium
ATCGAAGACATGCCGCGCTTCCAATGGCGCGGCGCGCATCTCGACGTGTCGCGCTCGTTCATGCCGAAGGAATTCGTCAAGAAGTACATCGATCTCCTGGCGCTCCATAAGCTGAATCGCTTCCACTGGCACCTCACCGACGATCAGGGCTGGCGCATCGAGATCAAGCGCTATCCGAAACTGACCGCGGTCGGCGCGTGGCGCCGCCCTGCCGGTCGCGCGGGTACCGATGCGAGCGGCAAGCCCACCCGATACGGCGGCTATTACACGCAGGAACAGATCCGCGAAATCGTCGCTTACGCGCAAGCGCGCTACGTGACGATCATGCCCGAGATCGAGATGCCCGGCCATGCGCAGGCAGCGATTGCCGCATACCCGGAGCTTGGCGTGACCGGGAAGAATCCAGGTGCGTCGCACGACTGGGGCGTGCACACCTACCTTTATAATGTGGAAGATTCCACTTTTATCTTTCTGCAAAACGTGCTGGACGAGGTGATGGAACTGTTTCCGTCACGGTATATCCATATCGGCGGCGACGAAGCGGCAAAGGATCAGTGGCAGGCCTCCGCGCGCGTGCAGGCACGCATGCGCAAGCTCGGCGTCGCGAACGAAGCGGCGATGCAGGCATGGTTCATCAAACGCATCGAGACCTTCCTCGCCGCGCACGGGCGCAAGCTGATCGGCTGGGACGAGATACTCGAAGGCGGTCTGCCGCCGCAGGCGACCGTAATGTCGTGGCGCGGCAGCAAAGGAGCGATCGAGGCTGCGCAGCAAGGTCACGATGTCGTGCTGTCGCCCGACCCCGACCTGTATCTCAACAACCTGCCGAGCGATCTGCCGGATGAGCCAGCCGGGCGCGCGCACGTGGTATCGCTGCAGAACGTCTATGCCTTCGATCCGATGCCCAAGGAACTCGGCGCAAGTGCGGCGAAGCACGTGCTCGGTGCGCAAGCGAATCTATGGGGCGAGTACCTGCCGACGGATGCGAGCGTCACCTACGCCACCTACCCGCGCGCGGCGGCGCTTGCCGAGGTGCTCTGGTCGCCGGCGGCGTCGCACGACTGGTACGGCTTTCTCGATCGCCTCGTCGCGCAGCAGGCGCGCTACCGGATGCTCGGTATCGGCTATTCGCACAGCGCTTTTACCGTGCGCATCGATGCGGATTTCAAACCCGCTGCCGGCAACGTTGCGATCACACTGTCGAACCAGGCCGGTTTTGGCACGATCCACTACACGCTCGATGGCAGCGAGCCGACACCACAATCGCCGCGCTACACCGCGCCGTTCAACGCGCCGGCGCGCGGCAGCATCCGCGCGAGCGCGTTTGCGCAGGCGCAGGCGCTCGCGGACGCGCGCTCGCGCGCGCTAGATCCCGTCGCTCTGCGCCACAAGCGCGTCGCCGAGCTTGCGCTGTGCAACCCAACCGGCGGCGTGCAGCTGCGCCTGCCCGACGATCGCCCGGCCAACGATCACCGCGCGGCGTATCCTGT
>VBNZ01000027.1:35938-38726 GCA_005877675.1 Gammaproteobacteria bacterium
GCTTCCGTACAATTTCCAATTGTGGAAGGATATAAAAAGCGTCGTCACGCACAAGCCGTCACGCTACCCCAGCGGCGAATTGCAGGTCAGAGCAGATCGCTGCGATGGTGAGCTGCTGGCGACGATGCCGCTTGGCGGTACGACGCATGGAGACGAGACGTCGCATCTCAACGCGCCGCTGCACGCGCAAGGTCGGCGCGATCTGTGTTTTCGATTCGCGACAGGCGGGTACGATCCGCTTTGGGTCATCGACAGCGTGCAGCTCAAAGCAGGCGAGTAACCGGGTGCGGGTGCCGTCGCGCAAAGCTCGGCAGACCGGATGAGCTGCTAGAATTCACGCATGAACCGACGCCATTTTCTGCGCCGCTGCGGCGCGGCGGGCACTTCACTGCTCGCAACTTCAGCACTGCTTTCAGGATGTATCCCGACAACGGCAAAACGCGCGGGCGTGCAACGCAGCTATCTCGCACCGGACACGTCGTTTACCAGCGGGGCCTGCGGCCTGCCTCCGGTACACGTTGCTGCCGAGCGCGAAATCCGCACCGTGGTGGGTCTGCGCCCGTATCGCCCATCCGGTTTTGTCGTGCGCATGGAGCAGCTCGGCGACACGCGCGTCGTGCACAACTATGGTCATGGCGGCGCGGGCATCACGCTGTCGTGGGGCACATCGAAACTGGCTGTCGACCTCGGCGCGCCTGGGCATCGCGGCCCGGTTGCGGTGCTCGGCTGTGGCGCGGTCGGACTCGCCAATGCGATCCTGCTGCAGGAAGCCGGCTATGAGGTGACGATCTACGCCAAAGCGCTGCCGCCCGAGACTACGTCGAACATCGCCGGCGGCCAGTGGTTCCCGGCGTATCTATCCGATCCTGCAAAACGTACGCCTGAGTTCAACGCGCAGCTGCTCGCCGCGGCGGACTATGCCTATCGCCGCTACCAGATCATGGTCGGCCCGCGTTACGGTGTGCGCTGGATGCGCAATTATTTTCTCAACCACAAAGCGTTCAACGAATCGGGCTACATAGGCACGCAAAGCCCGTTGCGAGCGATGATGCCCGAGTATCGCGATCTCGCCTCCGGCGAGCATCCGTTCGCGGGCTACGAGCACGTGCGCCAGCTCGATACGCCGATCATCGAACCGCCGGTCTATCTTGCCGCGATGCTCGATGAATTCCGCATCGCCGGCGGCAAGGTGCAGGTGCGCGAACTCGCCGATCGTGCGGCGATCATCGCGCTGCCAGAAAAGCTCGTGTTCAACTGCACCGGGCTCGGTGCGAAGGGGCTGTTCGACGACGCCGAACTCACCCCGGTCAAGGGTCAGCTTACGATTCTGCTGCCGCAACCGGAGGTGCAGTACGCCGTGGCGCATGGTGATTTGTACATGTTCCCGCGCAGCGACGGCATCCTGCTCGGCGGCACGCATGAGGAAGGCAACTGGTCGCTCGCGCCCGATCTCGAGCGCAAGCGTGAGATTCTCGCCGAACACAAAGCGTTCTTCGACGCGTTCCGCGCCTGCTAGCCGCCCATTGCTTTAGTGGGTGGGTTTCGATTTGACGTAGAGCCCGCGCAGCGTGCCGTCTTCGCCCCAGTCGATGTCGTCGATGCGCCAGCCGGCATCGAGGCGCTGCAGCGATACTTTGATGTGGCGTGTTTGACCGGCGTTGTGGAAATCGATGGTCGCGACGTCATGTGTCGCGTCGACAACGCGCACGGCGATCTTGAACGCCTTGATGTCCCAATCCTGCGCATCGATGAACGGATCGCCGTCGAGCGTCGAAACTTCGTCGCGCTTCAGCGACGACTTCCAATCGTCATTGATCGTCTTCGCAAGATCCGGGACAAAGTAGCGCCCCAGTTGCACCTGCGAATCCAGATGCAGACCTGGCGCGTTGCGGCCGATATAGGCCTTGCCGTAGATCGAGCGGAGAAAGGCCTCGGCCGAGAGTTCCGGCGTGGTGGCCGACACGAAAGATGTCGCACATGACAAGAGAAGGATCGCCAATAGATGCTTCGCGTGCGACATCGTTTTTCTCCTAGCGCATCATGCCGCCGGGTGGCATGCCGCCGCCGCCCATGCCCTTCATCGCCGCGCCCATCTGTCGCATCAGGCCCTTCATGCCGCCGCCGGCCATCTTCGACATCATCTTTTCCATCTGCATGTATTGCTTGAGCAGACGATTCACGTCGGCGGGTTGCGTGCCGGAGCCGCGCGCGACGCGCGCGCGACGCGAACCGTTGAGCAGGTCGGGATGGCGGCGCTCCTTCTTGGTCATCGAATTGATGATCGCGACCATGTGGTGGATTTCCTTGTCGTTGACCTTGGCCTTCACCGCGTCTGGCAACGCGCCGACGCCGGGCAGCTTGTCCATCAGCGAAGACAGGCCACCCATGTTGAGCATCTGCGAGAGCTGATCGCGCATATCGTTCATATCGAAGCGCTTGCCCTTCATCACCTTCTCGGCGAGCTTCTGCGCTTTTTCCTTGTCGACGTTCTGCTCGACCTGCTCGACCAGCGAGAGCACGTCGCCCATGCCGAGGATGCGCTGCGCCAGCCGGTCGGGATGGAACGCGTCGAGTCCGTCGGGTTTTTCGCTAACGCCGATGAACTTGATCGGCCGCCCGGTGATGTAGCGCACGCTGAGCGCCGCGCCGCCGCGCGCATCGCCATCCGTCTTGGTCAATACGACGCCAGTCAGCGGCAGCGCTTCGGCAAACGCCTTCGCAGTATTCGCCGCGTCCTGGCCGGTCATTGCGTCGACGACGAACAAGGTCTCGATCGGATTCAAGGCTG
>VBNZ01000027.1:38745-39373 GCA_005877675.1 Gammaproteobacteria bacterium
GTCGATCGCCAGGCGGCCCGCCGTGTCGACCAGCAGCACATCGGCAAAATTCTTGCGCGCCGCATCGATCGCGCCCTTCGCGATCGCGATCGGATCCTGTGAGCCTTCGCTGGGATGGAACAGCACGTCGACCTGTTCGGCCAGCGTGCGCAACTGCTCGATCGCGGCGGGCCGATACACGTCGCAGCTCACGACCATGACTTTTTTCTTTTTGCGGTCCTTCAAGAACTTCGCGAGCTTGGCGACCGTCGTGGTCTTGCCCGCACCCTGCAGGCCGGCCATCAGCACGACCGCGGGCGGCGCGACCGCGAGATTGAGATCGGTATTGACCGTACCCATCACCGCGGTCAGCTCGTCGCGCACGACTTTGACGAGGGTCTGGCCCGGCGACAGGCTCTTCAACACCTCCACGCCGACCGCGCGCACTTGGATGCGCTGGATCAGCGCCTGCACCACCGGCAGCGCGACATCGGCTTCGAGCAGGGCAATACGCACCTCGCGCAGGGATTCGCGGATATTCGCCTCGGTCAGGCGCGCGCGGCCGCGCAGGCGCTCGATCGTGGTGGAAAGACGTTGACTCAGGGATTCGAACATCGCAAAAAACCGCCACAAACCGGGGCGCGAATTA
>VBNZ01000027.1:39421-39981 GCA_005877675.1 Gammaproteobacteria bacterium
GGTATACGCACCGGTCTCGCCTAGCGTGGCGTTGATCTCGCTGTGACTGAGGTTCTGCGCAAGTACGCTGGCGTGCGTGCCGAAGGCTTTGGCCTTGTCGACATAGCTTTGCGCCTGCGCGCATGAAGTGACACGCTGCGACGAGCATACCGCCAGCACTGGCGGCGTCGATCGCGTCAGCACCGCCTGCGGCGACAGTTCGCACCAGCGCGCGGTGTCAGTGCCGAAAGCACGATCGTAAAGCGGAAAATGTCGTTCACGCATGAGCGCTGCGACGTCGTAGGCTGCGCTATCGAGGATCACGCTGCCGCGCCACGCCTTCGCACCTGCCTGCGCGGCCCGCGTCGGCGACGAACTTACGAGCGCAATCAGATGCGCGCCGGCAGAATGTCCCATCAGCACGAACTTCGATGCATCCGCGCCCCACTCCGCCGCCTGCGCCTGCGCGTAAGCGAGAGCGCGCGCGACGTCCTGGGCCTGATCCTCGATGGCGGCTTGCGGCAGCAGACGATTATTGACGCTGATGAACACATAGCCCTGTGGCAGCCAGTGCCTGACTT
>VBNZ01000027.1:40011-41940 GCA_005877675.1 Gammaproteobacteria bacterium
CGCGCATGGGCGCGTAGACATCGAAGCGTTGCTTCGCGTCGCTGCCGTAGGCTACATCGCGCACGATGCGGATGTCTGGCGGCAGGTTCTTAGCCAAGCTATCGCCAGCCTCGTTGTCTTCGACTTCATGCCGTCCTTGCTCGCGCGCCGCTTCGCGGTAAAGCGTGCGCGCGGCGAAAACGCAGCTGCTCGAGGTAAGCGACGCTGACGCCACCGCGACGATCAGCACCAAGCCTTTGATGTACACGATCCAATTCCCGCTCGCGAATGTGCCGGTCATGGCAGCGTGCATCCCGCGGGCGCCGGGCCGATGCGGCTAAGCGCGATCGAGCCATCGAGTCCGGCGTTGCTACCGTTGCTGAAATGATAGGTGAGGCTGGCGCTACTGCAGCCGGAAAACAGAATGCTTGCCGTGCCGACCTGTGTGTTGATCACGCCGCCACTGGTGTTGAACGTGCCGGATCGGCAGGCCGCTCTTCGACGTCATCCCGGGCGCGAAGGCATTGTCCTGAATGATGTACCAGCGCTGGCCCGCAGCGCCGCCGGCAGATCCATTTTGCGCAAAAGTATACCAGCCTGCGGAAAACAGCGAATTGAGCGGATTGACATCGATGACCAGTCCCTGCCCGCTCGTGTTCGGGTTGTACCAGGCACCGGAAAGCTGAAAGTTCCCCGGGCTGCTGCCGGCTGCGCCACAGCTTATGTTTGTGTCGAGCCGCGTCAGACTGATAACGCCAATGCGCGCGCTGCCATCGCTGAAGCTGTAGTTGAGCGTCGCGTGCGTGCAATCGCTGAAGCGTAGCGTCGCACTGCCAACCTTGTTCGCGGTGATAGTCGGCGGCGCATTGAAATTGCCGCCGCTCGCCGCGTAGATGCCGAGCGACGACGACGCTGCGCCCGCGTTCGCATCCCCCTGCAGCGTATACCAGCGCTGCGCGCCGGCCGCGCTTGTGTCGTAGGTATACCAGCCCGCCGAAAGAATGCCTTTGCCGGCACCCGAAATATCGGGATACGCCGCAATGACCAGACCCTGCCCGCTCGTCGCGGGATCGTACCAAGCACCGCTCACACCGAACTGGTCGGCACTGACTGCTCCTGCCTGCGCATCTGCGGCCTGTACGACCGTACGCACATTGCTCCACAGTACGCGCAAATCATTGGTGAGCTTGCTGTAGCTCGAATCGACCAGAAACACTGCCGACACGCCCGTTTCGTTGTCGACCCAGGGCGAGGTGCCGAACTTGCCGGTGCTCGACACCTGGATCGCATTGCCGTTCGCATCGACGAGATTGCGCCATTCGCCATACCCGTAGCCGAGCGCCTGCGGATCGGGCGTATACAGCACAGGCACAGCATGCGTCTGATCGCGCTGCATGTCGGTAAGGCCGGCGCCTGACAGGATTTGCGTGCCGTTCCACGCACCATGCTGCGCGACCATCTGCATGACACGCAAATAGTCGCCGGCAGTGGCCTTCACGCCGCCTGCAATCTGCGGATTGGCCGAACCGAATGAAATCGGCGACGCCGAGGCAGTCAGAAAACTCGTGTTCGGCATGGCGAGCGGCCCGGTCAGTTGTTCGGAGAAAATCTGCGACCAAGGCTTGCCGGTCGCGATCTCAGCCATGCGTCCGCCAACCTGCATCGCATTGCCGGCATACGCGAACCGGGTGCCCGGCGCATAGATCAACGGCAGCGTGAGGATTTGCTGCGCACAGGCGTCGAGCGTCGTACCGCGATCGCCAATGCACGGCGCGTCGTCCGTCGTGATGCCCGAGGTATGGCTGAACATCTGGCCGAGCGTGATCGCGCGTGCGGCCGCGGGCGCAGTCGGAAAATATTGACCGACCGTGTCGCCCCAATGCAGCTTGCCCTGCTCGACCAGGCGCTCGATCGTCAGCGCGGAGAGCCATTTGCTCGCCGAGGCGATCG
>VBNZ01000027.1:42010-49071 GCA_005877675.1 Gammaproteobacteria bacterium
GGCGCCGTCGAGAGCATCGCTTTGCACGAGCGTATTGATCTGCGCTGTGACCGGACTGAAGTCATACGCAGTCGTCGCTGCGCAAGCGCCGCCGCTCGCGAGCAAAGCGGCAAGAACTCCGGTAAAACCGCATAAGCTCGGTTTGAATATTTCACGCGCAAATTGTTCCATATCGAATACCTTCGAACGAGAGGTTGGACCATCGCATGCAGCTGCCACGCATGCATCCTGTATCTGGAAACGCACGACGGTGTGTGCGGGTGACACGCCGGTGATGAGCGAATGTGTCTCACGCAGCTCGCAGAAATATTTCGTTACAAATATGCGTGCTGCCCGCTTGCCGCGCCTGCGCTGGCACGACATAGTTCCGTGCCATGGAAAGCTGCAACATCCTCATCGTCGATGACGACCTGCGCCTGCGCGATCTGCTCGAACGCTATCTCGTACAGCAGGGCTTTCGCGCGCGTGGGGTCGCCAATGCCGCGGCCATGCGGCGTGCTCTGGCCGAACACCATGTCGACCTGATCGTGCTCGATCTGATGCTGCCCGATCTCGCGGGGACCGAGATCTGCCGCAAGCTGCGCGAGCAGGAGCGCACGCGCGACGTGCCGGTGATCATGTGCACCGCCAAGGGCGAGGAGATCGATCGCGTGGTCGGGTTCGAGGTCGGCGCCGACGATTACCTCGTCAAGCCGTTCAGCGTGCGCGAGCTGATCCTGCGGCTCGAGGTGGTGCGCCGCCACAACCAGCCGACCCGGCGCGGCACGTCGAAGGGTCCGGAGCGGGTGCTGCGCTCGGGGACCATCGAGCTCGATCCGGACGCGTTCATCGTGCGGGTGGGCGGCAAGGAAGTGACGCTGGCGCTGCTCGAGTTCCGCATCCGTTCCAGACGCTGTCGCGCGAGCGCCTCATCGCGCTGGCGCGCGGTCGCGAGCACGAGGCCTTCGATCGCAGTATCGATGTGATGGTGTCGCGCCTGCGCCGCCTGGTCGAGGACGATCCGCGCGCGCCACGCTGGCTGCAGACCGTATGGGGCGAAGGCTATGTGTTCGTCCCGGATACGAGCGTAGAGGAGATCGCACGATGAGGCGAGGCCCGACCACGTTTGCCTTGATCTTCGCCCTGCTCGTCCTGGCACTCGTGCTGGCACTGACGCTGGCCAGCTGGTTGATGTTGCGCGTCGGAGCATTGGCGATCGCCGACCGCTATGCGCCGATGGTCGTTGCCACAGCAATGGCCGCCGATTTGCTCGCGGAACACGGCGCCGCGACTGGCAAGATCAATGTGCAGTTTTCGTCAGGACCGCCTGGCGAGCCGGCGACGCGGAGCGCATTGGTTTTTCTGGCGCGGAATGTCGCAGACTTGCTCGGCGGCGACGCGTCACGCGTCGTGGCGACGCAATCTCCGGAATCACGGATATGGATACGCAGTGGTCACGATCCAAAGCGCTGGATCGTGTTGCCCGTACCGACGTATCGCATGGAGATCAGCTCATCCCTGGCGTTCGCCATGCTCGCGGCAGGGCTCCTCGCGTTGCTTGCCGCGACGATCGCCGCGCGCCTGCTGACGCGCCCGCTCGAACGTCTTTCAAAAAATGCCGGCGCGCTGCTCAATGGGGAAACGAACGACAACCTGCTGCGCGGCAGCCCGCGTGAAGTGCGCAGCCTTGCTGTCGCTATCGGCGATGCCGGCGAGCGCCTGCGCGAGGCGGCGCGCGAACGCGAACTGATGCTGGCGGGCGTCTCGCACGATCTGCGCACGCCGCTCACGCGGCTGCGCATCGCGCTCGAACTCGGCGACGCGGCCGATGCACAGCGCCGCATGGATATGGTCGATGACCTCGAACAGCTCGACAACGCGCTCGAACAATGCCTCGCCTTCGTGCGCGACGGCCGCGACGAGGCGCTGCGCGAAATCGACGTCGCCGCGATCGCAGGACAGCTGATCGGCCTGCGCGCGCAAGCCGATGCCTGGCAGCTCGATGCGCCGGCAAGCTTGTCCGCCGCGGTGCGCCCAACCCTGCTGCGCCGCGCCCTCGCGAATCTGATGGACAACGCCGAGCGCCATGGCGCCGCACCGTTTGCGCTCGGCATCGCGCGAACAGGCGAACGGCTTGCGATCACAGTTTGCGATCACGGCCCCGGTGTCGCGTCCGACCTGCTCGAACGTATCGGCCAGCCTTTCACGCGCGGCGATGCCGCGCGCGGCGGCAACGGCGGTGCGGGCCTGGGCCTGTCGATCGTCACGCGCATCGTGCGCATGCACGGTGGCGAGGTGCGTTTTCGCAACCGTGACGGTGGCGGCTTCGAGGCGCGGATCGAGCTGCCGCTTGCAGCATCGATGAGGTCTCCGGCAATGGCATTCGTATGAAAATATATACTTTTTACTTTTTCACATTGCTGCTTTTTCTGTGCGGCCATGCACGGGCGCAACAGCGCATCGATGTGCCGCGCGCCGATGGCGCCACAACGCCGCTGATCGCGTACGAGCCTAAGGCAGCAAGAGGTTGTGCGCCGCTCGTGCTGCTCTCGCACGGCGCCGGCGGCAGCGAGGAGCGCGGCCTGCGTTATCTCGGCGAAGCGCTCGCGCGCGATGGCTGGCGCGCGATTGCGCTCGGACATCGCGAGAGCGGCATGCCGGTTTTGCGCAAGGATATGCGGGCAGACGGCTTCCACGCGGGCATCGCTGCCCTGGTCACCGACACAAGCGCCTACAAGGCTCGCTTCATGGATATCGATGCCGCGCTCAAATGGTCGCAATCGCAATGCCATGCGCCATACAAAGTGCTGGCCGGACATTCGATGGGCGCGATCACCGTGATGCTCCAGGCCGGCGCGCGCAACAAGCTCAGCCTCAATGCGTCCGGCGCATTCGACGCCTATGTCGCGCTGTCGCCGGAGGGTCCAGGCATCGTGTTCCCCGACAATGCGTGGCAGCCGATCAAGGCGCCGATGCTGTTGATCACGGGTACAAAAGACAAGGGTCTCGACGGCGACTGGGCCTGGCGCATGCAGGCATTTGATGGGCTTGGTGCGGGCGCCTGCCGCTGGCTTGCCGTATTCGACGGCGCGACGCATATGAATTTCGGCGGACTCGATCTCACCGATCACTACAAGGCGCGCACCGCGGCGCTCGTAACACAGTATCTCGATGGAGTGCGTTCGGGACGCTGCCCGAATCTGACGGCAGCGCCCGGTATAACGCTGCGCTCGAAATAACCAAACTCCTCAGGAAGCTCGCATTCCCGTGCGGCAGGAATCCATTCTCACGCCGGGTGTTCGCGTCGCCGCGCGGGTATGCGACACTTGACGCATGCATGCGCTCGTCCTCACGCTGATCGCCACCGCGCTTTATCTCGCCGCCGCCGGCATCCTCGCCCTGCCTTTGCTGCACCGGCAGGCGCAACCGCGCGCACTCGGCCTGGGCCTGGCCGCACTGGCGGTCATTGGACATTTTGCCGTGCTGGTCGGCGCACATCGCGGCGGCGTGGACCTGCATTTCTTCGCCGCGCTGTCGCTGGTCGGTGCCTGCGTCGCTGCGCTGTGCTTGATCGTCAATCTGAGCCGACCCGTCGCGACGCTCGGGGTGATCGTGTTTCCGCTCGCCGCGCTGCTGCTCGGCGTGGACATGTTCTTTGCGCCCGCGACGCAGCCACTGCCGCTGGAATGGCAGATCAAACTGCACGTGATTTTCGCCCTGCTCGGTTACAGCGTGCTCACGCTCGCTGCGTTGTTCGCAATCCTGCTCGCGCTGCAGGAACGCGCGTTGCGCGCGCGGCATTTCAACGGCATCGTGCGCGCACTTCCGCCGCTGACGCTGACCGAAGCGCTGATGTTCCGCCTGATCGGCGCGGGCTTCGTGCTGCTGACACTCACCCTGATCACCGGCATACTTTTCATCACCAATCTGTTCGATCAGCATCTTGCGCACAAGACGGTGCTGTCGATCGCCGCATGGCTCGTGTTCGGTGCGCTGCTGTTCGGCCGCTGGCGCTACGGCTGGCGCGGCCGCCGCGCGGTGCAGCTCACGCTGGCGGGCATGACTCTGCTGCTGCTCGCATTTTTCGGCAGTCGCTTCGTGCTGGAAGTGCTGCTGCACCGGGTGCCCTGACGAATCGCCCTTGCCCGTTGCATGCCCACCGGAACGCGGCGGATCCCACCCTACGAAACTGCATTGAGCGCCTCGGACAGCCGCTCAACTGCAACAATTTCCATTTCTCCAATTTTACCTTTCTTCGGCGCGTTGGCCTTCGGCACGATCGCCTTGAGGAAGCCATGCGTGGCAGCTTCGCGCAAGCGCTCCTCGCCGTTAGGCACCGGGCGAATCTCGCCGGACAGGCCGACTTCGCCGAAAGCGACGAGCTTGTCCGGCAGCGGACGGTCGCGAAAACTCGACAGTACCGCGAGCAGGGTCGGCAGGTCGGCCGCGGTCTCCTGCACGCGGATGCCGCCGACGACGTTGACGAATACATCCTGGTCGTACACCGCGGCACCGCCATGGCGATGCAGTACGGCGAGCAGCATCGCGAGGCGATTTTGCTCGAGCCCGAGCGCAACGCGGCGCGGATTGCCGAGTGATGACTGATCGACCAGCGCCTGCACTTCGACCAGCAGCGGCCGCGTACCCTCGCGTGTGACCATCACCGCACTGCCCGGCGTCGGCGCGCCGTGCGCGGATAAAAAGATCGCGGAAGGGTTGGGCACTTCGCGCAATCCCTTGTCGCCCATCGCGAACACGCCGAGCTCATTGACCGCGCCGAAGCGGTTCTTGAACGCGCGCAGCACGCGGAAGCGCGAGCCCGATTCGCCCTCGAAATACAAAACCGCATCGACCATGTGCTCGAGCACGCGCGGGCCGGCGATGCCGCCCTCTTTGGTCACGTGGCCGACGAGGAAAATGCTCGTGCCGGTCTCCTTGGCGTAGCGTACGAGGCGCGCGGCGGATTCGCGCACCTGCGACACCGAACCCGGCGCGGCGGTCAGGGTTTCGGTCCAGATGGTCTGGATGGAATCGATCACCAGAACGCGCGGTATATCTTTCTGCACGTTTTCCACTATGCGCTCCACGCAAGTCTCCGCGAGGCAGCGCAGATGTGCGATCGGAAGTCCAAGACGCTGCGCGCGCGCCGCCATCTGCGCGAGCGACTCCTCACCCGACAAATACAGCGCAAGGTCGACTTGCCGATGCCGGGATCGCCGCCGACCAGCACGACCGAGCCCTCGACCAGTCCGCCGCCAAGCACGCGGTCGAGTTCGCCGATGCCGATGCGCGTGCGCGTTTCGCTTTCCGTCGCGACATCGGTCAACGCCGTTATCACAGCGCTCGTCGCGCCCGCATAACCTGCGCGCCGCACCGTGCCGCCATTTTTCGACGCCGGCTCGACAACGAATTCACTCAAGGTATCCCACGCGCCGCAGGACTCGCACTGTCCCTGCCATTTGCTGTATTCGGCGCCGCATTGATTGCAGACGTATGCGGTTTTGGATTTGGCCATGCGGCATTGTAAGGCGAGTCGCGTCTCAGCGTTCGCGACGCCGCGTGCGCGACCGCAAAAGCCCGCAGCCGCGTCCTTGCGGCCGCTTCAATGACTCTCGTGCGGCGTTACGCCCCGCAAGGATCAGCGCACACCCTGAGTCTTCGGATGGTTGGCGCCGAGAATACGCGTGTAAACGCTCCTTGCATCGTCGCGCAGCGAGGCGGCCTCGCCCGCGCTGCCACGTGCATCGAGAATCCCGGCGAGCAGGGCGTCCACATCGCCCAGGTGTACGCTCGCAGCGGCCTTGCCGGCGATCAAGTCCGCGCGCGCCGCGCGTGCCTCCGCCTCACCCGCCGCGGCGTCGCCGCTGCGTGCCATGGCGGCACCATGCGCCGCGCGCGCGAGTTCGAGGTAACCGTCGCGGCCGGCCGAACTACCCGCAAGCACGTCGCGTGCCTCGTGCAGATCCTTCTCTGCGGGCGCTTCGTTCATCGCCAGCTCGATCAGGCCGAGCTTGAGCATGCTGCGTCCGCGCCCCGGGTAACCTGCCTTGTTGAGGATGCGGCACGCCTCGCGCACTGTGATCAACGCGGTGTTGCCATCGCCGATACGATAGTACGCATGACCCAGGTTGCCGAGCGCAACACCGAGCATCACCGCATCGGGGCCGAGCGTGCTTCGCGCCATCTCGACCACATGCCGCAGCGTCGTCACCGCGAGCGCCTCGCGTCCGACTTCGAGCTGCGCCACGCCGAGCATGTTGTCGACATAGATGCGGCGCGCATGCTCGGGACCGAGCAGCTTGATCAGCATGTCGTGCGAGCGCTGCGCGAGCAGTTCGGCCTCGGTGTAGTGCTCGACGTCGAATGCGTCGGCGGCGAGATTCATCAGGTCCATCGCCACATCGGGGCTCGCCTCGCCCTCGAGCGCCTGACGTTCGAGCAGTACCGCCTCATGCATGCGGTGCGCGCTGACGTGATCGCCTTCCTGATTGTCGAGCTTGGCCATGCCGGTCATCAGGCTGATGTGTTCGCGCCGATACTTCGGGCCGGCATCGCGCATCAGCGGCTCTGCTTCCGCGAAAGCGGCGCGTGCAGCGGCGGCATCGCCAAGATTGGAATTGGCGATGCCGAAATCGCTCAGCGCGTCGCCGAGTTGCGCGCCCGCTACGCCGCGCGCGCGCAGTGCCGCGATGTCGGTGCGTGAAACTTCGCGCGCCTTGGCATATTCGCCGATTTTGAGCAGCACGCTTTCGATGTCCTGGCGCAGTTCGCTTTGCGTCTCGGGCGAATCGGCGAAATCGCTTTCGACACGACGCAGCGCGTTGTCGAGCGCGCTCGCCGTATTCGACTGCCCGCGATTGACGCTGAAAGGATTGGTGTCCTGGATCAGGCTGGCAAGGAAGGCCTTGCTGCGCTCGGCGCGTTCGGCGTGGCGCCGCGCCTCGCGCGCCTGCCAGACCGTGCTGATGACACCGGCCAGTATCGCCAACGCAAACAGCATGGTGACGCCGACGCCGACACGGTGCCGGCGCATGAACTTGCGCAGACGGTAACGCGCACTGTCGGCACGCGCCAAGATCGGA
>VBNZ01000028.1:0-3378 GCA_005877675.1 Gammaproteobacteria bacterium
TTCGTGCGTGAAGACGCCGCGCTGCGGCGCTCGGCGGCGCAGATCGGCGACATCGTTTGTGTAACGGGCACGCTAGGCGATGCGGCGGCGGGATTGCGCATGCTGCGGGATTCTGGGTTCGGGACTCGGAACTCGGAAAAGCAAGCCCTCTCCCCGGACACGCTTTATCGTGGGGGGGGAGGGATGGGTGAGGGGGCGCCGTTGGCCCTCGTCCCCGAACTAGCAGCCCTCATTGCGCGGCTCAACCGCCCCACGCCACGCATCGCGCAGGGTTTGATTCTGGCCAGCCGCGCGCATGCCTGCATTGACGTGTCCGACGGACTCGTCGCCGATCTCGGCCACATCTGCCGCGCGAGTGGTGTCGGTGCGGAAGTCGATGCCGACGCTTTGCCGACCTCGCCCGTACTTGCAGCGCGGTTCGGCCGCGACGATCGGCGCGCTCTGCAACTTGCTGGCGGCGACGACTATTCCTCGCCGATCTCGCGCGCAGCGGCTGTGCGGCGACGCGCGTCGGCCGCATCGTCGCGGGCGCAGGCGCGCGTGTGCATGATGCGAGCGGGAAAGTGATCGACACGCCGCGCGCGGGCTGGCAACATTTCACCGCATGAGCCTCTCGGCCGAACAGCGACGCATTCTGCTCGCGCATCCCGCGGGCTGGATCGCTTCGGGCTTCGGCTCGGGTCTCTCCCCCATCGCGCCGGGCACGGCGGGCTCGCTCGTCGCATTGCTGCCCTGGCTCGCGCTGTGCGAGCTGCCTTGGCCGTGGTACGTGCTCGTCGTCGTTGCCGCTTTTGCGCTCGGCATCTGGGCCTGCGATTGGGCGGTCCGGACGTTACGTATCGACGATCCGGGCGCGTTGGTGTGGGACGAATTCGTCGGACAATGGATTGCGCTGCTGCCTTTGCTGTGGCTGCCGCGTTCGATCTGGCTTGTTGCGGCTGGATTCGTCATGTTCCGCGCGTTCGACATCGCCAAGCCTTGGCCGGTGTCATGGGCCGATCGCAAGGTCGACGGCGGTCTTGGCGTCATGCTCGATGACGTGATTGCGGGCTACTATGCCGCCATCGTGTTGTTATTTTTAACACGTATAGTCGGATGATCGCAGCGCAATCAGCTCACGGCGTTCGACCATGACCGAAGACGAAATCCGCAAGTCCGCCTTTGCGATGCCGATCGACAATCCGGCATATCCGCCGGGGCCGTATCTGTTCGTCGATCGCGAGTATCTGATCATCACTTATCGCACCGACCCCGATGCGCTGCGCCGCGTGATTCCCGCGCCGCTCGAGATGACCGAGCCGCTGGTGAAATACGAATTCATCCGCATGCCCGATTCGACCGGTTTCGGCGACTACACCGAGTCGGGGCAGGTGATTCCGATCAGCTACAGGGGTGAGGCCGGTGGCTATGTGCGCATGATGTTTCTCGACGACCATCCGCCGACTGCGGGTGGGCGCGAGATCTGGGGTTTCCCGAAGAAGATCGGCGAGCCCTCGCTGCGCGTGCATCGCGATACGCTGGTCGGGGAGCTCAAATATTCCGACATGCCGGTGGCGCGCGGCACGATGGGTTACAAGTATGCCGCGATGGATGCGAACAAGGCGATCGCAAGCCTGCAGGCGCCGGCATTCCTGCTCAAGATCCTGCCGCATGTCGACGGTTCGCTGCGCATCTGCGAACTCGTGCGCTACGCGATGCAGGTCAAGCAATTCAAAGGTGCGTGGAGCGGCCCCGGCGCGCTCGACCTGTACGGGCACGCGCTGGCGCCCGTGGCTGACCTGCCGGTACGCGAAGTCGTGTCAGCCGTGCATCTCAAGGCCGACCTGCTGCTGCCGTACGGCGAAGTCGTGCACGATTATCTGAAATGACAATGCGCGCGTAGGGCGCTTCGTCGCGCCGCATTCGTGCGCGGGGCAGAATCAAAATCCTTACGCGCCGCCACCCGCGGCGGGTTCGGCGTATTCGAACACCTTGACCACCTTGTCGACGCCGCCGATGTTGCGCGCGGTGTCGACGACCGCATCGGCTTCCTCGTGGCTCACCAGCCCCATCAGGAACACGACGCCGTGCACGGCCGTGACATTGACGCGCGTCGGGTCGAAGCCGGGCATGCTCGTGATGTCGAGCAGAGCAGTCTTCACGCGCGCCGTCATTGCGTTGTCCTGACGCCTGCGCCAGAAGCCCTGCGGCTCGTCGGTCACTTCGATTTCGTTGACGATGCGTTTGACGCCTTCGAAATTCTCGACCTTGGCGTGCGCGCGCTGCTTGAGCTCGGCGCTGCGCACCTGGCCGCAGAGCAGCAGCGTGCCGTTGTAGACCACGATCTTGACGTAGTTGTCGTTGCCGATGAAATCGCGGTCGCGATTGATCGCATCTTCGGCGCTGAAGGCGAGGCGCCGGTCGTCGATGACGGTGCGCGTGTCGCGGCGATCATGCGCGACGCCCACGCCGACCGCGGCGCCCGCACCGACTGCAGCAATGAGACAGCCGTGCAGCAGCGGCATGAGCATCAGCAAAAGTGCAAATTTAAACTTGTGGATTCTCATCTTGTGTCGAAGGTCCGGCAGGCCGGGCGCTGCATTCGGGCAGGCGCCGTGACTCGGCGCTGAATTATGCGCAAAAAAACGCCGCCGTGGGCAACGGCGGCGGGTTTTCGACGCAGGGCCGGTCAGCGTGCCGGCGTGGTGCCGTACTGCTTGCGCATGCGTTCCGCGTTACGCACCCCGGCAAACTGGTAGTAGACCTTCGAGGTCACCGGGCCGACGACATAGGCCTGCTTCTCCGCATCCCAGTGCTTCGCCTTTGGGTCGACAAAGGTCGCGATCACGTACACCGTCGTCGCGGGAAAAGGATCGTGCCCCGTGCCTGCGCAGATCGGGCCGTCGACGTCGGGGATGCCTTTGGAATCTTTCTGCGTGCGTTCGAATTCCTTCCACGGAATGCCGTGACTGCAGTCGAACACGTTCGGCTCGCCGACCTTGTGCACCACGTACACGTGCGGGCGCTGGTCGAGCTTGGCGATCGTGCAACGAATGCGTCCGCGCACGAGTTGCGGCTTGCACTCGGTTTCCGCCCACGGCCGGATCGGTTCCTTGTCGAACGAGAATGGGCGCTGGTCGCCGTTGAGCGAATCGATCGACGCGACGCGAGGCAACTGCATGATGCGCGCGTCGCGCAATTGCAGCAGTGCGCCGGCCGGCGCCTCGAAGTGCAGATCGAACGCGCCGTCGGCCGCGTCGAGCGAACCGGCGTCGTAGATCGGCAGCCGCGGATGCAGCGCGAGCGCCGCATTGCCGGCATCGAGCAAGGTCACGTTCTGGATCACGATCGGATCGGGCTGGTTGAAGTCCACGCCGGTGAACGTCGCGCCCACATGGA
>VBNZ01000028.1:3462-10981 GCA_005877675.1 Gammaproteobacteria bacterium
AGTGCCCATGCCGTTCGGCGTTACCACAGGATTGATCCACGGACTCGATGGACCGGACCAGGACCAGATCAGGTTCATCGCCGCCTGCGTGCTGAGAAAGTCGATCACCAGGCTCTTGCCGGCCTGCGCATTCGGATTGACCAAGTCCCAGTTGTGCATGGTCTGCACCGAGAGGCCGACGTTGGTCGCGAGTATGCCGTAGCCGATATCACTGACGTGACGGCGATACGTGGTGCGCGCCGGTCCGTCGAGATTGCAGCCGCTCGGCATCAGGTGGCGCGTGAACGCGTCCTCGCCGGGAGATGGGCCCGGTCCCGGGTCGGGACACACGCCGCCGGGCGGATCGTCGTCGGCGTGATTGAGGCCGTAGGTGTGGCCGCTCTCGTGCGCCGCGGTGCCGCCGATTGCCTGCGCCCAGTGGTCGAGCGTGTTGTTCGCGCCGGTCAGCGCGCCGGTCATCGAGCAACCGCCGGCGCCATTGCCGCCTTCGCAGGCGACGTAGGCGCCGGCCCAGACGCGACCGAACTCCACGTCGTTATTGCTGGTCGGGGACCTTCCCCAGGCGCCGCCGCCGTTATTGTCGCTGCCGACCGCCTCGGTATGGCGCAGTGCCGGCGGTGGCATCAACGTCTCCGGATTGGTGGTCGTGTTCAGCACCTGGATGTTGAACTCGCAGAAGTCATCGACCACGACATCGTGAATGCGACTGCGCAGCTGCGCGGTCGTGCCGATGCCCATGGTCAGGTCGGCCACGTCGAAACGCTTCGCCGGGCTTTCACCGCCAAAATTGGCTGGATAGGTCGCGTCGTCGGCGGTCGGAAAATACAGGAACAATTTGTGGCTTTTGGCGTCGTCGGTCGTGCCGTAGCTCAAGGGACAGGTTGGCGCGGCGATGGCTGCGTTTGCGCCCAGCGCCATAAGTGCTGCAAGCATCAAGGTATTGCGCATGATCTCCTCCATGTGAAGTGTGGCAATGGAGTTCTTCATGGGATGGCCGGTGCGATTACAGGCCGATCGTGATGAATCTATACTGCGTCGAATGCATTGCGCACCCAGTCGAACTGCGGGCGCTGCGGCGTGCCGGTGCAACCGATCACATCGAAGCGGCACGGCAGCGATGCGTATCGCGGTTGCGCTTGCAGCCACAATTGCGCGGCGCGCACGAGCTTGGCCTGCTTGGCTGCGCCGACGGAGGCCGCGCCATCGCCGCGCGTGCCATCGCCACGGTAGCGCACCTCGGCGAACACGATCGTGTCGCGATCGGTCAGGATCAGATCGATCTCGCCAAGGCGGCAGTGGAAGTTGCGATCGAGCAATTCGAGACCGGCATTCTGTACATGCAGCAGCGCAGCATTTTCCCAATGTATACCCGTAGCGCGTGTGCTCATGCAGCTCGAGAAGTCAGTGCACGGGTACCGGGCTCATCTGCAGGCTGCCGTTGACGGGCTGCGCTACGCCGTCCTGAAAGCGCGCCCAGGTCAGCACACGCTGCACGCGCCCCGCGACGTCGGTCGTCAGCTGTCCGGTCGCGCCGGGCAGGTAGGCGTCGCGATGCTGCGCGAGCCAGTCGAGATAGGGCACGAGTTGGTAGGCATCGAGACCCATCGCAAACAGTCGTGCGCCCGCGCCGCGCGCACTATCGAGCGAACCGGAAATATCGCCATGCTTGGGCAGACCGGCGACCGCATCGAGCAGCCACGGCACGTCGCAGAACTCGACGCCGTCGAGATCATGATCGAGCCCGGCATTGAGCATGCCGGAGTAGATATGCGAGGTCGCAAATACCGGTAGATTGCCGTAGCCGGCCAGTTTCAATTGCGGCATGAACAGCCGCGCCTGCCGCGGCGTCATGCTAAAGAACACGCCCGTGTCGTTGACCGGCGCGCCCGTGCTCGCGTGCAGATCCGCAAACGCCTGACGAATCGCAGTCGCATAGTTGATGTCGGCATCGCGCACGCGTGCCTCGCCGATAATCGTGCCGTGTCCGGCCTCGAATTGTGCGCGGAATGCCACAGCTGCGCGCTCGGCCCATTCACTCGCGATGACGACGACCGCCGCGCGCATGATGCCGCGATCGAGCATATGCTGCGCCGCCTGCGCAGCTTCGCTGTCGGGCGTGAGTGCAAATGCCGCGCTACCCGGCGGCGGATTCTCGCCATGCTCGGGCTGATTGAGCGCAAGTACCGGCACCGGCAGCGTGGCTTGCGCGAACACCGCAGATACGCCATCGCGGCGCAGTGGTCCGACCACGCGATCGGCGCCTTCGCTCACTGCGCGCTGATAGGCGGCGACTGCGGCGGCGGCATCGTTGCCGGAATCGTAGACGCGCACTTCCGGTCGCGGCATATGCGTGTCGGAAAAGAATGCGGCGAAAAAGCCGTCGCGCAGCGGCTGCGCCACGCCCTTGAGCGGACCCTCGACCGGTACGAGCAGCGCGATAACATGCGCGGCACGATAGCCTTCCGCGCCGAGCGGATTGGTTGCCGTGCCGTTCACGCCGACGGCTTCGTTTGGATTGGCGATAGTCTGCGGCAGCGCCTGACCGCGCGCGCGCAGCGCCTGTTCGAGATACGGGCGCAGTGCGTCGTTCGGCAGCAACGAGGCGGCTTGCTGCTTGAGTGCTTCGGCGTCGACTTGCGCGAGCGTGTCGCGGATCTGCTTTTCGTTCTGCTCGCGCTCGCGGCCTTGCAGCAATACGTCGAGCGCAAGGCGCGTGCGCGCGCTGCCGAGCGCGTCCGCGTTCGCCGCCTGCGCGCGTGCGCGCAATTCGAGCACGCGCAGCTTGAACGGCGCAGCGAGTTTTTCCTCGGGCAGCGTGAGCAGCGCGAGCGCGCGCGCAGGGTCGCGCCGTGCGAGTGCAATTTCGGCTTCGACCACATCGAGCCGCGACTGCTCGGCGCTGTCGAGCCGGCGTACCTGGATGCCTTCGAGCGACTTGGCGGCCGCATCGAGGTCACCGGCTTCGCGCCAGGCCTCGGCCGCACGCAGATGAAAGTGATCGCGCTGCGCGCGGTCGGACGCGGCGATATCCATGAACGCCTGGCCCGCACGATCGAACTGACCCTCGCGGAACCATTGCTCGGCCTGCGTCGCCGCAGGCGTTTCGGTGTTCGTCCGCAGCAGGCTTTCATCGCAGCCCGTGAGTAGCGCGGCCACGACAGTCGCGAACCAAAGGTGCCGGAACGAAAGACCCAGAGCGCGCATGCGTAAGTCCGAAGAAGGCGTGGGACGCATCATAGCCCAAGCGCCTGGTCGGCGATGTGACCTGTAAACTGTGTTCTGCGGAGGAAGGGCGATGACAAAATCAGCGCAAACACCGGGCGTGCTCTATGTGGTCGCAACGCCGATCGGCAATCTCGCCGACTTGTCCGCGCGCGCACGCGATACGCTCGCGTCCGTTGACCTGATCGCCGCGGAAGATACACGCCATAGCGCCGCGCTGCTGCGTCACTGCGGCATCGCCAAACGCTGTGTCGCATTGCACGAGCACAACGAACGCGAGGTAAGTGCGCAGCTCGTGCAACAGATGCAGGCGGGCAAAAACATTGCGCTGATCAGCGATGCCGGCACACCGCTCGTGAGCGATCCCGGATTTCGCCTCGTGCGCGCGGCGCGTGAAGCGGGCGTGAAGGTGAGCCCGGTGCCCGGTGCCTGCGCAGCGATCGCGGCGCTGTCCGCGGCCGGATTGCCGAGCGACCGTTTTGTGTTCGAAGGATTTCTGCCCGCGAAATCGGCTGCACGTCGTGCGCACCTGCAGGCGCTCATCGTCGAAACGCGCACGCTGATCTTCTACGAGTCGAGCCATCGCATCGTCGACGCGCTCGAGGATTGTGTCGCGGTGTTCGGCGAGGCGCGCCACGCGGTCGTTGCGCGCGAGCTGACCAAGCTGTTCGAAACCGTGCTCGATGGCAGCCTGGCCGAGCTGCATGCGCGCGTAGCTCGGGACGCGGAACAGCAACGCGGCGAATTCGTCTTGCTGATTGCGGGTGCAGACGAGAACGCCGACAGCGCACGCCTCGCCGAAGGCCGCCGCATATTCGAGTTGTTGCGCGCGGAACTGCCGCCGGGTCGCGCTGCGAAACTCGCGAGCGAAATCAGCGGCGCGCCGCGCAACGCGTTGTATACGACCTAATATCAACCGAACAGCTGTCTAGGCTCGGCTATGCACGAGCCTTGCGAAATGCCGCGACACGAGCGCGCGTTTATCCCGCGCGCCTCGACGCATCGCGAACATGTGACGTAAATGGCGACGTAATCGGAGGACGACGATTCAGGTCGCGCGCACGCATTCGCGTTAAACTGTCTGCGGAGTCGGCCAGACAGTCGCGTCACTCGCAAGAGTGCCGAGGAAAGTCCGGGCTCCACAGGGCAGGGTGCCAGGTAACACCTGGGCGGCGTGAGCCGACGACCAGTGCAACAGAGAATAGACCGCCGATGGCTCGCAAGAGATCAGGCAAGGGTGAAACGGTGCGGTAAGAGCGCACCGCGCGCGGGGACAACGTCGCGTGGCACGGTAAACTCCACCCGGAGCAAGACCGAATAGGGGAGCATGGCGTGGCCCGCGTCGCTCCCGGGTAGGTTGCTTGAGCCTCGCGGCGACGCGCGGCCTAGAGGAATGACTGTCCAACGACAAAACCCGGCTTATCGGCCGACTCCATCTTCAATGAAATGGTGCTGTCGCGCGCCGCGCGACGATCACTCCCCTCTCCCCCAAGTCTGCTTGGGGGAGAGGTACGGGGCGAGGGGGCGCTTCCAAAAAGTCGCAAGTAGCGCTTCGCCGACATGCATCCCTGGCTGAGTTGGCGCATGCGATGCCATTCAGTTCGTCGCGAAGGCGCATCGCTTTCCCCTCATGCAATCCGCGGTGAAGCGCGTCAGAGAATAGCTTTGAACGTTGCGCCGTTGTTTTATACTTTTTTACTTTTTTGCAAATTCTCGCAACTCGCAGCGCTTGCTCGTCCGACCCGATGTGCCAAGGCAGACAGACCCGCGTCACACCGTTGCGGCTCCTTGCGCAAAAACTTGCGTGAATTCAATCACCTTCTGGCGCTTCCTCAGAAAACGCTCGAAATTGCCAGCAATCCTGCCGCTTGTCCTTGATCTGCAACGAAATTTTCCTTGACAGCCCCTTGTGCCGTGGCTATGGTGGCGGTCGGTGGGAAATTGTGGGCTTTAGTGGGAATTCCGCGGCATGTTTCAAGGCGAATCCGCTATCACGCTGGATGACAAGGGACGGCTCGCGCTGCCCACGGTCTATCGCGAGCTGATTGCGTCCGCCTGCGCCAATCGTCTGGTATTCACCTACAACCCATTTGAGCACGGCTGCCTGTGGCTGTTCCCGCAGAGTGAGTGGGAAAAAGTGCGCGACCAGGTCAACGCGCTGTCGAGCGTCAAGCGCGTGCATCGCGACCTGCAGTTGAAGCTCATTGGCGCTGCCGCGCCGGTCGAGCCCGACAACAGCGCGCGCGTGCTGGTGCCGGCGAGCCAGCGTGCCGCGGCCGGGATCGAGAAGCGCGCGATCCTGCTCGGCATGAACGCGAAGTTTGAACTGTGGAGCGAGCAGGCACATCTGGCCAAGATTCGCCAGACCATCGGCGAGTCGGAGCTCAGCGACGAAATGCTGGATCTGAGACTGTGACCGGTGCAGCCGCGTGCGTACAGACGATGACTGACGACGACCGCGCCGCGACGCATTCCGGTCACGTGCCGGTGATGCTCGACGAGGTCGTGCAAGGTTTACGCGTGCGCGCCGACGGCGTCTACTTCGACGGCACTTTCGGTCGCGGCGGTCACGCGCGCGCCGTACTCGCGCAACTGGGCCCGGCGGGAAAGCTGCTGCTGATGGATCGCGACACGGCCGCGGTGGCCGCGGCGCGTCAGGAATTCGGCAACGAGTCACGATTCGCCATGGCAACTTTGCCGATCTCGCCGCGTGGGATGCGACGCTGGCGGGACTCGATGGCGTGCTGCTTGATCTGGGCGTGTCCTCGCCGCAGCTCGATGAAGCGGCGCGCGGTTTTTCATTCCGCGCCGACGCCCCGCTGGATATGCGCATGGACACGACCTCGGGCGAAAGCGCGGCGCAGTTTCTCGCGCGCGCCGACGAGGCGCGGATCGCCGACGTGCTCTGGCGCTACGGCGAGGAGAAGCAAAGCCGCCGCATCGCGCGCGCCATCGTTGCACGCCGCGCCGAGCAACCGCTGGCGCGCACGCTCGAACTTGCAGAGTTGATCGAACGCACGCTCGGCCGGCGTGAAGGCAACAAACATCCGGCGACGCGCAGCTTCCAGGCGCTGCGCATCCACGTGAACGGCGAACTCGATGCGATCGATCGCGGCCTGCGCGCAGCGGTGGATCGCTTGAAGCCGGGTGGCCGGCTCGTCGTGATCAGCTTCCACTCGCTCGAAGACCGCGCGGTGAAGAATTTTCTGCGCGCCGAGTCGCAGCTGCCGCCGACGCGCCGCGGTCTGCCGCCGCCGCCGGCGACGCACCTGCGCCTCAAGCTGATCGGCGCTGCGCAGTTCGCCGGCGCCGCGGAGCTCGACGCGAATCCGCGCGCGCGCAGCGCCGTATTGCGTATCGCAGAGCGGCTGGGGCCTGCTGACGCTGTCGGGATAGGCCACGCCGCGCTTGAGAGCGCGCGGGGCAAGGAAGAATGAGGGAATTTATGTCGATAAATGACCGAGTGATGACGCGGCAACGCGCGCTCTCAAGCCCGGCCCTCCGGGTTGTCGTGTCCGGCTGCCATGCGGCCGCGCGCGGCTGGAACAGGCGGTCAGCCTGCCACTGCGCCGTGCACGACCACCTGACAGCCGGACACGACAACGTGACCTGTCCCGACAGCGTCAGCAGGCCCCAATGAACGCGCTGCGCCTCATTGGTTACTTCATTATCCTTGCATTGCTCGCCGGCGTGGTCGCGGGCGCGCTCGGTGTCGTCTACGCGCGCCAGGAATCGCGCCGTCTATTCGTCGAATACAACGAACTGACGAAAGAGCGCGATCGTCTCAAATTCGAATTCGGGCGGCTCGAACTCGAGCGCGCGACCAAGGCGGAAATCAACGGCATCGAGAAATCCGCGCGAGTGGATCTCGGCATGAACGCGCCGTCGCCTGCCAACACCGTGGTGATCCGGCGATGACGCGCAGCGAGAATCTGCAACTCGATCTATCCAGGCTCGGCACTCCTATGCGCGCGCAGCGCGAGGGCGGCGCACACGCACCTGCGCGCGCGCGCGAGAAGCGGCGCTGGTTCGGCGCCGGCACGGATGCGCCGCGCGAATCGCGCGTCAAGTCGCGCGCGCATGCGGTCAATCTGAAGGCGCGCCTGTATCTGGTACTGATGCTGCTCGCTCTCGGTTCGGCCGGGCTGATCGTGCGCGCGGTCGATCTGCAATGGGTGCGCAAGGATTTCTATCAGGACCAGGGCGACCAGCGCTACACGCGTGAGATTCCGATCGAAGTGCCGCGCGGCACCATCTTCGACCGCAATGGCGAGCCGCTCGCGGTGTCGACGCCGGT
>VBNZ01000067.1:0-6020 GCA_005877675.1 Gammaproteobacteria bacterium
ATCGCCAGCGGTGACACCAATGTCTATGAACCGGCGGTGCGTGCACTGACTGCGGAACTCGCGCGCCACGGCTATCACGTCATCCATGGCGGCGGTGGCGGCGGTGGCCCGCGCGCCGTGCTGCAGGGGCTCGCGCACAGTGGTACCGCCGATGCAGCGGTGTTTGTGCACGCGCGCCAGATCGGCTCGGAGCAGTTGCAGTACTACGGCCAGAGTTCGACCGTATACAACGCGCAACTCAGCGTCAGCGCATATGCCGTGCAGGGCGGGCGTCAACTCGGCGCGGGCTGGAGCGAGCAGGTGCGCTATGGCTCGATCAATGCGACCGAGCAGGTCAAGGAAGCCGTCTCCGAAATGCCCGCGCAGATCGAACGCGAACTGACCGAGTTCCGTCCGGGCCGCGGACGTGGGTGAAGCCGAACGCTCGCGCGATGCGTTGAAGCGCATCGCGCGTGAGGCTGAACGCCCGTAGCCGGAGCGAAGGGCGGGGTTGCTTGGCGAGGCCCGGACGGCCGAGCCTAGCAACAGCCAGCGAGGCGTAGCCGAGCGAGAACGCTCGCGCGATGCGTTGAAGCGCATCGCGCGTGAGGCTGAACGCCCGTAGCCGGATGCGCAGGGCAGAGTTGCTTGGTGAACCTGGCAACAGCCGGCGAAGGCGCAGCCGAGCGCATGCGCGACAAGTTGAAGCGCATCGCGCACGAGGCCGAACGCCGTAGCAGGATGCGCAGGGCAGGGTTGCTTGGTGAACCTGGCAACAGCCAGCGAAGGCGCAGCCGAGCGAGAACGATAGCGCTGAGCGCGTCAGGCAGACCTTGCCGCCGCCGCGGTCGGATTCCGCTTCAACGCGACGAGAATCGCCGCAATCAGCGCATAGCCGCATAGCAAACCGAGCGCATAGACCAACACGCGCGCGTAGCCGAGCGTGCCGGCATCAATGAAGGCATACGGATAGCTGCCGATCAGCGCGCCGCGCGCGAGCGCATAGGCGAAGTATGTAAGCGGATACAGGCACCAGCGCGGAATCTGCCGCCAGCGCAACGAGCCGCGCGGCACCGCGAACCACCAGCAAACGAGAAACAGGAGCGGCATCACGTCGTGCAACGCCATGTCGGCCGCGCGCTGCCAGCCCTGCGGATTCCAGGTCTGACGCAACAGCAAGGTGTAGACGATGCCGACAACGGCCATGGCGGTCGCGACCATCGTGTAGACACTGCTGCGCGCAAACCATCGGCCCATCGCGGTGTTGCCGCACAAAAGCGGCACCGTCAGCGTCAGCGCGGCAAACAGATTGGTCAGAATGGTGAAGTAACCCAAGTAGGCGACGAGGCCCGCACCGATACCGCGGCCATCGCTTAGCGTCATGCCGAGCGACAGGCCGAGCTGCAGCAACAGCGCACTCCAGCCGATCAGGGCAGCAAACGCGGTGGCCGCGCGCAGGCGCGCTGACTTGGTTTCGATGCTCACGCTGGTGCGCGACTTGCAGAAGCGTTCACGGCACCTCGCGCGGCGCGCCCGCGCGCCCGAGGATCTCGCTCGCGTGACGATAGCCGGCCTCGATCGCGCGATCGTAGGCATTCCAGTCGAGCAGGCCGATGTCGTGCATTGGCGGCGTCAGCAGCAGACTGGTCTGTGCCCGCCGCTCGATGCTCGCCGCTTCGGCGTTGACCATGCCGGCGCGCAGCAAGATGCCGAGTATGCCTGGACGCGGCCGATGTCCGCGCAGACGTTCGAACGCGATGCGCCACCACGATGGCAACGCGAATTCCTCGACGTGCGCATGCAGCACGTCATCGGCGCCAATGCGCAATGATCTCACCGACGCGTCGCTCACGCATCGGATCGACCGGCAGGTTGTTCATCACCGCCCCGTCGACGTACACCTCGCGCTTGTGGAACACCGGCGGCAGCACGCCCGGGATTGCACAGGTCGCGCGCAGCCACAGCCATAACGGACCGTTGCGATGCACGCTGGCGCGGCCGCAGGTGAGATTCGCGCAGACACAGTAATAAGGCAGCGCGAGATCGGCGATGTCGCGATCGCCGAATTCCTCGCGCAGCAGATGCGCGACGCGGCGCCCGCGAGTCAAGGATACAAAGGGAAAAGTATAATCTCGCAACGGCTTGCCCGCGACGAAAGTACGGCGATACTTTTCGAGCATCTCTTCATCGGACCAGTCGGCGGCGATGCCGGCGCCGATAATCGCACCGATGGAGGTCCCGCCGACGCAGTCGATCTGCTGTCCCGCCTCGCGCAACGCGCGCATCACGCCGATATGCGCGAAGCCGCGCGCGCCGCCGCCCGACAGAACCAGGCCCACGCTGCGTCCGATCAGCAGGCGCGCGATACGTTCGATGTCGCTGGCAGAGCGCACATGGTGGTGCTGTGCGCCATGCACCTGCGCGAGCCACGCGGACGCAGTACCCCAACGGATCTCGCCACCATCGTGCATCAGCACGAGATGACGCGGGCGCAGCTGCGCGCGCTCGGCGCCGATGAATGCCGCCTCCGGCCACGGGCTCGGGGTCTGCGCCGCGCGCACCGGCAACACGAAGCAATCGGCCTGCCGCGCACACTGTTCGCGCCAGGCGGCATTGTCCGCATTGCCGAGATAGAGCACGAAGCGATGCTGCGCCTCGATGCCGCTGAGCCACTCGCTGTCGCGATGGTGCGCCGTCTGCGCATCGATCAGCGCGCAACTGCCATAGCGCGCGAGTGTCGTCTGCAAGCTGCGTGCGAACGCCTGGCTGTCGAGCCCCGCGTCGTGCGGCAGGATCGCGAACGTGCGCGGCGTCGAATAGCGCCGCTCGTCCTGTGGTGCGAGCAGGCGCTGCGTGGCGACACCAAGCGAGTGCAGCATCGTTTCCGGATAGCGCATGACGAGGCGATGGAATCCCGCCTCCGACAGTCGCAGCACTTCCGAATCGCGCACCGCGCGCACCAGTGCCGTGCGAGGACGCCGCGCGATCAGGCCGATCTCGCCGACCGTTTCACCGACATTGACCATGCCGAGCAGATGCGGGAGCCCATCCCCGCCCATCCGAAACGCACCGAGGCTGCCCGATTTCAGGATGTACAGCGCATCGGGCGCGTCGCCCTGCGCGAACAGCGTTGCCCCGCCGGGCAGGGCGAGCCATTCGAGTTCGCCCGCAAGCTCGTCTATGCCTGCCGTGTCGAGTGGCGCGAACAGGTCGATCGCGCGCAGGAACACGCGCAAATCGAACGCCGATGGGGTCGTCGTGGGACCGACTGTCTCGCTCACGCACCGCTTTCCGTTTCGCAAAGGGCGACCCGCATGCTAGCGCAAAGCGGCTTGAATTCCGCGCGCCAAGCACGATCTCTCGTGTTCACCGGCGGCATCTGCGATGATCCCCGGCCGCGCCGGCCGCAACCCATTCTTTGAAGCAAAATGACGCAAACCAACCCACTGCTCGCTGCCGCCCTGCCGGCTTTTGCGCAAATCCGTCCGCAACACGTGCAGCCGGCGATCGACGCCGTGCTCGCAGACTATCGCGCAGCGATCGACCGGCTCATCGCCGATTCCGCACCGCGCACCTTCGCCAACACGATGCTGCCGCAGGAGTCGCTCGAAGTGCGCCTCGAGCGCGCATGGTCGCCGGTGTCGCATCTGCATTCGGTCGCCGATTCAGAGGCGCTGCGCGAGGCCTATGCGGCCGCGCTCGAAAAAATAACCGAGCATGCGACCGAGCTGGGTCAGAACCGCGGGCTGTATGCCGCGGTGAAAGCCGTCGCCGACGACGTCGAATTCGCGCAGTTGCCGCGCGCGGCGCGCACTCTGGTCGAACACAGCCTGCGCGATTTTCGTCTCTCCGGCGTCGCGCTCGAAGAGCCGGCGCGCTCGCGTTTCAAGGACATCGCCAACGCGCTGTCGAAGTTGTCGAACGAATTCGAAAATGCCGTGCTCGATGCGACTGAAGCCTGGTCTGAAGCGCTTGCCGATGAAACCGGTCTGGCCGGCATTCCCGAAGCCGAACGCGCGTTGCTCAAGCAATACGCCGATGAAGCGGCACAGTCAGGCTGGCTGGTGACGCTCAAGCAACCGAGCGTGACCGCCGTGCTGACCTATGCCGATGATCGCGCGCTACGCCAACGCGTCTACACCGCATATCAAACGCGCGCCTCCGATCAGGGGCCGCAGGCAGGAAAGTTCGACAATTCAAACCGCATTGATGAAATCCTCGCGCTGCGCCACGAAGCTGCGCGTCTGCTCGGCTTTGCCAATGCGGCGGAGGACTCGCTCGCGACCAAGATGGCTGGCACGCCTGCGCGCGTGCTCGCTTTCCTGCGCGATCTCGCTGCGCGCGCCAAGCCGGTGGCGCACAAAGAGCTCGCCGAGCTCAGCGCGTTTGCGCGCGACGAGCTCGGCGTCGCGGAGCTGCAACCCTGGGACGTGAGCTATGCCGCCGAAAAATTGCGCGTTAAGAAATACGCCCTGAGCGAAGAGGAACTCAAGCCCTACTTCCCCCTCGATGCCGTGCTCGAAGGCCTGTTCGCGATCGTCGCGCGCGTGTTCGGCGTGAGCCTGCGCGTGCGCGATGGCGTCGAGGTCTGGCATCCGGATGTGCGCTACTATGATGTGCTCAATGCAGAGGGCCGTACGATCGCCGGTTGCTTTGTGGATTTGTACAGTCGTGCCGCCAAGCGCGGCGGGGCCTGGATGGACAACGCGCGCTCACGCTACGCCGAAGGTGCCGAGCTGCATCTGCCGGTCGCCTATCTGACCTGCAACTTCGCGCCGCCGACGCAGGAGACGCCGTCGCTGCTGACGCACGACGATGTGGTCACGCTGTTCCACGAATTCGGTCATGGCCTGCATCACATGCTGACCGAGGTCGATCTGCCGAGCGTCGCCGGCATCGACGGTGTCGAATGGGATGCGGTCGAACTGCCGAGCCAGTTCATGGAGAACTTCGCTTGGCAGCGTGAGGCGCTCGCGCTGTTCGCCAGGCACTGGAAGACGGGCGAGGCGCTGCCCGATGACCTGTTCAAACGCATGCTGGCCGCGCGCCACTATCACGCCGGGCTGTTTCTGGTGCGTCAGCTCGAATTCGCCTTGTTCGATTTTCGACTGCACCTGGAATTCGATCCGGCGCGCGGCGCGCGCGCGCTCGAACTGCTGCGCGAAGTGCGCAATGAAGTTGCGGTGCTCTTGCCGCCATCGTGGCAGCGCATGCCGCACGCATTCACGCATATTTTTTCGGGCGGCTACGCGGCAGGCTACTACAGCTATCTGTGGGCCGAGCTGCTGTCGGCCGACGCGTTCGCGCGCTTCGAGGAAAACGGCGTGTTCGATCGCAAGTCGGGCGAGGATTTTCGCCGCAGCGTGCTCGCGGTCGGCGGCTCGCGACCGGCACTGGAATCCTTCGTCGAATTTCGCGGGCGCGAGCCCGAACCTACGGCACTGCTGCGCAGCTACGGCCTCGCGGCGTAACGCTGCGCGATGCTGTCGGTCGTCGTCAACTTCTACAATAATCGCCGCGAGGCGATGAACAGCCTGTTCGCACTGTCACGCGCGTATCAGCGCAACACGCAGGACATTGAGTTCGAAGTCATCGCGCTCGATCATGGCTCGAGTGCCGCGCTTGCTGCAGCCGACGTGCGCGCGTTCGGGCCGGAATTTCAGTATCGCTATATCGAGACGCAGGCGGTCTCGCCGGCGGCGGCGATCAATGCCGCCTGCCGCGACGCGCGCGGCGACGATCTGCTTGTGCTGATCGATGGCGCGCACATCGCCACGCCTGGCGTGTATGCGCTGGCGGCGATGGCATTTGCGCAATTTCCGGCGCCGTTCATTGCGATGCCGCCATTCCACCTCGGTCCCAAGCAACAGAACGAATCCGTGCTGGAAGGCTACAGCCAGCTCGTTGAGGACGGCCTGCTCGCGCGCTGCGACTGGAAGCGCAATGGCTATCGGCTGTATTCGATCGCCGGATCGTTCGCCGACGGCGGCCTGGGCTGGTTCGGTTGCGCGTTCGAGGCAGGCTGCTTCGGCGTGCGCAAG
>VBNZ01000067.1:6046-14926 GCA_005877675.1 Gammaproteobacteria bacterium
GCGGCGGTCTGGTCGGACTCGACCTGTTTCAGCGTGCGATAGCCCGCCCAGATGGGCAATACGTGATGCTGCTCGGTGAGGCGACCTTCCATCAATTCCACGGCGGCGTCGCCAGCAATGCGCCCAAGGCGCAGCATCCCTGGCAGGAATTTCACGCCGAGTACGAACGTATTCGCGGCAAAGCGTTTGCGCGCGTGCCGCGCCGACCGTTCTATCTTGGCGCGTTGCCGCACGAGGCGCTCGGCGCAGCCCGCGTATCCGCAGAGCACGGCTTGGGGCAATGGCTCCAGAGCAGCAGCGGCGAGGCATAATCCGCCCTTGACGGTCATTCGTTCAAGACCCTCTCCACCACAAGTTTTCACATGAAAATCGCCAGCTGGAACGTCAACTCGCTCAATGTACGTCTGCCGCATCTGCTGCAGTGGCTCGCTGCCGCGCAGCCCGATATCGTTGCGTTGCAGGAAACCAAGCTCGAAGACACGAAATTTCCGGCCGAGGCGATTAACTCCGCCGGTTATCGCGTCGTGTTCTCGGGGCAGAAGACCTACAACGGCGTCGCACTGCTCGCGCGCGAAGAACCGCGCGATGTCGTTACCGATATTCCTGGGCTGGACGATCCGCAGCGGCGCATTCTGATCGGCAGCGTCGGTGAGCTGCGCGTCGCCAATCTCTACGTCGTCAACGGCCAGGAAGTCGGCAGCGAAAAGTATACTTATAAACTTGATTGGCTCGCAAAAGTGCGCGCGCATCTGGCCGAGGAAATCCGCCAGCACCCGAACCTGATCGTGCTCGGCGACTTCAATATCGTGCCGGAGGACCGCGATGTGTACGATGCGGTCGCGCTCAAGGAGCAGATCCTGCTGTCGACGCCTGAGCGTGCGGCGCTGAAATCGATTCTCGAGCTCGGCCTGCATGACAGCTTTCGGCTGTTCAATGACGAGGCGAAACAGTACTCGTGGTGGGACTACCGCATGGGCGCGTTTCGGCGCAATCTGGGCATGCGCATCGACCTCGTCCTCGCGAGCGAGGCGCTGCGGCCGCATTGTCGCGCGGGATCGATCGATCGCGAACCGCGCACCTGGGAGCGCGCCTCGGACCATACGCCGGTGCTGCTGGAGCTGGATTGAAAGTGCGGCTGAGAGTGCCTGCACTTGATACTCGCGTTCAGCAATGGACGTTACAATACACCCCATGAGCGACACCAGTTTCACGCAAGGTCCACAAACGGAATGGCCGCCCGAGCTCGACGACGCCGAGCTCGAAGAACTCGATCAGTTCCTGCGCGCGCATGCGGGCGAGGATCATCTGCTGCTCGACGGCGTGCATGGCTTCTTGACCGCACTCGGCATCGGCCCGGACAAGGTCACGCCGGATGAATGGCTGCCTGAAGTTCTGCATGCGCCGTTTGCCGACGAGGACGAGGGCAAACGCGTGCTCGAATTGCTTGCACGCCTGTCCGAGAGCGTAGAGACCGAAGTCGAGAGCGATAACTACGAACCGATACTTGGCGAGGTCGATCTCGACAACGGCGACACGGCTTTGTCGGCGCATGGCTGGTGCGAGGGATTTTCGCGCGGCGTGGATCTGCGCGCCAGGCTGTGGGAGTCGCGCCTCAACGCCGATTCGCATCTGACCGAGTTGCTCGCGCCGATCATGGCGCTTGCGGTCGAGGAGGGTGTGTTCGCGACCGATGCCGATTTCGCGCCGCTATCCGAGCAGGAATACGACGACTGCCTCGGCCAGCTGCCCGGCGCGGTCAACGCGGTCGCGCACTACTGGACCGAGGTGCCGCTGACGCCCGAGGAACTCGCCGGCAAAGGCGATGAAACCACCGATCCCGCCGGTGCGCGGCGCAAGCGCGGCGGGCATTGGGTACACTGACTCCGCGGACTCAGGGCTGACACGCGGCGCTTCTGACGCATAGTTACTTTGTAGATTTCGCCACTTTTGCATTCTTCACGTTCGCGTCGAAGAAATCCGCGATCGCGTGGAAGATGTGCTTTTTCATCGCCGGCGTCGACATGCCGTGCTTGCCACCCGGATAAGTCATCAGCTGGAACGGCGTGCCGCCGCTCTGCAATGCCGCCATCAACTTGGTCGAGTTGGTGAATAGCACATTGTCGTCCGCCATTCCGTGCGCGAGCAGCAGCGGCGATTTCAGCCCATCGAGCCAGTGCAACACACTCGATAACTCGTAACCTTCGGCGTTGTGCTGCGGCGTATCGAGATATCGCTCCGTGTAAAACGTGTCGTACAGCGACCAGTCGGTCACCGGCGCCACGGCGACACCCGCGGCGATCTCGGTCGACGCCTTCGCGAGCAGCATCGCGGTCATGTAGCCGCCGTAACTCCAGCCGAACACGCCGATGCGCGCGGGATCGACCCAGGGCTGTGTCTTGAGCCAGCGGATGCCGACGAGCTGGTCTTCGACTTCGAGCTTGCCGAGCTGGCGGTAGATGCCGTCGCTGAAGGCGCGGCTGCGTCGCGCCATGCCGCGATTGTCGAGCGAGAACACGACGTAGCCGTGCTGCGCCATGTACTGCGCGAAATAGTCGGTCCAGCCACGCGTCACCACTTGCCCATGCGGCCCGCCGTAATAGGTGTTGAAAACCGGATAGTGCTTGGCCGGATCGAAACCGCGCGGTTTGTATACTTTATAGTACAGGTCCTGTCCGTCGACGGATTTGAGCGTGCCGAACTCGGGCACGACATGCGCTTCGCGATACAGCCAGTAGGGATGGTGCTCGTCGAGCAAATTGCGTTCGATCCAGGCGACGAGCGAGCCGTCGGCGCGGCGCAGGCTTACCTGCGGCGGTGTGTTGGGGTCGGCAAACGTATCGATATAGAACTCGGCGTTCTTCGAGAATTCCGGCGCATGCACACCATCACCGTGACTCACGCGGTGCGGCGTACCAACCGTACTGCCATCGAGCTTGAGCGCGTAGATCTGCCGATCGGGCACGAATTCGCGATTGCTGTCGACGTAGACGAGGCCGAGCTTTTCGTCGAGGCCGAGCAGGCTGTCGATATTCCAGTCGCCCGCGCTGATCGCATGCTTGAGTGTGCCGTCCAATGTATACAAATACAGATGCTTCCAGCCGCTGCGCTCGCTCGCCCAGACGAATGCATTTTGATGCGCTAAGAAGCGCAGATCGTCGTGCAGATTGATCCAGGTCTTGCTCGTTTCGGTCAGCAGCGTTTTTTGCGTCAGCGCCTTGGCGTCGACGAGATTGAGATCGAGCCGTTGCTGATTGCGTTGCATCAGCTGATAGGCAAAGCGTTTGCTGTCCGGCAGCCAGTCGACGCGGGTCAGATAGACATCGGGATCGTTGCCGAGATCGACAAAACGCGCCTCGCCACCGTCGGACATGACGAGGCCGAGTTTCACCTCGACATTGGTTTGTCCGGCCGCAGGATAACGTTGCTCGATCACGTCGGTGCGGTCGGCATACACCTCGAAACGCCGTGCGATGGGCACCTTGGCCTCGTCGAACCGTTCGAACGCGATCGCGCTGTCGTCCGGCGCCCACCAGTAGCCGGTCTGGCGCGCCATTTCCTCCTGCGCGACGAATTCGGCTTCGGCGTTGTGCACGGTGCCGCCGCCGTCGCGAGTGAGCTGGTGCAGAGCGGTTTTTGCCTCGGCGTGCAGATCGAATACCCACAGGTTCTGCGCGCGCACGAAAGAGACGTAGCGGCCCTGCGGCGATATTTTCGGATCGAGCGCTTCGCCACCGGTATCGAGCAGGCGCAGTGTTTTGCCGCCGAACGCTGCAAGATCGTATAAGTATAATTTTCCGCTTAATGGGAAAAGTAGTTTTTTGCCGTCCGGCGCCCACTGGTAATCGATGATGCCCTTGCGACCGGCTACGCGCGCGCGCTCGCGCCGCGCCTTTTCAGCGTCGCTGAGCTCGCCGGATTCGAGCAGTTTGGAGTCGACCAGCAGGCGAGTCGCATTAACGTTGACGTTGTATTCCCATAGATCGTAGGTGTTCTGGTCGCTCGCCTTCGCGCGCAGGAACGTGACGCGCGTGCCATCGGGCGAGGCTTTGAGCTTGATCGGCGCCGCGCCCGACAGGCTCGCGCCATCGAAGATGCGCTCGATCGTGAGCTCTGCCGCCGATGCAGCGGCGCTCATACTCCCCGCGCCGAACGTGAGCGCGAAAAGAATGGTTTTGTACATGGTGCTCCCCTCATGCTTACCTCAAAAACCGGATCCCGTGTCGTCGTACATTCATGTACTGCGCGGGATGAGTTCATCCTGAACTCATTTGCCGATGCAAAAACTTGAGAATATCGCGCCGAGCAGATCATCGCTCGTGTATTCGCCGGTGATTTCGCTCAAGTTCCGCTGCGCCTGCCGCAACTCCTCGGCCGCAAGCTCGCCCGCGCGCGGGCCGCTCAGCAACGACTCGCTTTCCGCAAGATGCACGGCGACGCGTTCGAGCGCCTCTACATGACGGCGGCGTGCGCTGAAGGCGCCTTCGCTGCCATCGCCGCGTCCGGCGAGACGCGCGAGTTCCGCGCGCAGCAGATCGAGTCCGTCACCGGTTTGCGCGGACAAGTCGATGCGCACCGCCCCGTCGCTCTGATCCGTGCGCGCAGATTTCGCGCCGGCGAGATCGATCTTGTTGCACACGACGAGGCGCGCTGCCGCGGGGTTCACTTCGCGCAGCAAGTCCCGATCGGCATTGGCGTGTTCGGCATCGGTTACGAGGATCGCAACGTCGGCGCGTTCGAGTTCCGCTCGCGCGCGGCGTATGCCTTCAACTTCGACGATATCGGCCGACTCGCGCAGGCCGGCCGTGTCGACAAGGGTCAGGCCAATGCCATCGAGATCGACGTGTTCGCGCAGCAGGTCGCGCGTCGTGCCCGCGATCGGCGTGACGATCGCGCGTTCGCTGCGCGCGAGCGCATTGAGCAGGCTCGACTTGCCGACGTTGGGCCGACCGACGATGACCACATGCAAGCCATCGCGCAGTACGACGCCGCGACGCGCGGCACTAAGCAGCGTGTCGATGCGGTGCCGCACATCGTGCAGGCCATGCAGCAACTGCGGCGCGGCGAGAAAGTCCTGCTCTTCTTCGGTAAAGTCCTCTTCGGGAAAATCCAGCGCCGCCTCGAGCCAGACGCGCAATTGCACGAGCTCGGCGAGCACCTCGTGCACGCGCGCGGAAAACTCGCCTTCGAGACTGCGCATCGCGGCGCGTGCTGCGCCTTCCGAGCCCGATGCGATCAGATCAGCGACCGCCTCGGCCTGGGCCAGATCAAGCTTGCCATTGAGAAATGCGCGCTCGGAAAATTCACCGGGTCGTGCATGCCGCGCGCCGAGCGTGATTACGCGACGCAACAGCACGGCGAGCAGCACCGGGCTGCCGTGTGCGTGCAGTTCGAGCACATCTTCACCGGTGTACGATCTGGGCGCAGCGAAGTACAGCGCGAGGCCGCGGTCGATCGCCGCCTCATGCTCGTCAAAAAAAGTGCAGAAATATACTTTTCGCGGCGTGAGCCGCTTGCGCGTGAGCGCGTGCGCGATCGCCGCGCTGCGCGGCCCCGACACGCGCACGATGCCGATTCCACCTGCGCCCGCGGCGGTCGCGACGGCGGCGATCGTCTCGGTCGCCGTTTCGTCATCGCCGCTCGCCGGTCGCGGATGCATCAGCTCTTCGCTTTGGCGGCCTCGCTGCCGACACGTTTGGTGATGATCCACTGCTGCAGCAGGCCGAGCCAGCCATTCATCGTCCAATACAGCGTGAGGCCGGCCGGCGCGAATGCGAACATCACCGCGAAGATCAGCGGCATGACCTTCATCATGCGCTGCTGCAGCGGATCCATACCAGGCGAGCTCGGCGACAACCCAGGATGAAGAACGGATCGGGCGCCGACAGATTCTGGATCCAGCCGAAGAACGGCGCCTGGCGCAGTTCGACGCTTTCCTGCAGCACCCACAGCAACGCGAAGAAGATCGGCATCTGGATCAGAATCGGCAGACAACCGCCGAGTGGATTGATCTTCTCCTTCTGATACAGCTCCATCGTCGCGGCGTTGAGCTTCTGCTTGTCGTCGCCGTAACGTTCCTTGAGCGCTTCCAGGCGCGGCTGGAACTGTTTCATCTTCGCCATCGAGCGGTACTGCGCCTCGCTCGGCTTGTACAGCGCGAGCTTGATCAGCAGCACGAGCAGGATAATCGCGACGCCCCAGTTGCCGGCGAGCTTGTGCAGCTGGATCAGCAGCCAATGCATCGGCTGCGCGATCACGGTGAGGATGCCGTAGTCGGCAGTGAGTTCGAGACCGGGCGCAACCTGGGCGAGCTCGCTTTGCAGCTTCGGGCCAATGTACAGGCGCGAACTTAAGGTGGTCGTTTGATTGGGTGCCACGCTGACCGGCGGCGACATCGCGCGGATCAGATAGCGCGAGACGCCATCGACGCTGAGTACTTCGGTCGAGAACGTATCGGTTTCGCTCGCCGGCGGAAGCCATGCGGCAAAGAAGTAGTGCTGCAGCAACGCGACCCAGCCGCCCGCCGCATCCTTCTTGAGCGGACTGGCAGCGAACTTGTCGAACGCGAGTTTGGCGAATTTGTCGGCGGGCGAGTACCAGGCCGCGCCCACGTAGGCGTAAGCTTCGGGGTTGTACACCGCAAACAAGCCGCCCTTCGGTACGACCGGCGGAACGCGCTGCAGCTGACGGTATTCGCTGCCGCTCCAGTTCGCCGCGCTGGCGTTTTTGATTTCCTCACGCAGCTCGACGACGTAGCTGCCGCGCGTGAAAACGTATACTTTTTGCACGGCGACGCCGGAGGCATCGGTCCAGGTCAGCGGCACTTCGATCTTGTCCGCACCCGCCTCCAGCGCATAGCTGGTCTTTTCCGCGGCGAACGCCGCCTTGTGGCTCGGCGCGGCACCATCGCCGCTGACGATAGTGCTCGGCGCTGTCGTCGAACAGGCGCACGGGTTTGCTCTTGTCGCTCGGGTCGATCGGATACGCGCGGAGATCGGCGCGCACAACGCTGCCCCCCGCGGTGCTGATCGCAACATGCAATACATCGGTCTGCACGTCGATCGTCGATGCGGCGCGTTCCTCGCTCGACGCGCCGGTCGCCGGCGGCACAGGCGGAACACTGGCGCTGCTTGGCGCGCTCGTCGGCAGATCGCCGGTCGCCTTGGTAGCGGTGGCACTCGCGCTGGCGGGCGCTACCGGCGGCGCCTTCGGACCATAGTCCTGCTGCCAGGCGTTGTAGAGAAAATAACCCGCCAACAGCAGGGCGAAAAACAGGATGGGGCGATTACTCGTCATGAATTCGTGCCGGGTTTGAGGCCACCGCAGGCGCGCGATGACGGAATGATCGGGTGCCGCTCGAGGTTTGCCCCGCACCCTTACTGCGGGCGCATCGCTAGGTTTCAAGCAAGGCCGCGCATTGTGCCGGGGGTATCAGCCGCGTTCAATGGGCGGCAGCGCTGACTGCGGGTTTGACCGCGGCGAGTTTTCCCCACAGTTGTTCGAGATCGCGACGCAGGATCGCGTTGATCTGCCCGGTTGCAGCGCTGCGCGCGATAACGAGTACGTCGCAAGCAGGCAATTGCGCGCGACACAAGCGAAAGCTCTCGCGAATCTGACGGCGAACGCGATTACGCTCGACTGCGCGCTTGGACACGCGCTTGGACACGGCCATGCCCAGACGGGCACCGTCCAGGTCATTGGGGCGGAATTCGCAATGGAAGTATTGCGCGGCGAGGCGTTTGCTGCCGCCGCGTAGCGCGGCGAAGTCCCCGGGCAGAAGCAGGCGCGCGGTGCGCGGATGGCGCAGCGTCCGCGAACCGCTCATCGGCGTGAATCTTATGGGATGAGGCGCTTGCGGCCTTTCGCGCGACGCGCATTGAGCACAGCGCGACCGCCGCGTGTCTTCATGCGCGCACGAAAGCCGTGCGTACGGGCGTGCTTGAGGTTGCCGGGCTGGAAAGTGCGCTTGGTGGCCATGACGGTAAGGAAATACGCGGAAAAAGAAGCGGAATCATAGCCAATTCAAACGCATCGTGTCAATTCGAGCGCGCTTGGCGGTGTGCGCGGCGCAAGGGTAGACTCGTCTACCGTGTGGCGCTCATCGACCGCCGCATCAGTTCGATCGGAATTCCAATGAGTGATTTGTGGCGGCGCTGCCTGGAACGCCTGGAAGGCGATTTCAGCGTGGAGGATTTGCACACCTACCTGAAACCCCTGCAGGCCGTCGAGGATGCGGACGGACTGCGTCTGCTCGCACCGAACGAATACACACTCGATATCGTGCGCGCGGAATTCCTGCCGCGCATCGGCGCGGTATTGCAGCATCTAGCCGGGACACCGGTGAAGTTGCGCCTGGAAGTCGGCACGCTGACCCAGCGCAAAGTACGAGCGCCCGCATCCACAGCGGCGGCAGCTGACGCGGAAGCATTCGAATCCAATCTCGATCCGCATTACACCTTTGAGTCGTTCGTCGAAGGCAAGTCCAACCAGCTCGGCAAGGCGGCGGCAACGCAGGTCGCAAACAATCCGGGCCGGGCCTACAACCCGCTATTGCTGTACGGCGGCACGGGCTTGGGCAAAACGCACCTGATGCACGCGGCCGGCAATCTGATGCGCGCGCTCAATCCGGCGACCAAGGTGATGTATCTGCGCTCGGAACAGTTCGTGCGCGAGATGATCCAAGCGCTGCGCACCAAGAGCATGGACGACTTCAAGCGCCGCTTCCGCGCTGTCGATGCGCTGCTGATCGACGATATTCAATTCTTCGCCGGCAAGGATTCGACGCAGGAAGAGTTCTTCCATACGTTCAATGCGCTGTTCGAAGCGAAGCAGCAGCTGATCATGACCTGCGATCGCTTTCCAAAGGAAGTCGACAACCTCGAA
>VBNZ01000067.1:14983-15530 GCA_005877675.1 Gammaproteobacteria bacterium
GCAAGGCATCGGCGCGCGGAATTGACATTCCCGACACCGTCGCACAGCTCATCGCGCGGCGCATGCGCTCGAACGTGCGCGATTTGGAAGGCGCACTCAACACGCTTGCCGCGCGCGCCAACTTCTTGGGCCAGCCTATCAGCAACGAATTCGCGCTGGAGACGCTGCGCGATTTGCTCACCTCGCATGCACAGACGATCACGGTGCCGAATATCCAGAAAACCGTGGCGGAATATTTCGGCCTGCGCCTGACCGATCTGTTGTCGATGAGCCGCAGTCGCTCGCTCGCGCGGCCGCGACAAATGGCCATGGCGCTGGCGAAGGAATTGACCGAACATAGCTTGCCTGAAATTGGGCGTGCGTTCGGTGGACGCGACCATACGACCGTGCTGCATGCATGCCGCACTATCCGCGATCTGCGCACGACTGACGGCAAGCTGCGGCAGGATTGGGAGAAGCTGCTGCGCACACTCACGGAGTGATATCCTGTGGATAATCGTAGGGTGGGGTAGCCACGCGAAGTTATCCACAGATCGTCAACAAGCCT
>VBNZ01000067.1:15575-21051 GCA_005877675.1 Gammaproteobacteria bacterium
TACTAGTTTTTAAGTTCTATTCCTCAACCAGAAAGCAGAAGAACGGATCGAACCCATGCGTTTCAGCATCCAGCGCGAAGTGCTCTTGAAACCACTCCAGCAAGTCGTCGGCGTGGTGGAACGCAGACAGACCCTTCCCGTACTCGCAAACCTGCTCGTGGTCGCAGGTCCCAAGCAGGTGACCTTCACTGGAACCGATCTCGAAGTCGAGATGTCGGCAACCACGACGGCCGACGGCATCGAGCCCGGCGAGACGACGATTCCGGCGCGCAAACTGTTCGATATCTGCCGTGCCCTGCCCGATGGCAGCAAAGTGGAATTCAAGCTCAATGGCGACCGTATGAGCGTCAGCTCAGCCCGCAGCCGCTTCACCCTTGCGACCTTGCCGGCGGCGGAATTTCCGGTCATCGACAATATCGAACTCGCCGAGCGCGTGAGCCTGCCCGAAGCCACGCTCAAGGGCCTGATGGACCGCACCGCGTTCGCAATGGCGCAACAGGACGTGCGTTACTACCTGAACGGCCTATTGCTCGATCTGCGCGAGAAAACGCTACGCTGTGTTGCGACGGATGGGCACCGCCTCGCCCTGGTCGAGACCGATTTGACCTCCGGCGTCGCGGCGCAGCGTCAGATATTGATTCCGCGCAAAGGCGTGCTCGAGCTGCAGGGTTTGTTCGAGATGGGCGATGGCGCGGTGGATCTGGAATTCGGGCGCAATCATCTGCGCGTCAAACGTGGGGATGTGACGTTTACTTCCAAGCTGATCGATGGACGCTTCCCCGACTACGAGGCGGTTGTTCCGATTGGTGCCGACAAGGAAGTACGCGTTACGCGCGAGTCCCTGCGTGGAGCGCTGCAGCGCGCTGCGATCCTCTCGAATGAAAAATACCGTGGCGTAAAACTCGAAATCGGTCCGAACAAGCTGCGCATCATTGCGCACAATCCGGAGCAGGAAGAAGCAGTCGAAGAACTCGAGGCCAGGACAGGCGTGACAGAGCTGTCGGTCGGCTTCAATGTCAATTATCTGCTCGATGCGCTCAACGCACTCGGCGGCGAAGAAGTGCTGATGTGTCTGCGCGATGGCAATTCGAGTTGCCTGCTGCGCGCGCCCGACAGCGAAGCTGCGCGTCACGTGATCATGCCGCTGCGGCTCTGATCGCGACCGAAGCTGCAGCGCCGGCTGGCGAAAAGAGGCGGGCGCTGTGTATTTCAGTCGGCTGCGCATCCAGAATCTGCGCAATGTCGTCGACCTAGAGCTGGAGCTCGTTCGGGGCTTCAACGCATTCACCGGCGCCAATGGCGCGGGCAAGACCAGCTTGCTAGAGGCGGCCTATCTCCTTTCACACGGCAGCAGTTTTCGCACGCGTCAGGGCGAGCATCTGACTCGTCGCGGTGCCGCTGATCTCGCCCTGTTCGGTGAGATTGCAACGGCGGGCAGTTCGCATAGGTTGGGTCTGCAACGTACAGCCGGCCGCTGGATCGCCCGTATCGACGGCGAGACCCCGCCTAATCTCGCCGCTCTTTTTTCCGCTTGCGCCGTGGTGGGTTTCGATCCCGGTAGCCATGCCTTGATTTCTGGCAGTGCTGAACTGCGTCGAAGTTTCCTCGATTGGGGTGTGTTCCACGTGGAACATGACTTCGCAAGCTGGTCGCGCCGCTTTCGCCGCGCTCTGCAACAGCGCAATGCCTTGCTCAAGCAGGATGCGGACGATGCCACAATCTCGGCTTGGGATGAGGAGTTCGTGCAGGCAGCCGAGCGACTGACAGCGCAGCGGGAGCGCTACGCCGCCGCGCTGGCGAGCGAATTGACCGCCTTGTTACAGATATATTTGCCAGAGCTTGGTGCGGCAGCCGTCGAATTTCGCGCGGGATGGGACCGATCTTCGCCGCTGGGGGCGGTTCTGGCGGCTAAGCGGCAACGCGATCGTCTACTCGGCCATACTACACGTGGTCCGCATCGGGCCGATTGGGTGCTGTCTTTTGCGCAAGCGCCAAGTCATGAACATCTGTCGCGTGGGCAGGAAAAGCTCTGTGCGATCGCCTGCATGTTGGCGCAGGCGCGACTGTATCAGGCACAGCGCGGGGAGTGGCCGGTTATCGTCCTGGACGACTTCTGCTCAGAACTGGATGCGGCCCACCAGGAATTGGCGCTAGCCAGCCTCGTGCGCGATGGTGCGCAAGTGCTGCTGAGCGGCACCGAGCTGCCCCCGCGGCTGGTCGAGTTCTCTTCCCCACAGCGCTGGTTCCACGTGGAACAAGGGCAAGCCCGGGTACTGCTGTAAAGCGCTATAATGGTCTGTTGCTCTGCGCGAGCAGGGTTGTAGCGGCTTTTTGCTCACGCGCCGCGCGCGTGCGCTCTCGAGTGAATCAATGACCGAGCAGACTCCGAACCAGTACGACTCCAGCAGTATCAAAGTATTGAAGGGCCTCGAGGCGGTACGAAAACGCCCAGGCATGTACATCGGCGACACCGACGACGGCACCGGCCTGCATCACATGGTGTTCGAGGTTGTCGACAACTCGATCGACGAAAGATCGTGCTACACGCGGACGGCTCGGTCTCCGTGACCGACTGGGGACGCGGCATCCCCGTGGACAAGCACAGGACGGGCAAGAGCGCCCTGGAGGTGGCGCTGACGGTGCTGCACGCGGGCGGCAAGTTCGACGACAACTCCTACAAAGTCTCGGGTGGCCTGCACGGCGTCGGCGTTTCCGTAGTCAACGCGCTGTCCGATCATTTACTGCTCACGATCTACCGCGACGGCTACGAGCACCAGCAGGAATATCAACTCGGCGAGCCGAAATATCCGCTCAAGCGTTTAGGCCCGACTACCCAGCGCGGCACCACGGTGCGCTTCCATCCGAGTCCGGTGATATTCACCAACACCGAATTCCACTACGACATTCTCGCCAAGCGCCTGCGCGAGCTGTCGTTTCTCAATTCCGGTGTCAAGATCGAGCTTATCGATGAGCGTTCGGACAAGCACGACACATTCGAATACGAAGGCGGTATCCGTTCATTCGTCGAGCATCTTGCCCAGCTAAAAACCCCTTTACATCAAAAAGTTATCACATTCACGGCGCATAACGACAGCACCACAGTCGACGTTGCGATGCAATGGACCGATGCGTACCAGGAAACCACATTCTGCTTCACCAACAATATCCCGCAGAAGGATGGCGGTACCGATCTCGCCGGATTCCGCGACACGTTGACGCGCACCATGTCGAACTACATCGAGAATTCGGGCTTGCAGAGAACCGCCAAGGTCGCGCTCGCGGGCGATGACATGCGTGAAGGCCTGATCGCAGTGCTGTCGGTCAAAGTGTCCGATCCGAAGTTCTCCTCGCAGACCAAGGACAAGCTCGTCTCGTCCGAGGTCAAGGGCATCGTCGAGTCGATCGTCAACCAGAAGTTCGAGGAATTCCTGCAGGAGAATCCTGCCGAGGCGCGCGCGATCGGCGCCAAGGTCGTCGACGCCGCGCGCGCGCGCGAGGCTGCGCGCAAGGCGCGCGAGATGACGCGGCGCAAGGGCGCGCTCGATATCGCCGGCTTGCCGGGCAAGCTTGCCGATTGCCAGGAGAAGGATCCAGCGCTCAGCGAACTCTTCATCGTCGAGGGCGACTCCGCCGGCGGTTCGGCCAAGCAGGGGCGCAACCGCAAGACGCAGGCGGTGCTGCCGCTCAAGGGTAAAATTTTAAATGTGGAAAAAGCGCGTTTTGATAAAATGTTGTCTTCCGCCGAAGTCGGCACGCTGATCACCGCGCTTGGCACCGGCATTGGCAAGGAGGAATTCAACGTCGACAAGCTGCGCTATCACCGCATCATCATAATGACCGACGCCGACGTCGACGGCTCGCATATCCGCACGCTGCTGCTGACCTTCTTCTACCGCCAGATGCCGGTGCTGATCGAGCGCGGCTACATCTACATCGGCTTGCCGCCACTGTACAAGTTAAAGCAGGGTAAGCAGGAGCTGTATATCAAGGACGACACGGCGCTCAACGCCTATCTGGTCAGCAACGCGGTCGACAGCGCCGAACTGCAGTACAGCCCCGATGCGCCGGCACTGACCGGCGCCGGCCTCGAAAAACTCATGCTCGATTACCATACCGCCCAGGCTCAGATAGCGCGCCTGTCGCAGCGCTGCGACACCGGCGTGCTCAACGCGATGCTCGATCTGGTGGCGCCCAGTGCAGAGCAGTGGCAGGATGCAGCCACAATCGAGAACTGGCTCAAGCAGATTTCTGCGAAGATCAACGGTGCCGGTTTGGGTCGCCCCGACTATCGCCTGCATGTGCGCAGCGCGACGACCGAGCATCCCGCCGCACTCGTGATCGAGCGCCGCCATCATGGTCTTGCGACCACGCAGGTGCTGCCGTCCGCGTTCTTTGCAGGCAGCGAATTCAAACCGCTGCGCGATCTGGCGCAGCAACTCGCCGGATTGATCCAGCCCGGTGCCGTGGTTCGCCGTGGCAATCACGAAGCGCCGGTCACAAGCTTCGCGATCGCGCAGCAATGGCTGCTCGACGAAGCGAAGAAAGGCCGTACGATTCAGCGCTTCAAGGGCCTGGGCGAAATGAATCCGGAGCAGCTATGGGAAACCACGGTCAATCCGGAAACGCGGCGCCTGCTGCAGGTCAGCATCGAGGATGCGGTTGCCGCCGATCAGATCTTCGCGACGCTGATGGGCGATGTGGTCGATCCGCGACGCGAATTTATCGAGCAGAACGCCTTGCGGGTGGCCAATCTCGACGTGTGAGCTGTCTACCAGCGCAACAAAACGCTAACCTTTAACAAAGTAGAATCGCCGCTCCGCGCCGCGTGGTTCGCGGGGACGCGCGCGTCAATCCAAGCCGAATGCCGGAGGGAGGCCCATATGAAAAAATATATTAGTATACTATTTGTCATCGGTGCAACTAGTGTGCTTGGCTTAGCCAGCACGATGGCAGCGGCGCAGATGGGCGGCAGCCCGCAGCCGAGTGGTAGCAGTCACGGCAAGGACTCCGATCGCAGCAGCTCCAAGAGCAATGCTGAGAAGCATTATCCGAACAGCACGCGCGTCGAGCCCAAGAACGACATGAAGGAATCGGATTCCAAGCCGCTGCAGAAAGCGATCGACGCGCTCAACGGCGGCGACGACGCCAAGGCGAAAGAGGAGATGCAGAAAATCCTCGAGTCGAGCAAGAGCAAATACGCGCAGGGCGTCGCGCTGCAGGCGCTGGCGAACATCGCATTCAACGCGCAGGACTACAAGGGCGCGATCGACAGCTACAAGAAGCTGATCGAACTCAATTCGCTCAACAACGACGGTCACTTCGACTCGATGTTCAATCTCGTCAACGCCTATGTCGCCGACGAGCAATATCGGGCGGCAATAGACGAGCTCAAGGTCTGGCGCGATCAGGGTAAGCGTGAAACCGCAGACTCGTACGCGCTTGAAGGCAATATCGATTATCGCCTCGAGAAGTATGC
>VBNZ01000067.1:21146-22894 GCA_005877675.1 Gammaproteobacteria bacterium
TGATTCATGACGCGCTCGTCGTTTATGTACAGGCCGGAGAGAACGACAAGGCGACCGCGCTGATCGAACGCGAGCATGCACAGGGACTGCTGACCGACGAAACCGACTACAAGCTTGGCGCGCAACTCTACGATCAGGCCGACAAGCCGGCGAAGGGCGCTGCGCTGCTCAAGGAAGGTATCGACAAGGGTGTGGTCAAGCCGTCGTACGAGATGTACAAGCTGCTCGGCGACTCCTATGCGCTTGCGCAAGACGATAGCAACGCGATAGCTGCGTATACCAAGGCCTCGCCGCTCGCGAAGGATGGCTATGTCGACTACGTGCGCGGCAATCTGATGGTGCAGACTGACCGTGCGCGCGAAGCGATCGAGGCGATCAAGCAGGCGATCGCCAAGGGCGGGCTCAAACAGCCGGGCCAGGCATACATCCTGCTGGGCGACGCCTACAACCAGATCGACTCGATGGGCGAAGCGCGGGCCGCATGGCAGAAAGCGCGCGCCTACCCCGACGCGCAGAAGATGGCCGACCAGCGCCTTGGAGCGGGCGGCCAGGTCAAGATCAAGAAGAAGAACTAGACGTACAAAACCGGCGCAGCGTCGCGCGTTTTTGCCCGCGCGACGGCGCTTCGGATCAAAATAAATTTCTTGTCTAGACCGCCCGCATTGTTGTACCTTGCGGTCAAGACAATCGTATAGGGGTTGGTGGCGCGCTTTACGCTTGCGCCATCACGATATAGCTCGCGACGTGATTGGTTGGCACTGATGTCTTCAGAAGAAACAGAACGGACTGGTTTTAATTGGCGCCGCACGATCGCGTGGGCTGGTGCAATTGCGGTGCATGGCTTTCTTTTCCTGATGTTGCTTGCGCCGGTGCAGCCGCCGCAGGCGCGCGAGAAGAGCCGTGAAAATATCGTGACGGTCGAGTTCATCGAACCGCCACCGCCGCCGCCACCGCCGCCACCGCCGCCGCCGGAGCCGCCAAAGAAGCCGCCGCCGAAGATCGTCGAGAAGATCAAGCCACCGCCGACTCCGCCGCCTCCGGCCCCACCGCCGGTCGTGACGCAGGAAGCGACGCCGATGTCGACGCCGGCCCCGCCGCCCGCGCCGCCGGCCCCGCCTGCGCCGCCGGTCGACATCGCGCCGAGCGAAAACATCAGCTATCGTCGCATGCGTCCGCCGAAGTATCCGCCGCAGGCCGTGCGCGAGCATCACACCGGCAAGGTGATCTTGAAGGTGCTGATTTCAACCGACGGCACGCCGAAGGAAGTGAACGTCGAGAAATCGTCGGGTTACCGCGAGCTCGATCAGGCCGCGATTGCGGCAGCGAAAACTTGGATGTTTAATCCGGGAACCAAGGGCGGTAAGCCTTACGAGGGCTACGCGCTGATTCCGGTCGATTTCAACTTGACTGATATGTGATGTGACGGCAGCCGGTCTTTCTCCGGCGAGTTTTTAGGAACACAAACTAAGGGTAAGGTTATGTTACAAGAAGCAGCTTCCACGCCGATTGCCGGACAAGGCAATGCCGCCGCTCTGCAGCAGATGGGTTTTGAACATCTGCTCGCCCATGAAGACACCTTGGGATATGTCGTACTCGTCACCCTGGTCATCATGTCGCTCGGCTCGTTGTATTTCATCATCACCAACGCCTGGCGCATGCTTGCGATCCGCGGCCGCGGCGACAAGGTGCGCGAGCAATTCTGGGAAACCAAGTCGCTCGGCGATGCCAAGCGCCATCTCGGCGAACAG
>VBNZ01000068.1:0-7114 GCA_005877675.1 Gammaproteobacteria bacterium
GCATTCAACGCAGTCGATTTCGACGATTTGATCCGCCTGCCGCTGGCGCTGCTCGAAAGCAACGACGAGGTACGTGCGGCGTGGCAGGAACGCATCCGCTATCTGCTTGTCGACGAATATCAGGACACCAACAATGCGCAGTATCGCCTGCTGCGCCAACTCGCCGGCGCGCGCGGCGCATTGACCGCGGTCGGCGACGACGATCAGTCGATCTATGCCTGGCGCGGCGCGAACGCTGAGAACCTCGATCAGCTTGGGCGCGACTACGACGCACTCAAGGTGATCAAGCTCGAGCAAAACTATCGCTGCAGCAAGCGCATCCTGCGCGCGGCGAATGCCCTGATCGCACACAACCCGCATGCGCACGTGAAGCAGCTGTGGAGCGAGCACGCCGAGGGCGTGCCGATCCGCGTGCTGATATGCCGCGACGACGAGCACGAGGCCGAGCGTATTGCGGCGGGCATTGCGCATCTGGCGCAGAAGCACAAGGCGCCGTGGAGCGAATTCGCCATCCTGTACCGCGGCAATCACCAATCGCGCGCGCTGGAGAAGGCGCTGCGCCTGATGCAGGTGCCGTATCACCTGACCGGCGGTACGGCGTTCCTCGAACGTGCCGAGGTCAAGGACGTGCTCGCGTATCTGCGCCTCATCGCCAATCCCGACGACGACGCGGCCTTCGTGCGCATCGCCAACGTGCCGCGCCGCGATATCGGCGCGACCACGCTGGAAAAACTCGGCGAGCTCGCGCAGGCGCGACACGCGTCAATGCTGCGCGCGTCGCATAGCGATGCGGTGCTGAAGCAGCTAGCGCCGCGTTCGGCCACGGCGCTCGCCGGATTCGTCGAACTGATCGGTGAGCTGGAAAATGCGTCGCGGACGCTGAGCGCTGCCGATCTCGTCGATCGCGTCGTGCAGCACACGCATTATCACGCCCATCTTGAAGCGGAGACGAAAGACGCGGCCGTGCGCGCACGCCGTGTACAGAATCTCGCCGAACTCGCCGACTGGTTCCGTGCGATGCAGAAGAACGCGAGCGCGGTTGCCGACCTTGCCGCGCAACTCGCACTGCTGACCCATGCCGATCGGGAGGATCCCGGCAATGCGGTGCGCCTGATGACGCTGCACTCGGCCAAGGGGCTGGAATTTCGATTCGTCAATATCGTCGGCGTCGCCGAAGGCAGATTGCCGCACGAGGCGGGTATCGACGAAGGCCGCCTCGAAGAAGAGCGCCGCTTGATGTACGTCGGCATCACGCGCGCGCGCGAAAGCTTGTGCCTGTCCTACGCCGCGCGTTCGCGCCGCTATGGGGAGCTCGTGCACAACGAGCCCAGCCGCTTCATCGCCGAACTGCCGCCGGCGGATCTGCATTGCGACGGACTCGATGCTGAGCAGGACGCCGAGGCGAAGCGCGAGCTGGCTTCTTCGCATCTGGCACGCCTGGCCGATCTGCTGGCCGATTGATTGACAACGCTGTCATTTGAACAAAACACATACTTTTCAAATATTTAAAGCATGTATTGTAAGGTATTGCATTAGCAATGTGATTTAAGTATATTCATAACTAAGCGCTTCGGCACCATAGCTTTGCAAGTGATTGCCAAAAACAACGACGCCCGATCACCGAAAAGCTGTACTGACAAGAACACCGCAAAGAACAAGAAGGTTTCCTAACTGGCTTTAAGCCAGGAACTCTGCCGGACGGCGAAATGCCGTCCTTTTTTTGTGCGGCGAATACTGCGTCAGCATGACTGATCGCGCTTGCCAAGCGTGATTGCGCTCACTACAGTCGCGCATCTCCTCACGCTCACTGGACCGTGTCATGTCGACCTATTTCAAACGCACCGCGCTGGTTCTGGCGCTCACCGCCCTCGTCGCTGCTTGCGGCAAGAACGAAGAACAGCAGGCCGCAAACAAGCCGGCTGCGGCGCCTGCCGTCACTGCGCCCGCGGCGACGCCCGACGCAGCCATCCTCGCCTCTGCGCGCGCACTGCGCGCGAACGACATCAATGCGTTCCTCAGCGCCGCGATGCCCGCGCCCGAAGTCGCCAAGATCAAGGCCGACTGGGCCAAGCACATGGCCGAAAAACCCATCACCGATGACGACCGCAAGAAATTCGTCGAACAGATGACCAAGCTCACGGCGCCGGGCGCCGAAGACAAGCTCTACGCCGAACTCGAACCGCAGTTGAAGAAGTTCGATCAGGAAAGCGCGGCGCAGATGCCGATGCTGATCGCGATGGGCCAGGGCTTCGTGCAAAGCTCGATCCAGCAGAGCAAGGATGTGACCGAAGAGCAGAAGAAGCAGTCCACGGCGCTGGTGACCGCTGCCGGCACCTGGGCGCAGAGCGTCAAGTTCACCGATCCTGCGCTGGTCAAGGCGGCGATCACGGCCGTGTGCCAGACCGCGCGCGATCTCAATTTCAAATCGCTCGACGAAGTGCATGCGCTCAGCTACGACCAGGGCATGCTCAAGGCCGGCATCGCGCTCGGCGGCGTCAAGCGTGTGCTGGAAGTGTACGGGCTCAAGCTCGACCAGTCGCTCGACTCGATCAAGGCCGAGACGCTGAGCAACGCCGGCGACACGGCCAAGGTCAAGGTGACCTACTCCGCGTTCGACCAGCCGTTCACCACCGAGAGCGATCTCGTGCGTGTCGATGGCAAGTGGTACGGCAAGCAGGCGATTGAGAAGTGGCAGAAAAAACTCGCCGAAGAAAACCCTGCCGTCACCGCGCCCACACAGGCGCCGGCGCCGGCGCCGGCGGCAAAGTAAGCGCCGTCATTTCGGTACACTACGGCGCCTGCGGGCGCCGTCGCTGTCTGCAGAACATCTGAACATGGTCATGCCGCGTACAATCTCCGGTATGGATCAGCCGGTTTCCTCGCAGCCCAGTCCGCCGGAGGTACTCGCCTCGTGGTGGCTGCGCCTGCTTGGATGGCTTACCGACCCATGGGTACGCATCCACCGTGAGCCGGTCGATCCGCGCGCAGCGTGTCTGCCCGATGTGCCGGTCTGCTATGTGATCGAACGCTACGGCCTGTCCGACGCGTTGATACTCGAAAAAGCCTGCAAGGAAGCGGCAATGCCCGAGCCGCTGGGGCCGCTCGGCATCGCCGGCCTGGCGCATGCGCAGCGTGCGATGTTCGCCTTGTCGCGTCGCGATGGCGCCTGGTTCCGCCGCCCGCGCTCGAAGACACATTCGCAGACGCTCGCGCAACTGCTCGACAGCGTGCGCGCGCATCCTGAAGTCGATGTGCAAGTGATCCCCGTGTCGATCTTTGTCGGGCGCGCACCCGACCGCGACTCCGGCTGGTTCCGTGTGTTGTTCGCGGAAAACTGGGGTGTGGTCGGCCGCTTCCGCCGCCTGCTTGCACTGCTGCTCAATGGGCGCGGCACGATCGTGCATTTCGCCCCCCCGGTATCGCTGCGCGGTGTGCTGACGCTCGAGCGCGATGCGCCGAACACGCTGCGCAAGGTGTCGCGTGTGCTGCGCGCGCACTTCCGCCGCCAGCGTGCGGTGGTGATCGGACCGGATCTGTCGCATCGGCGTACCTTGATCGAGTCATTGGTCAATGCCCCCCCGGTGCAGGCGGCGATCGACACCAATGCGAGCAAGGAGGGCATCTCGCGCAGCGTGGCTGTCGACAAGGCGCGTAATTTCGCCTGGGAGATAGCCGCGGACCAGTCGCATCTGGTCGTGCGTTCGGCGTCGTTCCTGCTGACCGGCCTGTGGGAAAAGATTTACCACGGCGTGCGCATGCATCACTTCGACAAGCTGCGCGCGATTGCGCCGGGACACGAAGTGATTTACGTGCCCTGCCACCGCAGCACGATCGACGACGCATTGCTGCCGTATCTACTCTATCGCCACGGATTCGCCGTGCCGCATATTGCGGCGGGCATCAATCTGAATCTGCCGCTGATCGGCCCGCTGCTGCGCCGGGGCGGCGCGTTTTTCCTGCGTCGCAGTTTTTCCGATCCGTTTTACTCGACCGTGTTTCGCGAATACATGAGCCAGCTGTTCGCGCGCGGTGTGTCGATGATGTACTTCATCGAAGGCAGCCGCTCGCGTACCGGGCGCACGCTCGCGCCGCGCGGCGGTCTGCTGTCGATGACGCTGCGCAGCTTCCTGCGCGAATCGCACCGGCCGGTCGTGTTCCAGCCGGTCTACATCGGCTACGAAAAAATCATCGAAGGCGATTCCTATGTCGGCGAGCTATCGGGCGAGCCGAAGCAAAAGGAATCCTGGTGGGGCCTGATCAAGAGCCTCGGTGCGCTGCGCGAGAACTACGGCTCGGTTGCGGTGAATTTCGGCGAACCGGTGTTTCTCGAGCCGCTGCTCGACCGCGTCGATCCGAACTGGCGCGCAGCGACCGACGACCCGGACGCGAAGCCGAAGTGGCTGCGTGGCGCCGTCGATGCGTTGTCTGAACGCATCCTGGTCAATATCAACCGCGCCGCCGACGTCAATCCGATCAACCTGCTCGCGCTCGCGCTGCTATCAACACCGAAGCATGCGATGGCCGAGGCCGATCTCATCGCACAGATCGAACTGTATCGCACGCTGCTCACCGCCCTGCCCTATTCCGACCGCGTGACCGTAACCGAACTCGATGCGCCGGCGATCATCGCCTACGGCGAGCAGATGAAGGCGATCACGCGCGTGACGCATCCGCTCGGCGACGTACTCACAGCGGAAGGCAAGAGCGCGGTGCTGCTCTCGTATTTCCGCAACAACGTGCTGCATCTGTTCGCGACGGCGGCGTGGATCGGCTGCTGCTTCCTCAACAATCGACGCATGGCGCGCGCATCGATTCTGCGCCTCGGGCGTGTGGTCTATCCATTCGTGCAGGCAGAGCTGTTCCTGCCGTGGACGGAAGACGATCGATTTCTTTGTCGCGCGCGGCCTGCTCGAGGGTGACGGCGAAAACCGCATCCTGTCGCGCGGGCCGGGCCAGGGCGATGGCGCGTTCCAGCTGCGCGTGCTCGCGCAAAGCCTGCTGCAGGCGATCGAGCGCTATTACATCGCTATCGCGGCGCTCGTGCGCAACGGGCAGAACGCTCTTTCCGCGGGCGAGCTCGAAAATCTATGCACATTGACCGCACAGCGCCTGTCTCTGCTGCATGCGTTCAACGCACCGGAGTTCTTCGACAAGTCGCTGTTCCGCGGATTCATTCAGAAGCTGCGCGAACGCAAGGTGATCTGGCCTGACGGTGCCGGCAAGCTCGCGTTCGATGCCGAACTCGAGAACATCGTGAGCGACGCGAAACTGATTCTGTCGCGCGAAATCCGCCATGGCATTTTGAAGCTCACGCCTGAGCGGCGCGAGGCGCTGGTAGATGAGGTTGCGGATTCGACCGAATGAATCGTAGAGGTTCGATCGTCGAACCCCTCCTGCATGCTTGAGATGCGACGCGGTTCGCGACGAATCGCGTCACGCATCCAGATCCGGGATCAGTTTGCTCTCAAGATAAGCAATCATGTCCTTGAGTCGCAGCTTGCGTACTTTCATGCGCTTGAGCTGCAGATCGTCGCAGGAAGGATCAGTCGCGAGCTTGGCAATCGCGACATCCAGATCGCGGTGCTCAACGCGCAGCTCGACGAGCTGGCGGGTAATTTCGGAAGGCTCTAGCGGCACAGCGTAAATCCTTGGACCGAAGCGCAAAGTGTAGCGCCTCGCGCGAGGCATCGCGCATGGCCTTACAATACGCGCCGGGCCAACGCCTCTGTTTCCAGCCGACTCCCCTTCTGCTCTCAGCCTTCTTTCAGCATGACCGCTCTTGCAGCTCAACGTCTCGATGCGACCAAACTGGCCAAGCGCCTGCGCCGTCAGGTCGGACAGGCGATCGCCGACTACAACATGATCGAGGACGGCGATCGCGTGATGGTGTGCCTGTCGGGCGGCAAGGATTCGTACACTCTGCTCGACGTGCTGCGCCAGCTGCAGGCCAAGGCACCGGTGTGTTTTGAACTGGTCGCGGTGCATCTCGACCAGAAACAGCCCGGTTACGACGCGACGATCCTGCCGAACTATCTGCGTTCGATCGAGCAGCCGTTCGAAATTCTCGAGCAGGACACCTATAGCGTCGTGCAGCGTGTGATACCCGAAGGCAAGACCATGTGCAGCCTGTGCTCGCGCCTGCGCCGCGGCGCGCTGTACGCGCACGCGGAGCGCGCAGGCTTCAGCAAGATCGCGCTCGGCCACCATCGCGACGACATCGTCGAGACGCTGTTTCTCAACATGTTCCATCACTCGAAGTTGAAGGCGATGCCGCCGAAGCTGCTGTCGGACAACGGCAAGCACGTATTGATCCGTCCGCTCGCCTACTGCAAGGAAACCGATATCGCCGAATATGCGAGCTTGCGCGAATTTCCGATCATGCCGTGCAATCTGTGCGGCTCGCAGGAAACGCTGCAACGCAAGGCGATCAAGGCCATGCTGCATGAGTGGGAGAGAAAGTACCCCGGGCGCAGCGAGAGCGCATTCCGTGCAATGACTTCAATCGCGCCCTCGCAGCTCGCCGATCGCGATCTTTTCGATTTCGCCGCGCTCGGCGCGCGCACGCCCGCGCGACCTTCGCAGACTGCATGGCTGCTCGGCGAAGGCGCCGAGGACAAGGCGTGAGCGCACGCCGCCATTTTTTTTGATACCGACTCTTTCTTTCTGGAAGTCCTGATGTGGTTTCGTAACCTGACGTTGTTCCGTTTTTCCGCCGCCCTCGCCAAAACCTTTAAATCCCTCGAAACCGATCTCGCCGAAAAGCGTCTGCGCGCCTGTGGCCCAATCGAGCTGTCCACGCGCGGTTTCGTTTCGCCCTATGGCCGCACATCGGAGGAACTGGTTCACCGGGTCGATACCTTTGCGCTCGTCACGCTGGGTGGCGAGGACAAATTGCTGCCAACTTCCGTTATAAACGATGAATTGTCTGCAAGATTGGATAAAATCGCCGAAAAGATAGGCAAAAGACCGGGTGCGCGCGAGCGTAAACGGCTCAAAGAAGAAGTGTTGACCGATCTTTTGCCGCGCGCTTTCATACGCTTGTCAAAGCGCAGTGCTTATCTGGACACAGAACAGGGCTGGTTGGTCGTCGATACTGCGAGCAAGAAGGCGGCAG
>VBNZ01000068.1:7200-7836 GCA_005877675.1 Gammaproteobacteria bacterium
CGAGTGCGAATTGCGCGATCCGGTCGAGGCTGGCGCGGTGGTGAAATGCCGGCGGCAGGAGCTTGAAACCGACGAGGTGAGGGAGCATCTCAAGTCGGGAAAGCAGGTTTTTGCGCTGGGTCTGGTGTTTGAAGACCGGCTTGCGTTTACCCTCGACGAGGAGCTGGTGGTACGCAAAGTGCGGTTCCTGGATCAGGTTCAGGATGCATTGGGCGAAGAAGGCAAGGACAATGCGACGGCCGAGCTCGATGCGGTGTTCGCGCTGATGTCTCTGGAATTGAGACGGTTGTTTGAAAGACTGGAAGAGTGGTTTGGGCTACTCCGGCCCAAAGACAAATAAGCCATCCGGTTACGCGACGCCGAGGCAAAAAGGGTAACTACGATGACCTTGGCAGAGCAGCAGGAAAACTATCTCGAACTTCCGACGCCTGACGGCGAAACGATCAAGGTGCTGCGCGCGGCGCATCCGCGCGCGCGCCGGCTGCGCCTGACCGTCACGTCGGGCGGTGCGCGTGTGTCGTATCCCTCGGGCACGCATCCGGCGCAGGTATTCGCCTTCCTGCGCAAGCATGCGAACTGGCTCGAGCGCAAACTCGACGAACTGCAGATCGAGGACGCACCGCCGCCGCTGTTGCC
>VBNZ01000068.1:7883-13712 GCA_005877675.1 Gammaproteobacteria bacterium
CACATCGAGCTGGTCGACGACCGTGTCGTGCTCACGCTGACCAAGCCACATAATCAGCGCAGCCTCGTCGTCGCGCGTGCGCTGCTGCATTCGTTCTTGCAGGCGCAGATCCGCCGCGATGTGTCGCGCCACCTCGCGCGCTACGTGCCCGAGCTCGGACGCGCGCCCACGGGTGTGCGCGTGAAGGCCTTGAAGAGTTTGTGGGGCAGTCTGGACACGCGCGATGTGGTCACGCTCGATCTTGCCCTCGCCCTCGCGCCGCCGGAGGCATTGCGCTACGTCGTGATCCACGAGCTGTGCCATTTGCGCTATCGCGACCATTCGCCGCGCTTCTGGAATCTGGTCGAGTCGCTGTGTCCGGATTGGCGCACTCAGCGCGAGTGGCTCAAAGCGCGCGGACATGCGCTCAAAGCCGAGTTGGAGCGTCTGATTCAGGCCTGAGCAGCGTGTGAGCGTTCGGTCTGGCGCAGCAGAAAATCGAGGATAGCCTGCGCCACCGATTGCGGGTTCTCCAGGTGCAGGTGATGTCCACCCGTCAAATGCCGCACTTCGATCTGCGGCACGTGGGCAATGCGCTCCGCAAACGCAGCTTCGGGCACGGGCTTCACCGTCGAATCGGGTGCGAGGATCAACAGCGTCGGCGCTGCGATGTGCTGTACGAGGTCGAGCACTTGCGCTTCGGTGAAGCGTTGCAGCGACGCCGCGGTGAGGCGCGGGTCCGATGACCATGAATAGCCGCCTGGAACCGGTTTGATTCCGCGCAGTACGAGCAGTTCGGCCGCGGTGCGCGAAAGGCCGTTTGCTTGCACGCGCGCGGTGATCGCATCAGCCGCGCTCGGGAACACACGCAGCGGTTTGTTCGCCAGGTCGCGTGTTTGCGTCAACCCGCGGCGCAACTGCGCGGTGGTTTGTTCGGCCGGTGTCGTCAGCGCGCCGAGCGCTTCGATCGCAACCAAGCGCGCGACGCGTTCCGGGCACGCGGCAGCCGTAAGGCTTGCAATCGCACCGCCCATCGAATGACCGAGCAGGTCGAATTTCTTCCAGCCAAGCGCATCTGCCACAGCGAGCACATCGAACACGCCATCGACGAAACGGTAGGCGATGCCCGGTGACGCGTGGGCGGAACGCCCGTGCCCGGCAAAGTCGAGTGCCACAAAGTGGAAATGTGTGCCCAGGTGCGGTGCGATCGCATCGAAGCTTGCCGCGTTGTCGAGCCAGCCATGCAGGCCGAGCAGCGGCGGCAGCAAAGGATCGCCCCAGGCACGCGCGGCGATGCGCAGATGCGGCAGTTCCAGTGTCAGCTCACGCGCCTGCACGCAGTGACTCCTTTTGCCAACTGCCCAGATGGCGACGTATCAAAGCCGCCAGTGCCTGCACGTGCGCGTCGCTGTCGTTGAGCGCTGGGATGTATTCAAAGCGCGCCCCGCCCGCAGTGAGGAACTCCTCGCGATAACGGATCGCTACCTCTTCGAGCGTTTCCAGGCAGTCGACCGCAAAACCCGGACACAGCACCTGCACTTCGCGTGCGCCGCCCTGCGCCCATGCGGTCAGGACGCTCTCGGTATCCGGGCCGAGCCAGACTTCGCGTCCGACACGCGACTGAAAACTCATCGTCAGCTGATTCTCATCCAGGCCGAGGCGTTCGCGCAGCAGGCGCGTTGTCGTCTGGCATTGGGCAAGGTAAGGATCGCCTGCGTCCACATAACGCTGCGGCAGACCGTGATAGGAAAGCAGCAGGCGCTCGGCGCGGCCGTATTGCTGCCAGTGCGCCTCCACGCTGCGTGCGAGCGCGTCGATGTAGCCCCCATCGTCATGGTAGTCACGAACGCAATGCCAGGCCGGCGGCGGATGCGCCAACACATGCGCTGCCATATCGCGCACGGAGCCGGTCGACGCGCCGGCGTACTGCGGATATAGCGGCAGGATCAGGACGTGTTCGACGCCTTCGCTACGCAGACGCGATAACGTGGCCTCGAGCGCTGGCTCGCCATAGCGCATCGCGAGTTCGACGCGTATACCTTCGGATGCAAACAGATCTCGTACGCGCTCTGTGAGCGCGCGGCTAAGCACCAGTAGCGGCGAACCCTGTGAGGTCCAGATTTTCGCGTAGGCGTGCGCCGAGCGGCGCGGGCGTATGCGCAGGATTACGCCATGCAGGATCGGCCACCACAGCCAGCGTGGCGTGTCGATCACGCACCGATCGGACAAAAATTCGGCCAGATAGCGGCGCACGGCCGTGACGGTCGGCGCCGTAGGGGTGCCGAGATTGACCAGTACGACCGCGGCAGGCGCGGGGTGCACGGGCGAGGACGGCGGATTCACGCTGTTTCGCCGGTCGCGGCGCAAGCGCACCCAAGAACTTGGGCTGAAGATGCCGTCGCGCTACGCGATCTTGGGCTTGCGGGTTGGCGACTCGAAGGCATGAACGTCCTGGAGGTGCTGCGGTAAGGTCTTGTTTTTCTTGATCGACATGTTAGTATCGAACCGCTGCGGCTACGCCCGTTGCAGCAGACGATTACCAAAATATTATAAGTAAAACGAAAGACTCCGATGTCCCTGCGCGCCTACATTGCTGGGCTGGTGCTGGCCGTCGCCGTTCCCTCGGCGAATGCGGCGTCGATCGCCTATGCCGAAGCGGTCGTTCCTTCGGCGTTCGGCAATCAAGCATCGTTATTTAGCATCGACCTCGCCACGCGCACCGCGACCTTGGTCGGGCCTTCCGTGCAGAACTTCGGCGGCTTGGTTAACGGTCTCAATCCGTTCAATATTCGTGGTCTGAGCTACGATCCATCCGGCCAGCTATACGCCGTTGCCGGCGATCTGAAAGTCCTGGTCAAAATAAATCGAATCAACGGCGCGGCGACGCTCGTGGGACCCCTGAATCTTTCCGGACCGGGCGCCGCCAATGATGGCCCGGATCTGAGCATGACGATCACCTGCGATGGCAAGGCCTGGCTCGCCTCAGGTACGACTGGCAACTTCTGGTCGGTGAATCTTGCAACCGGTGCAACGACGCTCATCGGCACGCTCAGCAATAACCCCATCACTGGCCTTGCCGCGCAGAGTACAGCGGTGCTGGCGACTGGCAGTCAGACCAATCAGAAGCTCTACGCGGTCAATACATCGACTGGCGCGACCACTCTGGTCGGCGCGTATGGCGGCACGGATGGCGCCGTGCATGCGATCAGCCCGGGATTGGATGCCACCGGGCAGATCTGGGCGATACTCAACAATATTCCTCCGACGTTGGAAACGTGGAGCAATCTCGCCACCATCGCGCCGAACGGCACCTTGACCAAACTCGGTGCGATTACCGGGCCGGCGTCGCTGCAGCAGGAAGGCCTGACCGGGCTGGCCATCACACCGCCGGTTTGCACCACATCGGTTGATCCGCCATCGACGGCATCCGCACCGACGCTTTCATTTAACGGCCTCATCAGTCTGATGCTGTTGATGATCGGTTGCGCGAGCCTGCCGCTCGCATCACGCACGCGCCGCTGAAACCTAAAGATCGTTCGCAGCGCATTCATCGCGGACGCGTTACCTTTGGCCACGTCCCGTTGTCCTCAGGAGTTCCATCTTGAAACTCGCTCAGTTCATGCTGTCGCTGACTTTGCTGTGCGCGGCGCAAGTCCATGCCGGCGAAGCCGAAACCCAGCGCGTCAACAATGCCGTGCGCGTGTTGCGCGAAATCCTGCAGGCACCAGACCGGCGTGTGCCGAGCGACATGATCGCCAACGCCTACGCGGTCGCGGTGATACCCGACGTGATCAAGGCGGGCCTCGTGCTCGGCGGCCGCCATGGCCTCGGTCTGATTTCGGTCAAGACCGATAGCGGTACCTGGAGCAATCCGAGTTTCATCAGCATGTCGGGCGGCAGCATCGGCTTCCAGGCGGGGGTGTCCTCGACCGACGTAGTGCTGGTGTTCCGCACGCAGCGCGGTGTCGATTCGATCGTGCATGGCAAGTTCACGCTCGGCGCGGATGCGTCGGCCGCCGCGGGCCCGGTCGGACGCACGGCACAGGCGTCGACCGACGCCTCGCTCAAGGCTGAGATTTATTCCTACTCGCGCGCACGCGGCCTGTTCGCCGGCGCGGCGCTCGACGGCTCGGTGATCTCGATCGACAACGATGCGAACGCCGCGGTCTATGGCAACGGCATCACGCCGAGGCGCATTTTCGCCGGGCAGGTCAGCAACGTGCCGAATGTGGTCGTCGATTTCCGCGATCGGCTGGAGGAGTACACTGCGCACTAGAAACCTTCGTGCGGTGGCGAACGTCGCAATCCGTGCTTAGAGTAAGTCGCAGGCTTTTGGAGAATCGCAATGGGTAGTTGGAGCATCTGGCATTGGCTCGTGGTGTTGGCGATCGTGGCGCTGGTGTTCGGCACCAAGCGCCTGCGCAACATCGGCGAGGACGTGGGCGCGGCGATCAAGAGTTTCCGCAAGGGCATGCAAGAGCCCGATCAGCAGGCGCAGCAGCTCAAGGCCGATCCGCCGACCGGCGCGTCCGGCAGTGAAAGCAAATCGTCCGAACATAACGAGTCGAAGTAGCCCGATTATCGATTTCGCATGTTCGACTTCAGCTTCAGCGAGATCGGCCTGATCGCGGTCGTCGCCTTGGTCGTGCTCGGTCCCGAGCGTCTACCCAAGGTCGCACGTACCGCCGGCGCGCTGGTGCGCCGCGCGCGCGCGAGCTGGCAGAGCGTGCGCGACGAGATCGAGCGCGAACTCGAGGCGGAGGAGTTCAAGCGCAGCCTCGCCGAGGCCAGGCAGACCGCGACCGATTTGCAGCGCGATATGCATGCAGCGTCGGCGGAAATCAAAAACTCGGCGGGCGAGATCGCCGCGGATACAACACCGCCCGTGCCTGATCCAGCCGGGCCGCCGCCGGCAGATTCGGCGTCGCCGCCGAACACGATTCATCCGAATCAGATTCCGCCGCCGGCAGATCCGCGATGAGCGATGAAGCAGGTGAGGGCGAGGGCGAACAGAGTTTCATCTCGCATCTGATCGAATTGCGCGAGCGTCTGCTCAAGGCGACGGTCGCCGTGCTCGTCGTGCTGCTCGCGCTGATTCCGTTCGCGAATAAACTTTACGGTTGGCTCGCGCTGCCGTTGATCGCACATCTGCCGCAGGGCGGCTCGATGATTGCGACCGAAGTGATTTCACCATTCCTTACGCCGATCAAGCTCGCGTTCTTCGTCGCGCTCGTGCTGGCGATGCCGGTGGTGCTGTATCAGCTTTGGGCCTTCGTCGCGCCGGGGCTGTACAAACACGAAAAACGCTTCGCGATGCCGATGCTGGTTTCCGCGGTCGTGCTGTTTTATGCCGGTTGCGCGTTTGCGTATTTCTTCGTGCTGCCGGCGGTGGCAAAGTTCATGAGCGGCGTCGCGCCGAGCGGCGTCACGGTGATGCCGGATATCGGGCGTTACCTCGATTTTGCGCTGACGCTATTCCTTGCGTTCGGTTTGTGCTTCGAGGTGCCGGTGGTGCTGTGGATACTCGTGCTGCTCGGTGTGGTCACGCCCGTGCAACTTGCTGAAAGCCGGCGCTACGCGATCGTCGGCGCGTTTATTCTTGCGGCGATCTTCACGCCGCCCGACGTACTGTCCCAGACCATGCTGGCGGTACCGATGTGCCTGTTGTATGAAATCGGCATTCTCGGTGCGCGCGTGCTCGTGCGCAGACAGGTGCAGGAGCCGGCCGATAAGACCGCAAGCTGATGCGCCGCGCTGCAGCGTTGTATCATTATTACAAAATACAAAGTGCTGCATTCGCCCGTTGCAATTCGAACCTGCGGGTATACAATGCAACCGCTGCCCCCTTGA
>VBNZ01000069.1:0-5824 GCA_005877675.1 Gammaproteobacteria bacterium
TGCGCGATGCGCTCGGACAGATGGCCCATAAACAGGCGCACGGCGAGAAAGGTCAGCGACTGGATCACCAGCGCGACCAGGCCCCAGACCAGGCAATCGAGCATGCCGTCGGACTGCGCGATCGCCGTCGCCAGCGGCAGGATAAAGCCAAGCAGCGCACCGCAGAACGAAATCGCCGCGGCTTCCTTGTTCTCGCGCACGAGCTTGAGTTCATCGTGCGGCGTTATCCACAAATATACAACGAGAAAAAGTCCGGTCAGCGCGAGCGCCATGGCGAAATACATGAGGAAATTCGGCAGTGTGCTGAGCGAATGCATTACTTGCGGGTGCATGGCGTGGCTCCCTTAGGTGATTTCGAATTCGGCGGTGGTGAGCGGAATGCCGATGGCCTGGCTGACGACATAGTCGTTCGGACCGGAGTCTTCGCCCGCAACGAGCAGCATTTCGTCGCGATCGAAGCCTTCAACTTCGCGCGAATACAACATCGTGTACAGCGTCAGATCGTATTCGTGCGTTACGAGGTCTTTCTTGTAAACGCGTTCCTCGAGCGGCACGCGCTGGGTCGTCGGACCTTCGCCCCAGACGCGCGCGTACTCGTAGTCGCCGACACGGTATCTGGCGGGCGCACCGCTGCTGCACCAGCGCTCGAAATCGGCCTGATTCGATGGATTGATCGATTCGGCGTAGACGAACAGATTCACATCGCCGGCTTGGCCGTTGGCCGTGGCGATCTGGATGAACGCATCGTCGGTCAGATACAGACGATACAGGCGATTGCCTTCGCCGAGATCGATGTCGCCGATCGCCTCGACGATCTGCGGACTCTGCGGCCAGTCGAAGCCGAACTTGTCCGCATAGAGCTTGTAGGTCAGATCATCGAAACGCACCGCGGCGCGCAAACGTGCGCCGTAAGGCAGATTCGCCGAATCAGATTGCGTCTTGCCGCTGCCGAACCATTGCATGGATCGTCCCCTTCGCGCGTCGATTCATCCGGGGCACGTGGCCCCGGTGCACTTGTGCTTCTTCAGTTGCCGCGCAGATCAAGCGTTCTTCGCCGCCGCGTTCGCGGCTGCCGGCGCCGCGCTCGTATCGGGCGCAGCCAGCTGTGCCGGCGCGTTCTGCGTCACCTTGACCGTTTGATAACGCGCAAGCACATCGTCCGCGCTGACGCTGCCGCCGGTCAACAGACCCGCCTTGGACAGGCGCGCTTCGAGATCGCCATCGCCTTCGCTCTTGGCGAGCTGCTCGGCGGCGTCGATTCGAGCACTCTGCTCTACCTGACGCGTCTTGATGCGGTCGAGCGAATCGAGCGCAGTGCTGAGCTTGGCGTTCTGCCCACTGTAGCGCGCAGAGATCGCAGCTTGCGAACGCAGCACGCTCTCGTTGACCTTGACCTGATCGACCTGCTGCTGCAGTCCGGCGATGCGGCGATCGGCGGTCTTGATCGCTCCATGCATCTTTTCGATCGCCGCGGCGAGGCTCGTGCTGCTCTTCTGCTCTTCGCCGACTTCCGACTCGAGCTGGGCCACCTTGGTCGCGACATCGCGCGCGAGGTTCTGGTCGCCCGATGCAAGCAAGCGCTGGATGTGGCCTTCGTACTCGGCCTTCTTCGCGTCCTTCGCGGCAAGCTTGTCGGCGGCAATTTTTTGTTGTGCCATCAGGCGTGCGAGTTCATCTTTGGCGCGCACGCTTTCATTCTGTGCGTCGCGGATTTCCTGGTCGAGAATGCGCACGGCATTCTTGTCGACGATCGACTGGCCCGCTTCGGTCGCGGCGCCGCGGAACAGGGTGAGGATCTTTTCGAGAATGCTCATCTGAAAACTCCGGTAAAAATCAGTTGCCGAAAATTAGGCGCGTTGAATGAAACTCTGCAGCGCCTGCGCGGCCTGCAGCGTATTGTCGGCGAGCATGCTGATTTCCTCGACGATGTTCGCGATCGGCGAACGCGTCGAGAGCTCACCGAACACCATATAGACATCTTCGCCGTCGAAGCTCTGCAAGCCGATGTTCGACAGCGGGTTGATCGGATTGAGACGCAGGCAGGCATCGTTGAATTTGGCGCGATCGTTTACCTCTGAGCCGAAGCACAACGGCGTGGAGACGAACAGCTGCTGGCCCGAGGCTGCCAAGTGTATGGCGAGATCGCCATGTTCGGGCAGATGGATCGAAATGGTCGGCTCGGAGCCCGGTTCGAGCGCAAGCTTCATCGGCAGGCGCTCGCGCGCGACGTGCGTTTCGAGTGCGTCGAACAAGGCTGGGGTGGTCCACGGTTGCGTCATGGCGGCGTAATCCTTGATCTGTAAGAGAGACGGGGAAAGAACCGGTTCGCGCAAGCTCATTTCGAGCATAGCTAAAACCTCAGCATGGGCGGGACGAATATATACCTGACGTGCGACCAGGCCCCGCGCGCGCATGCGCTCGCGAAAAGCCTGTTGACGCTGGGAATCGGCGGAACGTTGTTTAATGGCGATAGGCTCACTGATGTTACACGTAACGTTACTTGTAACAATTTTGAATGTCAAGTGTGACTTTCGACACATTCGATCGTGCGTCAGGGATTGCCGCTAAGCAAACGTAAAAAGGCGCAGAACCGGATCACCTAAATCGCTCGTGCCGACGCGCTCAGTGCAGATTGCCCGCTTCGGGCCGCTTGCCGCGTTCGACCCAATCCACGAGTTCCTCGAACGCGTAGCCGATCTCGGCCGGGGTGAACACGCAATGGCCTACGCGCGCGATGAATTGCGGCACGAAACGCTCGCCATTGCCCGCGCGCTGCGCGATTTGCGCATATTCGAGCGCGCCTGCCGCGGGCACGAGCGGATCGCCGCTGTCATGCAACGCAAGCAGCGGACGCGTGAGCTTGCCGGTCGGCGTATACCAATGCGCAAGGTAGTCGGCGGCCTGTGCATCGGCGCGATAGCGCATGACGTTGCGATTGAGTTCGGCGTCGTCCTGCGAGCCGCTGTAGACCACGCCGCCGTTGTCGAACGGATTGCCGCCCGCGCGACGCTGCAGTTCGCCGACGATGTAAACATCGAAGCTCAGTACGTCGGCCAGCGAACGCATGTCCGCAGGCGCTCCGTAGACGCCAAGCAGCGACCGCGCAGCTTGCGGATTCGACAAGAGCGCCTGTTCAAAGCGATGTTGCGCACTCGCATCGGGCAGGTAGTCGACGCGTACCGGCACGAGCGGCCCGATGACGCCAGGGAAATAATGGTCGAATGCGGCAAGCGTATCGAAATCGTGCTGCAGCATGCGAGCGCTCATAGGGAGCGCGCCACACAATGACAGCGCCCCCGCGTAGATCTCGGGTTTGGTCTCGATCGTGAGCGCAGTCAGCGCGCCCCCCATCGACATGCCCATCACATAGCTGCGTTTGGGTTCGTCATGCAGCAACGCAAACTTGCGCCGCAGCGCTTCAGTTTCGGTATAGGCCTGCTCCATCGCCCAGCCGGTTTGCGAATAAGCCGACTGGATCAGCGCGTAACCCCTGGCAAGCAGCGGCGCGAACATCGGCGACAGCGGCTCGCCGTCGCGAAAGACGATCGGGTCGACTGAATAACCGTGATAGTAGACGATGAGTTGGTGGTTCCAGTTTGCCGGAATGTCAAAGCGGTACGCGGCGCCATCGAGCGCGCCGGTCTGCGTCGTGGTGCTCGCATGCGTGGCCGCGCGCTCGTCGGCATCGGGCGCGGCGCATCCCGTCATGCCCAGCGCTGCGGCAAGCAGCATGCGTCGCAGGACACGCTGGAGGTTCATTTCGGCTGCGCAGCCGTCGCGGAATCGCTTGGTGCCGCAGCCTTCGGCGCCACATGACGCATCGCCGCGCTTTCTTTGTGCGTGGACTTGCCGAGCCATCCGCCGCTGAATCCGGCACGCTGCAATCCGCTGCGGATATACGGATTCTTGCGCATCACTTTCCATACCAGATCGCTGCGGTAGTTCTCGATCATCGCGATGATCGGCCCCTGATCGATGCCGATGTATTCGGTGTCGAACCAGCCCGCATCGGGTACGACCTTGCCGGTGCGCAGCGGCCGGTCGGTAAAGCGGAAACTCGGATTGAACGCATCGACGAAGCCATAGCGCGTGTAGACATTTTCGCCATAGCGCCGCTGCATCGCCTCGATCGTCGGAATCACGACTTCGGGCACGAACGCGATCGACGCCACCGCCGCGGTCGGCGCAATCGTGCCGTCGTCGACGTTGTAGCCGAGTCCGACGCCACGCGCGTAATAGCCATAGAACGGTTTGGGATCGCTCGCATAGCGATCGGGTTCGCCCGCGCGCGCACTCACGCGCGGACCGTTGCACGCAGTGAGTCCCCAGATGGTCGAGCCATAATCGGTCCAGCGCAGCGGATTCTGGATCGCGTATTCGCGCTGCGACAGCGCCGCGCGCTGCGCGTTGGTGAAGTAGTCGATGCCCTTGCCGCGCATGTAGGCATCCTGGATGCCGCGGAAGTCGACCCACGCATGCGCATACTGGTGCCAGAACAGCGGCGCGCCGCCGAGATGCGTCTGGCCCTGGAACTCGCCCCAGGTGCGGTCGTAGGTCTGCGACCAGCGCGTCCACGTCTCGGGGCCGAGGCCGTGCGTCGGCGAACCGAGCGCAAGGATGTACAGACCAAGCGCCTCGTTGTAGCCGCGATAATAGTTGTAGTCGTAGCCGTTCTCCGGCGTCCAGCCGCCTTCGATCAGCGGATTGCCGTCGGTGAACCATTTCCAGTCGACGGCGCGGAAAATCTCGTCGGCCAGGCGGCGAATTTCCTTCTCGTCGGCGTCGTTGCGGTCGTAATAGGATTGCGCGAACAAGACGCCGTACATCAGCCATGCCGTATCGGCCGACGACAGCTCCACGAACGCTGCATGCTTGAAGCGCAGCCCGCTTTGCATGTCGAGAAAATGGTAGAAAAAGCCGTGATTGCCGCTCGCATCGGACGCATCGCCTTGCGGCGCGTCGTGGAAGAAACGCAGCACGGTGAGCGTGCGCCTGACCGCTTCCTCGCGGCGCATCCAGCCGCGCGCGACACCGATGCCGTAGGCGGTGAGCCCGAAACCAACCGAGGCGATCGACGAAAAATAATCGCTGCCCGGCGTTTGCGGCCAGTGATCCGGCATCAGGCCGTTGTCGGCATTCGCGCTGTCGCGAAAATAGTTGAAGGTGCGATGCTCGACATCGTCGAGCATCGTCTGCTGCGCTTTCGGCAGACTCGCAAAATTGTGCGGCGCGGGCGCGGTGTGTGATTGCGTGGCGCAGGCGATCAGCGCGACGATTGCTATAGTCAATATTCCGGCTTTCACCATCGCATCCTCACATGCTACGCCGGCACCATCGGTGGCGCCTTGCAGTAGCGGTCGATAAAAGCCTGGTGCGGCGGCATCGCATCGACGCAGGTCGCGATGACTTTTTTTACACCGCCGACGAGCTCGTCGAGTTCCGCATCAGGCAGCTGATCGACGACGGGGTGATAGCGCTGCGGCAGGATGCCCTGGCCGATCATCACCTGCACCCAGCTCGTGATCGCGAACATCTCTTCGGCGTCGCGGAAGAAACGCCCGCTGTTGCGGAACAGTTCGATGTAGCCGCGCAACGAGTCGGGGATCTGCATGGTGCGGCAGTAATCCCAGAACGGCGTGTCGTTCCGCTCGGTCGCGTTGTAGTGCAGGATGATGAAGTCGCGGATGCGCTCCCATTCGAACACGCACTGCGCGTTGTAGCGCTCGACGAGAATATCGCTGAAGTCCGGCTCGGGAAACAGATTGAGCAGACGCGCGATGCCGGACTGCACCAGAAAGATACTAGTCGATTCAAGCGGTTCGAT
>VBNZ01000069.1:5896-10272 GCA_005877675.1 Gammaproteobacteria bacterium
CCTCGTCGTCGCTGATGAAGTTGCTCGAATACACGTAGCCGTTGCCGACTCGATGCTGCAGCGGAATGCGCCACTGCCAACCGGCCTCGCGCGCGGTTGCGCGCGTGTACGGCGTCGGTGGGCCCACGCTTTCGCACGGCACCGCCATCGCGCGATTGCACGGCAGCCAGTGCGACCAGTCTTCGTACCCGGTATGCAGCGCCTGCTCGATCAGCAGGCCGCGGAAACCGGAGCAATCGATGAACAGATCGCCTTCGATGCGCTCGCCGCTTTCCATCACTACTGCGTCGACATGACCATCGCTGTCGCGCAACACGGTCTGTTTGATCTTGCCTTCAGTGCGCTTGACGCCGCGCGCCTCGGCGTAGCGGCGCAGCCAGGCCGCGTATAGACCGGCATCGAATTGGTATGAATAGGCGATGCTCGACAGCGGCGAGGATGCGGGCACGTCGCTCGGCGAGGCCATGAACTTGCCGCGCTCGGCAGCCAGCGTATTGAGCGAGTAATCGCCGAGTTCGGATGCGCGCCCGTCGCGGCGCGCCTTGAGCCAATATTGATGGAACGGCAGCAGGCCGTAGTCGTGGCCGATCACGCCGAAACCGTGCACGTAGCGGTCGCCCTGGCGCAGCCAGTCGACAAACTGGATGCCGAGCTTGAACGTTGCCTGCGTCTGTTTGACGAAATCGATCTCGTTGATCTCGAGTACGTTGTTGAACAGCTTGAGATGCGGAACGGTCGACTCGCCGACGCCGACGATGCCGATCTCCTCCGATTCGATCAGGCGGATCGAATAATCCCCGGTGCCGAGCACCTTGGCGAAGGCGGAAGCGGCCATCCAACCCGCACTGCCGCCGCCGACGACGACGATATTCTTGATTCGATTCATGTTGTCTTGAGTATACCTATCCAAAACAAAGCCCGCGTCGCGGGCTTTGTCGTTGACGCATGTATACGAATGCAGCTACTGACGTTAGAACTTCAATCCCATTGTGAACTTGAACGTGCGCGGTACGCCGACGATGTTGCCATTCCTGTTGATCACCGCCGTTATCGGCAGGCTGTTCGCAATACTGGTCGCGCCACCGCCTGGATCATAGTTCTTGTAGTTGAACGCATTGATCACATCAAGGCGCAGATAAGCATCGATACCACGTGTCAGATCGAAATGCTTGTTGGCACTGAAGTCGATCTGGCGATAGCCGAATACCGGGCCGCCGAACAGGAACGACTCGCCCGATGGCGTCGCCGCGACTGGAATGTTGCTGGGTACACCTGGCGCGAACGGCCCGGGCGGGAAGTAGAAGCCGTTATACGGAATGGGCGTCGCCAGCGTGAGCTTGCCCGAGTAAGTGATGTCCCATGGACCATCGATCGTGCCGGTCGCCACCAAACGGTGCCTTGCCGCCGCATTCGAGGTGATGAACGGATAGTCGTGGATCGTCGCGCGATCGAACGAATAGTGTTCGTTGATGTCGCGGTTTTGCGACGCATTGGTGTAGGTGTAGGCGATCGTCGCGCCCCAGCCCGAATCCTTCGTGTATGGCTTCTCCGCCGACAACAGCACCTGCGTCGAGCGATTCTCGATGCCATTGTTGCCGACGATAAGCGCGCCGAACCCCGGCACGCCATTGCCCCACGGCTGACCACCGTTGAGCCAAAAGGCGCCATCCGGATAACGATTGCCGAGCGTGAACGCGAAGCCATCCTTGTAGATCAGCCGCGAAATCGTCGCGCTCGTATTCCAGTCGGAGATCTTGTTGCGCATGCCGAGACTGAACTGATCCGAATGCGGCGGCTTCAGATTGTTGTTCAGTACGTCGACCTCGCCGCCTCCGTTAACCGATGTCAGCGCCTGCAGGTTACCGACGCCGCTCAAATACTCACAATTGCCGGATGCGTCTTTGAAGTAGTAGTTGAACTGCCCCAGCGCGATCTTCGTCTGTTCGAGCTGGAGATAGTCATACAGGTCGCGATCGTACGCGCGGCCGGCGCCGCCGATGATTACGTGTTCCTCGTCGCCATTGAGATCGTAGGAAAAGCCAAGGCGCGGCTGCCATTCACCGTCGTAGGCTTTGCGGTTGTGGCCATTTGAGATGTAGTCGTTGACATTGATGCCGCCCTTGGCGAGGGACTGCGCATAGGTCTGTCCGGGCGGACCGTTCGGATCCTGCTTGTTGAACGCCGCAAGGACGCTCGGCGGCGTCACGAAATCGAGATACGAGGGATTGTGCTCGATATCCCAGCGCACGCCGAGGTTCAGTGTGAGGTGATCGTTGACCACCCAGTCGTCTTGGATATAGGCGCCGAACTGCTTGTCCTTCGACGTGATGATCGGTGTCAGGCCGGGCAAGCTGCTTGGAGAGGCAAAGAAGGCCTTGTACGGCAATGCCGCCGTTCCGTTTTGCGGGTCTACTTCGTAGTAGAACAATGCGCTGCCATCACCGGTATCCTGCGACGTCAGCTTCACCTCTTTGTATTTGGCGCCCATCTTTAGCGTGTGGTCGCCCATCCAGTTGAGATTGCTGAACGTCAGATCATCTTGAATGCCAGGGCCTTTCTGCCCCTTATTCTGGGTCGCAAGCGGACTGGCGGCACCGACAGTAATGATGTCCTGATGATCAGCGCCCGACGGAACCCAGTTATAGACCTGGCCATTGCCCGTTAAACCACGCATCGGCACTGTGCTGCCAGCGCAAGTCGACGCGTGTGTCGTTGTTCTTCGTCGCGTAACCTGCAGACTGCGCCGTGCCGGTGCCATACCCGCCGTTCTGGTCTTCCTTGCGCACCTTTGAGCTGAGCTCGATGCGATCGCGATCGGAGAACTCCCAATCGATCTTGGCGAAATACAGATCCTCCGTGAACGGCAAACTAGTCGGGCCGATTTGCGCGCGCACGTCTGCAGGCAGGAACGGCAAAGATTCGGGATGGTTTATCGTCACATCGACAGGCTGGCTGAAATTCTTGGCCTCGTACGCGAAGAAGAAATGCATCGCGTCCTGGATGATCGGGCCGCCGATCGAGAAGCCGTACTCCTTCTCGTGCGACTGCGCTTTCTTGCCCGCCGCCTTTTCCGCAGGCGTCGAACTGCGGTACTGGTCGCCGGTATAGCTGCCAAACACCTCGCCGTGAAAATCATTGGTGCCCGATTTCGTTTCCGCCGTCACCGCGGCGGAGGAGATCTGGTCGTACTCGGCCTTGTAGTTCGACGTGATCACCTTGTATTCGCCGATAGCGAGCTGCGGGAACGGGTTGCCTTGCGTGCCGATCTGGCCGCTCACGCCACCTTCCTTGACGTAGCTCTTCTGTCCGACGCCATCGATATAGACATTGGTCGAACTGTTGTTCATTGCGCCGCCACGCAGCGACGTGTTGCCGTTCGAGTCGATGTTGAACACCATCCCCGGCACCGTATCGGCGAACTCAAGGAAGTTGCGGGTGATCTGCGGCACTGTCTGGATTTGGTGCAGCGAGACATTCGTGCCGATTTCCGACGTCTTTACTTCGGTCAGCGTCGTCGCTGTAACGGTGACTCCGCCGAGTGTCGTCGTACCCGGCGGCGCAGCGGCAGCGCCGGCCGCAAAGTCCAGCGTTGCGGTCGAGGCGACGGTCAACGTGACAGTCTTTTCAGTGCCCGGTCCTGCGTCGACTTGGTATGTGCCGGGCGGCAACCCGACCAGCGTGTAGCTGCCGTCTGCCGCGCTATAGGTCGTGCGGCGCAGACCCGTCGCAACGTTCTTTGCGGTGATCTGCATTTGCGGCGTGGCCTTGCCGCGCAGGGTCGCGTCGGAACTCTGCGCGAACACAAATGCCGGCGCGGCGATGCTGGTGGCAATGGTCGCGCGAATCAACGTCGCAAGCAGCTTTTTCCTCAAAGGCAACGATTTTCTCATCACACTCCTCCCGCGTTCTATCGATTGTTGGTCTTGGAATGTTTCTCTACTTTGTGTTGCATGGCACCGCACGAAGCGCGCACGACAACTTCGCAATCCAGCGTTTGCGTGCGCACCGGCGCGGCGATTTTTTCGATGCTCGAAACCAGCTGTTCTAAACCGGTGCGACCGAGCTCGATGATCTGCTGGCGCACGGTCGTAAGCGGCGGCGTGAGATAACGCGCCAGCGGAATATCGTCAAAGCCGACCAATGCGATGTCGTGCGGCACGCGCAGGCCCGCGTCGGCGAGCGCGCTCAGGCAGCCGACCGCCATCATGTCGTTGGCGGCAAAGATCGCCTGCGGCAGTGGTTTGCGCCGTGCAAGTTCGCAGCCGGCGGCGTAGCCCGTTTCTTCAGTGAAGTCGCCGCGCACGACGAGTGGCGATGCAACATTCGCACTCGCAGCCATCTCGGTGCGGAAGCCTTGCTCGCGCTGCTGCGCATCG
>VBNZ01000069.1:10283-14387 GCA_005877675.1 Gammaproteobacteria bacterium
ATCATCGCGATGTCGCGATGGCCCAGGCCGACAAGATGACGCACCATCGCGCGCGTGCCGCCAAGATTGTCTATAGCAACGACGGGATAGTCGCGCGACTTGGCGCTGTTGAGCAATACCGCCGGCGTCGTTGCGGAGAGGTTGGCGCGCAGGAACGCCGCATCGACGTGCGCGGACAGAATCAGCATGCCGTCGACGCGCCCTGCCATCGCACGCAGGGCCGCAGCAGCCTCGGTCCGGCCGCCCAGCGACGACGATACGAGTAGATGCAGCCCGCGCGCACGCGCGGCGCGATCGATGCCGCAGAGCAACTCGGAATAGAACTCACCGTGCAGATCGGGCAGCAGCGCGCCGATCGTATGCGTGCGGCGCATGATCAGGCTGCGCGCCGCACCGTGCGGTACGTAACGCAGTCGCTGCGCGACTTCGACGATGCGTGCCCGCGTCTGCTCGGTAACGTGCGCATGACCATTAAGCGCGCGCGACACCGAGGCCACAGAGACCCGTGCTTCTCTCGCGACATCGCGGATCGTCACCATCATGCCGACTACCACCTCAGCGGCGCAAACCGCGTACGGTGACACCCGCACGCAGCCTAACTGCGGCGGAATGTAAACGTTTTCATTTTCGATTGCAAAAGCACTGCAACATAAAAATGCCGGTCGGCACACGAGCGTTTTCGGCGCGCCAATGGCGCCGCTACTTTTACTTCAGATAGTCGTGGAACTTCTTGCGGAATTTGGCCACTTTCGGCGCGACCACGAGCTGGCAGTACGGCTGCTCGCCGTGCAATTTGAAATATTCCTGATGGTAGTTCTCGGCTTTGTAGAACACCGTGAAGGGCTGCACCTGCGTGACGATCGTGCCATGCCATTCGCCACCCGCAGCGGTATCACGCATCGCCTGTTCGATTGCGGTCTTCTGCTCCGCATTGCGATAGAACGCAACCGAGCGGTATTGCGTACCGACATCGTTGCCCTGACGATTTAGCGTGGTCGGATCGTGGATCGTGAAGAACGCGCGCAACACGATGTCACGCGAGACGACCTTCGGATCAAACGTGATCTGCACGACTTCGGCATGCCCGGTATCGCCACCGGATACCTGCTCGTAGTTCGGATTCGCGACATGGCCGCCAGCGTAGCCCGACTCGACTTTCATCACGCCCTTCAATTCCGTGAACACCGCTTCAAGACACCAGAAGCAGCCGCCGCCGAGGGTGATCGTTTCGCTGGTTGCAGTCGATGTAGCCGATGTAGCCGCGGCAAAAGTCGACGTGGTCATGATCGCTCCGAGAAGAAGAAGAAGTAGGGGTCGCAACATGCTAAGCCTCGTGAAGTCTTGCGTTGAACAATAGACGCGTGTCGGGCACGCGACCTTACAACAGCGTGACTATGCGATCAGATGTGGCTGCACGCAGCGTTTCGCAAGTGACGCGCGCTCATACCGATTGACGAGGCGGCATTTTCGTCACGCCCGTCAAATCGGCAAACACGGCTTCAGGACGCGAGAAGCAGCCGCCGTCGAGGGTAGTCAGACCGGCCGGCGCTTCGATCGCATTCATGCAAAGCGGCGCAGCGTCGGATTACGCTGCGCCGTCGGTTGCGTTTACGGCAGCAACTTTACCGTCGCGCCGAAGAACCCAGACGCCCAATCGGCGTACTGATCATGCCATGACAGCTGGTTCGCGCCGCCGGGGCAACCCTGCCCGTCGGCTACGCTCGCGAGCAGGCGATTCTGCGCGGTGATCGTACGGCTGTAGCAGGCGCCGAACGGATCGGCGTAGCTATACGTCTGCGATGTGCTGGCCGGCGTCGAGACCAGCGCGCCGCTCGCGTCGTAATGCCGCGTGACCGTGTTGTGGATGTGGTTGTCGAGCTGCGCCGTCTTGGGCGCAGAACCTGCCAAGCCCGCGTCGATGCGCTGCTTGAATTCCTGATCGGCCAGAGTGTGCAGCGTCTCGGTGCCGTCGTCGGCGACAACGATGTCGTAGTCGAAGGTCAGCGGATAATTGCGCCGCTCGCGCACGACGAACGCCTTGCCGTGTTCGGGCGTCTGCGTCGTTGTGACATCGCTATCGGTGCTCTGCACCGCATCCTGGATGTAGTGCGTGTTGTCCGACTGCAACTGCTGCACGCTGGAGAACGCGAGCTGCGCCGCGATCGTGGTGGTCACCTTGCCATGCGAGGTGTTGGCGGTGCCGCTGATGCGGTACTGCCTGTTCGAGGTGACGGAGACGCTGCCCGCGGCGCTGCCGTCCGGCGCAACGGTGACGTTCTCGACCACATTCACCAGCGGCGTCGCAGCCAGCGTGTTCTCGCTCACGTCGCCCGTTACTTGCGTCGCGCCATGATCGAGATACAGCAGCAATGCGCCGGCGGTCGCGAAGTAATTCGCTGCATTGTATACACTGACTGCTACCGTGTGCGGGGCGCCGTCGTTGAGCTTGCCAACAAACGGGGTCAGGTCGACGCGATACGGCTCGAACGCGAGCGTCTGCACGCCCGGAATCGGCCGCCACAGAATCGGATCAGCGCCGCCGGTATAAATCCATGGGTACACCGGTGCTACGCCGGCTGGCGTGCCGTCGATAGAAATCTCGGCCTCGCGGAACGAGGTGCTGCCGAAATCCTGGAACACCGGCGCAATATCGTCAGGCAGATTGAAGAACCAGAACTCGTCCTCGTTCTGGCTCTGCGTATACAAATCCAGAAAGGCGCGTTCTGTATTTTTTGGCAGGGCCTGGAAAGTGGTCGCAAGCTGGTCGCTCGGCTTGCTCAGGTAGCCCATGCCGTTTGGATTCATCGCCAGCACTTGATCCGGCCGCGGGATATTCGCATCGCCCCCCGGATAGAAATACAGCGTCGCGCTGCCATGAATGATGCCGGTGTAATTGACGCCGCCCGAACTGCCGACGAAGTTGCCGAGCGAGACATGGCCGTCGTGCGCCGCAGCCAACAGCGCGCTGTAGTCGGTCAGATCGCGCTCAATGTGCCACGACGGCGCGACCGCGGCCGACGGTTCCTGCGTCGTGCCGAAATAGATCGGTATCTGATTCAGCCACACCACGCCGGTGCGATCGAACTGACGGCCGGCGGTCACGTCGAAATCCATGCTCAACACGACCTTCTGCCACGGCCCGGCGCAATTCGCCGGCGGCGTGTAGGTGAACGGCTTGTCGTTGAAGTCGGCGTAAGTCTGATTGGTATACAAATTCACGACGCAAGGCGTCACCGGCGGGCGCGGCACGAGCGGATCGGCTGTCGCGACGTTCGGCGAGCCGATCGTGAAGGTTTGCGCGGACAGCGGCGCGATCGCAGCAGCACTCAGGCCGAGTGCTATACACACACAAAAAAAGAGACGGCGCACAGGGGGCATAATGACCTCCGCAATGGTTGGATTGGCCCCTGTGGTCAGCGATGTTAACCGCTTTTTAGATCGATTCAAATCGAAACGCCATTCGCCCCCGAATGGATCGCTGATATCGCGCAGCAGAGCGATCTACGGGCTGGCGCCGGGATTTGCGCCGCACCGCATCTGCTCTGCTGCGCCGGCAATCAGGCCGCGAGGGCGCGTTGCGCGCGTATTTGTTCGGGCGCGCTGCGCACCCATGCATCGAGCTTGGCCAGGCGATCGAAATACGCGTTGATGTGCGTGTAGGGTTTCCAGTCGAACGGCACCCTGTCGCGATACGACTCGAAGGTGAGCAGCGCGAAATCGGCGATGCTCAGTCGCTCACCGACCAGATAACGCCGGCCGTGCATGTGCTGATCGAGCACCGGCGCAAAGCGCGTGAGATCGGCCACCGCGAGCGAGACCAGATGTTCGTCGGTGGGTCCCAACTGCAACCTCGGCTTGGCCACAGTCTCGAACGCGAGATCGCCGAAAGCGCGGTTGAAGTGCACCGCCTCCCACAACTGCCAGCGGGTGACGTCCGCGCGCAGCGTCGTATCGTGCGGCAACAGCTGGCCGCTGCCTTCCTTGTCGGCGAGATATTGCAAGATCGCATTGGATTCCCACAGCTTGAATTCGCCGTCGATCAGCGTCGGGGTCTTGGCGTTTGGATTGAGCGCAACGTAGTCCGCGCCGCGCAAATCGCCCCCG
>VBNZ01000069.1:14396-14927 GCA_005877675.1 Gammaproteobacteria bacterium
TTCGATCGCACCGGCGTGGTGTGGCTGAATCAGATACCGATCTATTTCGGCACGACGCAGGAACCGTCGGCCGCGGTCGCGCCGTCGTGGCACATTGAGCGCGATCTGACCGACTACAGCGCGCTGTTGGCTGCGGCGCCGACTTAAGATTCGGTGAGCGGATTTTTTTCTATCACCGAATCCTTTCCCTTCCCGGCAGCGTCTTTGCGGATATCCGGGCATCACTTACACCCGGCCCAAATTAGGAAAGACGATATGCAACGAGTGATACGCTACAAGACCCTTCCCGCTGCAGCCGACGAAAACGAGCAGCTGATCCGGCGCGTGTTCGCGGAATTGCTCATGAAAAACCCGCCGCAGCTGCGCTATGCCGCGCTGAAATTGATGGACGGCACGTTCACGCACCTGGTCGCCGCGGATGAAGCTGCGAATAATCCGTTGCGGCAACTCCACGCCTTCCGCGAGTTCACGCGCGATATCGCCTCGCGCTGCGAGGAACAGCCGCACAGCGCGGAAGTCACCGTGATTGGC
>VBNZ01000070.1:0-5788 GCA_005877675.1 Gammaproteobacteria bacterium
ATCCGATTTCTCCGATACGCCGTATGCCGTGCTCGCCGCGCTGCGCGAAGCCGATATCGCGAGCGAGAAGGGCGACAACGAGGCGGCGTTCGTCGCGCTCGATTGGAGCTATCAGCACGCGGGCATCGATGCGCTGAAAGCCGTCGCCGGCATCAGCCTCGCGCGCGTGCAGATCGCGCGCTCGAAGGCGCAGGAGGCGCTGGACCTCGTCGACAAGCTGCCCAAAGGTGGTTTCGATTCGACCAGCGCGGAACTGCGTGGCGACGCGCTCGCCGCGCTCGGTCGCAAGGACGATGCGCGTGCAGCCTACACCGATGCGCTCACGCATCTCGAACAAGGCGCACCGAATCGGGCCTTCGTCGAAATGAAACTCAACGATCTTGGCGGCGCGGAGAAGAAGGGCTCATGAGCATGACCAGACATTCTTCGCTGCTGCGCACAGGTGCGCTCGCGTTCGCCGTTGTGGCCATGAGCGGTTGCGCAACGATCAAAGGCTGGTTCAACGATGTAAAGAAGGAAAACATCGAACCGCCGACGCCGCTGGCCGAGCACTTCAACAATAGCGTCGCGGTGCAGCGCGTGTGGTCCACGCGCGTCGGCAAGGGCGCTGAGAAGACCGGTGCGTTGATGCGGCCGGCATATGCCGACGGCAAACTCTACGCCGCGAGCACTACCGGCTCGATCGAAGCGTTCGACGCTGCGACCGGCCGCAGCCTGTGGCACAAACAGGCTGGCAAACGCAGCGGTTTCATTTTCCATCGCGGCAACAACTCGGTGCGATTCAGCGGCGGACCCAGCGTCGATGGCGATCTCGTCGTCGCCGGCACACTCGAAGGCACCCTCTACGCATTTGCTGCGGGCGATGGCGCTGATCGCTGGAACGCACAGCTTTCGTCGGAAATCATCAGCGCACCGGCGATCGGCGGCGATCTCGTTGTCGTACGCACGCACGATGGCCATATCTTCGGTCTCGATCGCGCGACCGGCGCGCGGCGCTGGGTCTACGATCGCCCGACCGTGCCGCTGCTGAGTCTGCGCGGCAACAGCGCTCCGGTGCTGCTCGACGGCGTCGTCTACGCGGGCGAGGACAATGGCAAGGTCGTGGCGCTGCGCGCCAGCGACGGGGCACCGCTGTGGGAGCAGACCCTCTCCACCGGCGAAGGACGCACCGAAATTGACCGACTGCAGGACATCGACGGCCAGATTGCCGTGTCCGGCGGCGTCGTCTATGCCGCAGGCTACCGCGGACAGGCTGGCGCGCTCCTTGCGCAGACCGGCCGTCCGGTGTGGACGCACGATGTGTCCAGCTATAGCGGCGTGGCGACCTCGGCGAGCCAGGTCTACCTGTCCGACGCCGACGCGAACGTATACGCACTCGATTTGCGCACGGGCAGTTCCGAGTGGAAGCAGGATGGCCTGAAATACCGCTGGCTCAGCGAACCTGCGGTGCAGGGCGACACCATCGTCGTCGGCGACCTGGAAGGCTGGGTGCACTGGCTCTCGATCAGCGACGGCAAGCTCGTCGCGCGCGAGCGCTTGTCGAAGGATCCGATTCGCGCTGCCCCGGTCGTGGCCGGCGATACGGTCTACGTAGAGGACATTTACGGCAATATCGGCGCGTACCGAACCGGAAAGTAGAACACCCGGGTCGCGGCGCTTGCCGCGCTTGCCGCGCAACGACTATCCTCCTTGCCAGGATAGTCGTTGCGCGGCTCAATGCTGTCGCGTAGCGCAAGGGAACTTGAACAAAGTTCAGAGTTTCTGCGAGGCAGGACGCCTCGTCCGCGAATCAAGCGCGTAAGCGATTGATCCGGCTAGACGAGTCCGGGCGTGTACTGGACTCGTCGCGCTCTGATAGGTCCGGGACGGACTAGTCAGAGCTTCCTCAGGGGGAGCGCATGCACAGACTTTTGGTGGCTCTGACCTTGTTGCTGGCCGCGTCGAGTGGCCTCGCTGCGGCTGAGATTTTCGGCCAGATAGAACTCACACTCGACGGCAAGCCGCTGCGCGCAGACGAAGCGCAGGACGCGATTGTCTACTTCAGACCCAAAACCGTGCCGAAGCCCAAACCGGCCGCGGATGCGGTCGTGATGGGTACCCGACACAAGCAATTCTTCCCGCGCGTACTCGCCGTCACGGTCGGTTCGAAAGTGCGCTTCCCGAACGAAGACCCGATTCTGCATAACGCGTTTTCAAGTTCCACCGACAATGCTTTCGACGTCGGTCTGTACAGCGAGGGAGAGGGGCAGACCGTCACGTTCAACCACGCCGGCTATGTGCGCGTTTACTGCAACGTTCACCATTCGATGATGGGGCATATCCTGGTGCTGGACACGCCGTATTTCACCAAGCCCGACGCTGCGGGGCACTTTCATCTGCGCGGCCTCCCCGTCGGCGACGGCGACTTCGTTGTGTGGCACGATCGAGCCACGCCGTTTCAGGCGACCCTTGCCGCCGGCGCGCATACACAGCAGAACGTGGCGCTCGAATTGACCCAACGCCGCGTACCGCAGCATTTGAACAAGTTTGGCAAAGCCTATGGACGCAGCGCCGATGGCGGATACTGAAGCCGAGACCACGCCCGGGCGCTTTACGCTGCCGCTGGCGGCCAAGTTCTTTTTAGGTACCGCCTTTCTGATCGCGCTCGCTGTCGCTGCGGCGGTCATAGTGACTTATCTGAAAGGAGCCGAGATCGCGCAGCACGCGGTGGACGATGCGTTGGCGAAGTCGAGCGCGGTGCAGAAGCAGTTCGAACAGGATCGGCTCGAACAATTGCAGCTCAAAGTGCAGTTGATCGCCGCCGATCCGGCGACAGCGAAGTATGTTGCGCAAGCCAGTGCGCCGAGCGCGAGTCTGCCGGGATTGTCCGAAAGCCGCGAGCGCGATACGCAGTCGATCGCCGATCTGCTCGCCGAGCGCAAAGCGCAATACGGCTTCGATGTCGGCATCGTGCTCGACGCCAAAGGTGCCGTACTCGGGCGAACCGATCAGACCGAGGCGTTTGCCGAATCGCTCGCCGACGACGGGTTCGTGCAACCGGCGATCGCCAAAGCGGCGCCGTTCTCGGGCTATTGGCGTCAGGGCGACAAGCTTTATCAGGCGGCGATCATGCCGCTGCAGCAGGACCGCGCGCTCGCCGGATTCCTGCTGCTTGCGCAGCGCGTCGACGATCCGCTGGCGCGTGCGATGGCAAAAATCAGCGGCGGACAAATTGCATTCTGGCTGCCGCACTCGGACAAGCCGGCGTTGGTCGCCAATTCGCTCGACGAGGCGCAGGCCAAGTCGCTCGCCGAAGCGCTTTCGGCACTGCCGAAAACGACGCTCGATGCACTGCGTGCCGGCAAGCCATTGCGTTTCCCGCTCGCGTTCGCCGGCCAGAATTGGGCGGTGAGCGCGGCGCCGACAGCGGAAGGTACCGGCGATCTGGGCGCCGCGCTGGCGCTGACTTCGTCCGATGCGATCGTGGCGAGCTATCGCGCCATTCTCAACGCGGTGCTGATGGCGGGACTGGCCGCGATCGTGATCGCATTGTTGCTTTCCTATCTTTTGACACGCAGCATCCTGCAGCCCGTGCGTGCAATGGCGCAGGCGGCGGAACAGGCAGCAGCGGGAAATTATCAGACGCGCGTCGGCGTATCCGGCGGCGACGAAGTCGGGCGCTTGTCGCGTGCATTCGATTCGCTCCTGTCCGATTTGCGTGAGAAAAGCGATATCGAAGGTTACGTCGGCAGCCTGTCGCGCTACTTGCCGGAGCCTGCATTCGAGCGCCCCGAATCGCCTGCTGCAGCGACGCCCGCGGCAGCGATGCAACCCGCCCATACCGAGGCGCGGGTGCTGCTTGGCTTTGAGTTCCGCGAGCTGTGCAGGCCGGATGCGGTGGCCGTGCTGCAGTCGCGTTTTGAGGCACTGCTGGCGCGGCTCGATAGTGCGGCGCTGCGCTGCGGCGGCAGCCTGCATGGGCTGCATGGCGCGCGTTTTGTGCTCGCCTTTGCCGGCGAAGGTCGATTGGGCGGGGCGCTCAATGCGCTCGCGCAGGTGCGTGACGAAACGCTGGCTGCGGGCGAAACCGCTCCGTCCGCTGCAATTGTGTCGGGCGAATTCGTCGACATCGTCCGCTCGAGCGAGTCGCGCACGTTCGATGCCTGGCTCGGACCTGGAATGTTTCAGATCGAGCGTCTGCTGACCGAGGCGCAGCCCGGCCATGTACTGATCGCGCGCCAAGCCAGCGATGAACTGACGGCGCTGCTGGGTGTGGCGCAGCTCGCGCTGGTGACTGGCGCGGTCAGTGGCAAATCCTTCTACGCACTTGGCGAAACTGATCTGGACAATCTGCCGTCACTGCAGCGCGCCCCGGCCCAAGCCGAGACACGTGCTGCGCCCGTGCCCGCCGCGACGGTCACGCACACGCCGCCGCGTGGCGGTGCGCTCACGCTCGGCAGCCTATTCGGCGCGCGCTATGAAATTTTGGCCGAGCTCGGATCGGGCGGCATGGGCGTCGTGTACAAAGCTCACGACCGCGAACTCGACGACGTCGTCGCGCTCAAGATGCTGAAGCCGGCGGCCTGGTCCGATGCGCAGCAGCTCGAACGCCTCAAAAGCGAAATCAAACTCGCGCGCCGCATCACGCACCCCAACGTGCTGCGCACGTTCGACTTCGGCGAGATCGATGGCCGCGCCTTCATCTCGATGGAATACGTGCGCGGTCTGACGTTGCGTTACCTGCTCAACGAGACCGGACGCATTCCTTACTCTGCGGCGTTGCGTATCGCGCGTCAGCTTGGCTGGGGGCTGCTCGCAGCACATGCGGTTGGCGTGCTGCACCGGGACATCAAGCCGGAGAATTTGATACTCGAAGCGAACGGCAACGCCAAGCTGATGGATTTCGGTATCGCGCGGCCGGCACGTCGCGTCGTGCCGGGGCAGACACAAGCAGGCACCTTCGTCGGCACGCCGAACTACTCGCCGCCCGAGCAGCTTGCCGGCGACGAAGTCGACGAGCGTGCGGACATTTACGCCGCGGGTGTCGTACTGTGCGAGATGTTCTGCGGCGCGCTGCCGTTCCGCGGCACCAACACGATGGAACTTTACATCGCACAGATGCAATCCGAGCCGATCAAGCCATCGGCGCATTGGGCGGAAATACCCAAGCCGCTGGAAGAGCTGATCCTGCGCTGCATCGCGCGTAATCCAGCCGAGCGTTTCCAGAGCGCCGTGGAATTATCGCGCGCACTGGTCAAGCTGCGTGCGTGAGGCCGAATGAAAACGACTGAAGTAATGAGTATCGCGCTGGTCGCGCTTGCGCTGATGCAGAACACCGCAGCCGCGGAGACCGATGTGGCGCCCGCGTGGTCATGGTTCGGCGATGGCCTGCTGCGTGCGGAAAGCGTCGACGGTATCCCCCGCACGGACGATGCTTTCGATCGCGTCTGGGCGCGTGGACGATTTGGCGTGCAATTCGATCCGTCGCCGCAATGGCATTTCGCCATCGCCGGCAAGGCCTCCAAGGCGAACAATGCGAATGACCAGGACCGCCGCGACAATCGCAACGAACGCAGCAACGCGATCGGTCTCGACCGCTTGTTTCTGCGCTGGCAGGCGACCGAGTCGGCCGCGCTGACCCTGGGCAAGACCGAGTTGCCGCTTGATCTGACGCCGCTTACCTGGGATCGCGACCTGCGCCCTGCCGGACTGAGCGGCGATATCTCGGCCGGCATCGGCGAATTCGATCGCATCGCGCTGGTCGGCGGCTATTTTGCGGGCAGCCACCTCTACCGCGACGACTCGCGCA
>VBNZ01000070.1:6091-6733 GCA_005877675.1 Gammaproteobacteria bacterium
GGTTTCGCAGCCGAGCGTATCCAGCGCGACGCCGTCATGGCCGCATTCAATTCCGACGACTGGTGGTTCCATAGCAATATGCGCGGCGTGATGCCTTGGATCGGCTACGGCCTCGACAGCACGTGGAGCGTGCGTCTCGCCGGGTTTCGCGAGCTGCGCGACGGCGTGAGCGTACATACGCGTCGTGTGATGCTCGACCTCAATGCAAGATTGTGAGAGCCCCCATGAAATTCTTCATGCCGCTAGTGTGCCTCCTGCTCGCTGCCTGCGCCGCGAACCAATCGCATCCGTCGACAGCCGTGAAGCCATCCGACGCCTTGTTCCGCGAACTCGGTGGTATGCCCGCCATCACAGCCGTCGTCGATCGGCTGCTGGCCAAGGTCGACAACGATCTGCGCATCAACCTTTTTTTCGAGAAGACTGACCATGCCGACCTGCGCCGCCTGGTGATCGAGCAGCTGTGCGAGGCGACCGGCGGGCCGTGCAAATACAGCGGGCGCAGCATGGAAGAGGCGCACAGCGGGCTGCGCCTTACCGATCAGGACTTCGCCGCATTTGTCGAGGATTTGATCGCGGCAATGAACGAATTGAAGGTGCCGAAGACGAGCCAGGACAAACTATTGGCGCTGCTTTCGCCGATGA
>VBNZ01000070.1:6944-8877 GCA_005877675.1 Gammaproteobacteria bacterium
AAGGAAGGCATCGGCGCGCTGACGGCGCGCCAGGCCGAGTTCGCGATTGCCGAAGCCGATGTCGTCGTGTTCGTCGTCGACGCGCGCGACGGGGTGCTGCCGCAGGACCGCAACGTGCTCGCAAGCCTGCGCCGGCAAAACAAACCGCTGTTGCTCGTCGTCAACAAAGTTGATGGCGTCGACGAGAACAGCGTGCTCGCGGATTTTTCCGCGCTCGGATTCGCCACGCCCATCCTCACCTCAGCCGCGCATTCGCGCGGCGTACCGGTACTGCTCGATGCCATCCTGCGCGATCTGCCACTACAGGATCCCGATGCGGTCGAGGCTGCTGATCCACAGGACGAGGGCATTCGCGTCGCGATCGTGGGCCGCCCCAATGTAGGCAAGTCCACGCTAGTCAACCGCCTGCTCGGCGAGGAGCGCCTGGTCGTGTCGGATATTGCTGGTACCACGCGCGATTCGATCAAGGTTGCACTCGAACGCGATGGCAAACGCTACACGTTGATCGACACCGCCGAAGCGGTCGAGAAATTCAGCGTGATCAAGACGCTGCAATCGATTGCAGCGGCCAACGTCGTAGTGCTGCTGCTCGACGCGAAGGAGGGCGTGTCCGAGCAGGATGCAACGCTGATCGGCGCCGTGCTCGACGAGCGCCGCGCACTGGTGATCGCTGTGAACAAGTGGGACGGCTTGAGTGCTTACGAGCGCGAGCAATGCAGGAACTCGCTCGAACGCAAGCTCGACTTCGTTGCGTTCGCGACGCCGATATTCATTTCCGGCCTGCATGGCTCCGGCATCGCCGAGCTGATGAAATCAATAGGCCGAGCGCACAAATCCGCGATGCGCGAATTCGGCAGTGCCGAACTCACGCGTGCAGTCGAGCAGGCCTACCAGGGCTATCAGCCGCCGCTGGTTCGCGGTCATGCGCCGAAACTGAAATTCGCCCACCCTGGCGGCACCAATCCGCCGACCATCATCATTCACGGCAGCCGCACCCGCCATATCGCCCAGGGCTACCGCCGCTATCTCGAAAATTTCTTCCGCAAACGTTTCAAGCTCGAAGGCACGCCTATCCTTATCGTGTTCAAGGAAAGCGAGAATCCGTTCGCGGGCAAGAAGAACGAGCTGACCGAGCGCCAGGTGAAGAAGCGCAGACGCTTGGTGCGCAACGCGAAAAAGCGCTGACGCGACGCGAACGGCGGACATGGAAATCACGGCAGCGATTCTTGCGGGTGGCGCCGGCACACGCGTCGAAAGCCGCGACAAAGGCTTGCTTCCGTTGCTGGACAGACCGCTGATCGCGCATGTCGCTGCGGCGCTGCGCAGCCAGGCGACGACGATTCTTGTTTGCGCGAATCGCAACCAAAACGAATACGCATGGTTTGGCGAGGTGGTTGCCGATGCTGTCGCCGGTTTCAAAGGCCCGCTTGCCGGTATCGCCGCCGCGCTCGCACGCTGCAAGACGCCATGGCTGCTGACGGTGCCCGTCGATAGCCCAGACTTGTCGCATGATTTCGCCACGCGTCTTGCTGACGCGGCAATTTCGGCTGGCGCTGAAGCCTCCGTCGCGCATGACGGCGTTCGTCGCCAGCCCCTGTTCGCGCTCTACCACTCGACATTGGCTGCAAGCGCGGCCGATGCGCTCGCGCGCGACTTGGCGCCGTGGCGCTGGCAGAAAGAAATCGGCGCAGTGGAGGTTGATTTCTCCGCTGAGCCGCAGGCGTTCGCAAACTTGAATACACTGGAAGAATTCCGCGAGTGGGAGCGCCGCCATGGCGTCTGAAGCGCCTGTTTTTCCGACTGGCTTGAGTCTGGCCGAGGCGCAGGCGTGCATCGTAGAAATTGCAGCAAAGTATAAATTGCCAGAGGAATCGGTCGCGATCGAAAGCGCGTTGGGGCGGACACTCGCGGTGGACGTGCGCGTGCCGTTCGA
>VBNZ01000070.1:8888-9604 GCA_005877675.1 Gammaproteobacteria bacterium
TTTCGGTGATCTCGATCCGGAGCGCGATACGACGTTGCGCCTCGCCGCAGTCGTGCTCGCCGGCGGCAACGCGGCACCGAGCGTCGAGGCCGGCACCTGCGTGCGCATCACGACGGGCGCGCCATTACCGCAGGGCGCGGACACGGTTGTAATGAAAGAGAACACCACCGCCGAGGGGGATACGGTGCGCATCGCACCCGGCGCTTTGCGTGGCGCCCATGTGCGTCCGGCAGGCGACGATTACCGCGCCGGGGATTTCGCGCTTGCGCATGGTACGGCTCTCGCGCCCGCACACCTCGGCGCGCTCGCATCGTTCGGTCTGACGCGTGTCGCCGTCGCGCGCCAGCCGCGCGCCGTGTTGCTGACGACCGGCGATGAGCTGGTCGCGCCCGGCGTGCCGCTCGGATTCGGCCAGATTCACGACTCCAATCGCTACAGCCTTGGCGCCTTGCTGCAGCAGCATGGTGTCGTCCTCGTGCGCCATGAACGCGTGCGCGACGATCCATCGACTTTGCGCGATGCGCTGCAGCGAGCGTCCGCCGATGCGGATATCGTGCTGAGCAGCGGCGGTGTTTCGGCAGGTGAGGCGGATTTCCTGCCGCGGCTGCTTGCCGAAGTTGGAGAAGTATATTTCTGGAAAGTGCGTATCAAACCCGGCATGCCGTTTCTTTGCGGCGGCATCGGCCGCGCACTCGTCTGCGCGCTGCCTGGCAATC
>VBNZ01000070.1:9643-15458 GCA_005877675.1 Gammaproteobacteria bacterium
TCGATGCGATGCGCGGCGCCATGCCGCGCACGCTCGCGCTGCGTGCGCGCCTCGCGACTACGCTGCACAAACGCCATCAACGCCGCGAATTTCTGCGCGCACGCGTGGACTGCGACGCATCTGGCGCGCTGCACGCGATGCCGCTCGAGAAGCAGGGGTCGGGGCAGTTGCGCGGCGTTGCCGAAGCCAACGCGTTGATCGCGATACCCGAAGCGGCGCAGGAATATCCGGCCGGCTTCGTGGTCGAGGTGCTGCTGGTGCCCGGGGCTGGGTTTAATTAAGTAAAACCCTCTCCCCCAACGGTTTCATCGTTGGGGGAGAGGGCAGGGTGAGGGGGCGTTTTTCGCGCCTGTGGCGCTCGCTCCCCTCACCCCAACCCTCTCCGCGGCCTATGGCCGGAGGAGAGGGAGCAATGCGGCGCCCACTGGACGCGTTCATCAGCGATCGGCGCTAAAATTCGCACATGAGCATTGCGACGAACATTCACGAAATCACGCCGCGCGAAGCGCAACAGCGTCTGGCGCGCGGCGCGCTGCTGCTCGACGTGCGTGACGACAACGAGCGTGCCGCGGGCATGCCGGCCGCAGCAATCGGCCTGCCTTTGACGGAAGTCGAATCGCGCATCGCGGCTGTCGAAGCGAATCCTGCGCGCGAAATCCTGACGATCTGCGCGAGCGGCAAACGCTCGCAACGCGCGGCGGAAACGCTGCACGCGCTTGGCTACACGCGAGTCGCGTCGATCATGGGTGGCTTTGTGCGTTGGAATGCGGAAGGGCTGCCGCTCGCCGATGGCGGCCTTGGCGCCGACGCGCTCGAACGCTATTCGCGCCATCTGCTGCTGCCCGAGGTTGGCGCGGCGGGGCAGAGCTCGCTCGCGCTCGCGCGCGTCGCGCTCGTCGGCGCGGGCGGGCTCGGCTCGCCGGCTGCGTTCTATCTCGCTGCGGCCGGCACCGGCACACTTACGCTGATTGACGACGACACGGTCGATCGTTCGAACCTTCAACGTCAGATATTGCACACCGACGCGCGTGTCGGCATGGCCAAGACCGAGTCGGCGCGCATGACGCTTGGTGCGCTCAATCCGCATATCGCAATCGCGACGCACGAGACGCGCCTCGTCGCTGCGAATGTCGAGGAGCTCATTCACGGACACGATGTGGTGATCGACGGTGCCGACAACTTTCCCACGCGCTATCTGCTGAGCGCCGCCTGCACGCGATTGAAAATTCCGCTGGTATACGGCGCAGTACACCGCTTCACCGGGCAAGTCAGCGTATTCGATGCACGCCGCGACGATTCGCCGTGCTACCGCTGCCTGTTCCCCGAACCACCCGCGGCCGAAGACGCACCCAATTGCGCCGAGGCCGGCGTGCTCGGCGTGCTGCCCGGCATTATTGGTCTCTTGCAGGCGAGCGAAGCGATCAAGCTGATCATCGGCATCGGCGCACCACTGGTCGGGCGGCTGCTGTGTTTCGATGCGCTCGTCGCGAGCTTCCGCGAACTGCGCCTGCCACGCGATCCGCAGTGTCCCGGCTGTGGCGCGGACGCACGATTCAACGGCTACGAGGACATCGCGCGCATCTGCGCCTCGGCGTAATCCGACGGGATCAGCGCATACGCGGCTGCGTCTACGACGCCCTGCGGCGTGGATAAACGATTCCGCGCGACAGCCTCGAATCGCGCGCCGATATTTTCCGCGGTGCATCTGCTCGCCCGGTTTTCGACTGCAGCGAGTATCTCGATACGGCTGAGTTTCACGACGTCGAAACCGAACTGCGCGACCGGTCGTCCCGCGCGGGCCGCGATGCCCCGACCATGCGCCGACTCGCGCACCCAATAGCCGATGCTGGCGAAATTGTGCTCGCGGTTGCGATGGCTCAGGCCCACGGCGCCGAGGAATCGTGCGGTCGTATCGTCGAATATCGCAAAAGTATACTGATCGCCACGATTCCAGCATTCGGCGCAGTGCGCAATCCACGCGACGCTGTCGGCTTCGGAATAGCCCGCATGGCACCAGGGTAACCAGCGCCCGACCGATGCGACCGATTCGCGCACAGCGCAGTACAGCGCCGGTGCGTCTTGTGCCTGGTAAGGACGTAACAGCAAGCCGTCCGCGGCCAGACGCGCAAGCAGCAGCGGCTCCGCCGGATCAGGCATGCTTCTTCTGCGCCGCCTCGAACGCGGCGAGTTGCGCGGGCGTTGCTTCCTTCTGGTACTTAGCTTTCCACTGCGTGAACGGCTCGCCATAGATGCGTTCGCGTGCGTGATCCTTACTGATTTCGACGCCGCGCTCGCTCGCCGCTTCGCGATACCAGTCGGCGAGGCAATTGCGGCAGAAGCCGGCGAGGATCATCAAGTCGATGTTCTGCACGTCCGGGCGCTTCTCGTTGAGATGCGCGAGGAGACGGCGAAACGCGGCGGCTTCGAGTTCGGTTTGCGTGGCAGGCATATTCGGATCTTCGGGCGAGAACAGAGCCGTTCACCCCGAGGCATCAACGGCGAACGCGGAGCAATTGCAATCGGGCCCTTTGTACACCGATGCCTCGGCGCACGGTCCCTAGACTGTGCGACAACCCAAGGCCTATCGCAAGTACATCTACTGCGTCGCCGTTTTGGCCGATTCGGCGAGAAATACCGGGATTTCTTCGGCCTTGTAAATCGGCAGCGAACAGCGGTTCTCGGTGCAGACGAAAGCCGCGGCCCGCTTGACCGGCGGATAGGAGACATCGGGGTGGGGCAGCGCGCCTTCGGCCTGGTCCCACCACTCGATGCGCTTGTACGCGCCGGGTAGCCGTTGCGACGCAGCGAACAGTAGCTTTGCCGAAGGATCGGATTTCCCACCGACTACCGTCAGATGCACTGGATCGCTGGCCATTTCTTCATCAGCGAGCAGTATGCCGGGCTCGGTGATCGATTCCAAAGCGACATGCGACTGAGCGAGATACGCGAGCGCATGTCTCGCCACCGCGCGATGCGCATCCTTGCCGGTATAACGCGCAGCAAGGTTGGCGTAGCGCGCGAGCGCAATGTTCTCGGCGGTCTGTGCCGTCGCCGCAATCGGGCCTGAACTCTGCGCGCTCGCATAGCCTTGCTTCGACTTGAAATGCGTCTCGATGAAATCGAGTGCGGCACCCGTGCGCGCGAGCCAGGCGCGCTCGGCGGTGGCCCGATACAGCGCAAGAAAGGCGCGGCCCATCGCGAGCGTGTCGCCGAGATACGGGCCCGCGGCATCCTGCTCATCGTGGCGGAAGCCGCCACCCGGCAGATGGCGATTGGCGATAATCCAGTCGGCCGCGTGTTGCGCCTCGTGCAGCGCGTCGGCGTCGCCGGAAACTTCCGCCCAGCCGGCGAGCGCTTCGATCAGCAATCCGTTCTGCAGCGTATAAAGATGCTTGTCGACGCGCGGCACGCCTTGTGCGCGACGCCCCGCATCGGCGAGCGCAAAGTACGCCGACGCGTGCTCGCCCGGCTTGATATCCGCGTCCTGACTCACATAGAACGCGTCGTGCGGACTGCGCAGAAAGGCATCGATGTAGCGACGGATTTCGCCCGCCGCGGCCTTGTCTTCCGCGCGCCCGAACTGCGCCCACGCAAGCGCGTAAATGCGCAGATATTCCGCCTGCACGACAGCCAATTTCTCGTAATGCGGGTGTTTCCAGTCGCTGAAGGTCGAGTACTGGTACACGCCGCCCCAGATCGGGTCGAACAGCGCGCGCGCCGCATCGAGTGTGGTGATCGCCATGACCTTCTCGCTTGCATCGGTGCCCGCGTGCGCCAGCGCATATTCGACGCTGTCGCGGTCGAGGTATTTCTGTTCGAGCGCGAGTCCGCCAAGTTGCGCATCGAACGTATCGCGGTGGCGTTTGATCAAGTCATCGCGCGTCGCGGGTGCAAGCGCTGCGGAAATCTGCGCAGGCGCGGAAGTTTCGACCGTCGCTGCATTTTCCGGCGAAGGATCCGCCTCGATCGCGCGCAGCAGTTTGAGGAAACCTGCCGGCTCGATAAAGCCCTGACGCTTGATGATCTCGCTGCCGTTGGGCGCAAACACGATCGTCGCCGGCCAGCCGTAGTCCTTGTAGCGATTCGACAAATCCGGGCGCAGATCCTGATCGATGCGCAACGGCACGTAGTGCGCGGCGATTTCCTCGCGTACCGCCGCATCGCCGTAGGTCTTCTCGTCGATCACGTGGCACCAATGGCACCAGACGGCTTCGAGGTACAAGATTACATAGCGGTGCTGGGCGCGCGCTTGCGCGAAGGCGGCGGTGTCCGAGCGCAGCCAGCGGATCGCATCGTGTGGAGGTGTGGACGCGTACGCCGACTGCGCAGCGGCCCACACCAGCAGTACACACGCGGCGGTGGCGATTGATTTGGCGAGGCGCGTGAACGGTCGCATGGCGGCAAAGGCTCCGTAGTGAGTATAGCTATGCGGGAATACGACGCGCGGCAAGAATTGGATGCAGGCGACGCCCGATGCGCGCAGATTTGAGCACGGGGCAGACAAACTGCGATAATTCGCACTCTGCTGCAGTCGCCGCCGCGACTGCCGACCGGTTCGGAAAAAATCCCTGCATGACCGCAAGACTCCTCGACGGCAAGCGTATTGCCGACGAACTCCTCGACGCGCTGCGCGCACAAGTCGATCTGCGCCGAGCGCGCGGGGCCGATGTGCCGGGACTCGCGGTGGTACTCGTCGGTAGCGATCCGGCCTCGGCCGTGTACGTGCGCAACAAGCGCCGCGCGTGCAAGCACGCAGGTTTCCATTCGCGCGACTACGATCTTCCGACCGCGACGACGCAGCAGCAGCTGGTCGAACTCGTCGATGCGCTCAATGCCGATCCGCAAATTCACGGCATCCTCGTGCAGCTGCCGTTGCCGCCGCACATCGATACCGATGCGATCGTCAATCGCATCGATCCGCGCAAGGATGTCGATGGATTCCACCCCGAAAATATCGGTCGTCTCGCGCTACGCCAGCGTGGGTTGCGTCCGTGCACGTCGAAAGGCGTGATGACTTTACTCGCGCATACCGATCGCCCGGTGCGCGGGCAGAACGCCGTCGTGGTTGGTGTATCGAACCATGTTGGCCGGCCGCTCGCGTTCGAACTATTGCTCGCCGGCTGCACCACCACGTGCTGCCACAAATTCACACGCGACCTGCCGGCGATCGTCGCCTCGGCGGACATCGTCGCGGTCGCGGTCGGCAGACCGGGCATCGTCAAAGGCGCGTGGATCAAGCCAGGCGCGGTGGTGATCGACGTCGGCATCAACCGCCTGGAAGACGGCAAGCTCGTGGGCGACGTCGACTTCGCGACCGTGAGCGAGGTTGCCGGCGCGATCACGCCGGTGCCCGGCGGCGTCGGGCAGATGACGGTGGCGTGTCTTCTGGTAAACACGCTGCGCGCGGCCTGCGCGATTCACAAGCTGCCGGCGCCGGGGGTGTGATTTAGCCGTCGTTCCGGGGCGCGAGTGAAACGAGCGAACCCGGAACCTCGAGATTCCGGGTCTGGTGCTCACGCACCATCCCGGAATGACAATCCTAACCGAAATGCCAGTCGGCCATCTCGGTCACGAGATCGATGAAGGTTCGGACTTTGGCCGACAGCAGCCGCGTGGTCGGATAGACGATGTGGATCGGCATCGCCGGCTGTTCGAACGACGCCAATACGATCTTGAGCCGCCCTGCCTTCAACGCTGCGGCGGCCTGATAGGCCATCACCCGCGTCAGCCCGCCGTCCTGCTCGGCATACTGGATCGCGGCATCGGAGCTGTTGGTGGCGAAGCGCGGCGTGCTGGCAACACGGATCTCGCGGCC
>VBNZ01000070.1:15590-16104 GCA_005877675.1 Gammaproteobacteria bacterium
ACCAGGGTCGAGTCGGGCAGATGGCCGATCCGGACCGCGAGGTCGACGCCGTCTTCGACGAGGTTGATCATGCGATCTGACAAACGGAGGTCGACGCCGACGTCGCCATAGCGCTTCAGGTAGGCGGTCACGATTCCGCTGACGTGCAGCCGGCCGAACCCGACCGGCGCCGAGATCACGAGCCGCCCTTCAGGCCGCGTGCGCTCGCCCTCGACGGCGTCCTCGGCTTCCTCGATATCGGCCAGGATGCGGCGGGCGCGTTCGAGATAGCGCGAGCCGGCGTCGGTCAGCGTCACCTGCCGCGTGGTCCGCTGCAGCAGCCGCGCACCGAGCCGCTCCTCCAGCGCCGCGATCAGCCGTGTGATGCCCGACGGCGACTGGCCGAGCTTGCGCGCCGCGGGGGCAAAGCCCCGCAGGTCGGCCACGGCGACAAAAGCCTGCATGGCATCGATCCGGTCCATTCCACTATTGCATATCCAGCAATAGTGAAGTGTCAATTCCATAGATTGCTTAA
>VBNZ01000071.1 GCA_005877675.1 Gammaproteobacteria bacterium
CTCGCGCGCACCTCAAAGACGCCGGGACGCACGCAGTTGCTCAACGTATTCGGGCTCGATGAGGCGCGGCGTCTGGTCGACCTGCCGGGCTACGGCTATGCCAAGGTACCCGAGGCGATGCGCGAGCGTTGGCGCGGCCTGATCGACAAATATCTGCGCGAACGCGATAGCTTGCGCGCCGTGGTGCTGATCATGGACAGCCGCCATCCGCTCAAGGAATTCGACCAGCTGATGCTCGCCTACTGCCGCGACATCGGGCTTGCCTGTCATTGCCTTTTGACCAAGGCCGACAAGCTTTCGCGCAGCGAGGGCACGCGCACCCTGGCACAGGTGCGCAAGGAAATCGCCGCACTTGAATCGAACGCGAGCGCGCAGCTGTTCTCGGCACCGGCGAAGACCGGGCTTGATGAGGCGCGCGGCATATTGTGGGGGCATCTGAACGAGAGCGCATGACTTTCGGCCTGCCTTTTTATTCGCGCTGGCGTCCCCAGATCGTCTGACCGTGTCCCGCGATCGCAGCTGATCGCGCACTTCAAAGAGCTCTTTCATGTCCGGACCCAGCGCAGTCAAGGAAACACCAATCGAAGGCCGCGAGCAGCTGGTCGAATTCATCGCCTCGGGGGCGCGCACGCCGGAAAACTGGAAGATCGGCACCGAGCACGAAAAATTCGGATTCCGTCTGGACGATTTGCGTCCGCCTACCTATGACGGCGCGCGCGGCATCGGTGCCTTGCTCAATGGCTTGACGCGCTTCGGCTGGGCGCCGGTGCGCGAGGGCGACAACGTCATTGCGCTCACGCGCGGCGACGGTTCGATCACGCTCGAACCGGCGGGCCAACTCGAATTATCCGGCGGCCAGGTCGATACGATCCACGATACGTGTTGCGAGGTCACGTGCCATTTGAAGGAAGTCAAAACCGTCGCAGATGAGTTGCAGCTCGGTTTTCTCGGCATGGGCTTTCAGCCGAAGTGGCTGCGCGAAGACATGCCGTGGATGCCCAAGGGCCGCTACAAGATCATGCGCGACTACATGCCCAAGCGCGGTGCGCTCGGCCTCGACATGATGACGCGCACCTGCACGGTGCAGGTCAATCTCGACTTCGCCAACGAAGCCGACATGGTGAAAAAATTCCGCGTCTCGCTTGCGCTGCAGCCGATCGCGACAGCGCTGTTCGCCGACTCGCCGTTTACCGACGGCAAACCGAACGGATACCTGTCGTATCGCTCGCATATCTGGACCGACACCGATCCGGATCGCACCGGTATGCTCGATTTCGTCTTCGACGCCGGTTTCGGTTTCGAGCGCTACGTCGATTACCTGCTCGACGTGCCGATGTATTTCAGCTATCGCAATGGCGAATACATCGACCTCGCCGGAAAATCCTTCCGCAAATTCCTCGCGGGCGAACTCGCCGAACTGCCCGGCGCGAAGCCGACGCTCAAGGACTGGGCCGATCACACGACCACCGCATTTCCCGAAGTGCGACTGAAGAAATATCTCGAAATGCGCGGTGCCGACGGCGGTCCGTGGAACCGTCTGTGCGCGCTACCCGCGTTCTGGGTCGGTCTGCTCTACGATCAAACCAGCCTCGATGCGGCGTGGGATCTGGTCAAGGACTTTTCGATGGCGGAGCGCAACGCGTTGCGCGACGGCGTGCCGAAATACGCGCTCAAATTGCCATTCCGCAGCGGCACCGTGCGCGACCTCGCGCGCGAGGCGCTGAAGATTTCCGGTCACGGTCTGGCGCGACGCGCGCGTGTGAACGCATCCGACGCCAACGAAGCGGTATTCCTCGAGCCGCTGATCGAATTCGTCGAAGCCAACCAGACCCCGGCCGAGCGCAAGCTCAAGCTGTTCCACGGCAAGTGGGACGGCAGTGTCGATCCGTTATTCGCTGAGTTCGCCTATTGATTCTGCGCCTCGTCGGGCTTCGACGCGGCGCAAGAAGAAGGTTTCCCGAGCAAAACCTATCGTTGCGAGCGGTGCAGCCGGATGCAGCTCACCGCGGCGAGCATTAGACCCAACAGGCCCAACAGACGTAGATCGAGTGCCGGCACCGTGGGTGGCAACACAGGCTGCGTCGTGATCGACATCGTGCAGTCTTCAGTTGGGCTTGTAGTCGTATAGCTGAGGGCAAAAACGACAGATGCGTTGGCAGGGACAATGGCCGTAAACGAACTGACCGCGCTGCTTGCCCCAGGATCGCCCAGGTAGTTGGCCGCAAGGTTCGCGGGATTGAAACTTCCAAGGTAAGCGGTTGCAAAGACATTTACCGCGCAAGAAGCGCTCGTAGTCAGCGTAAAGAGCGTGCATACGGGCTGGCTCGAGGCGTTGGTCAAAGCCGGTGATACGGCGTACCCAACAGTGGTCGCGATTGTTCCCGGAAAGGCCTTGGCCGCCGAGCAATCGCTCGGTATACCATTTCTACTGACACGCGCAGTCATCGTCGGCGAGGCGAGCGTTACGGTGACGGTTGTAGAGGCAGCCGACGCAGCGATCGGAAATCCGACAGCAGTCGAGAAGATCAGCGCGAGAAGAATGGCTTTAGCTTGCATGAATACCCAAGGCGAGCGGCGGTGGTGTTCCACACAATCAGATTGGCTCGGGAGGATGCCGAATACTCAAGCTTGCTGCCCGGTCACGCTTGCCCTCGGGGCCTATAGTGGGCTGGTCGCGACGCGGCACAGATTGCACCCGCCTTGATGAAAGTACAAGTGTCGGTCGCGGTTTCGTGGGTATTCCTCTGCGGACGACTTATTCCCCCGACCCCTGTCGATCTTTGGGCCAGATCCATCAATGCCGTCAAGCTACCGGCCGAACGCAAATTCGAGATGCCCCCTCGAAACGCAACGGCAGCATCGATCTGGTATTCGCGAGGACCCAATCGTGCTGCTTCTTTCCCGGCACTCCAGGGTCGAGTATGACGATCAAAGAAAAACGGGCCCTGCTCGGGCCCGTTTTTTTTGAAGCACGCGAACGTTCGCAACTAGTCGTCACAGTCCCGACGTTGTTGCGACCCTGCGGCGGCAAGCAGCGCTGCGAGCAGAAGCAAGCCAAGCCAGCTGAGCGCGGGCGCGGGCACCAACGGCAGATTGGCGAGCGTCACCGCAGCGCTCGCCGCGTTGTTGGCGACGTTGGGATCACTCGTCGTCGACGTTGCGTTCGCCGTGTTAACGAGTGTGGTTCCCGCTGGTGCGCCGATTGTGTCCACGGTCAGCACGAAGACCGCATTCGCGCCGGCTGCGAGCACGGCGATGCTGCAATTGACTGTGCCACCCGCGCCAACCGCGGGGGTGGTACAGGTGAAGACGGGGCCGCTGCTCTGGGTTAGCGAGACGAAGTGCGTGCCGGCGGGCAGGGTATCCGACAGCTGCACCGCACTGGCTACCGACGGACCGTTGTTCGTTATCCCGAGCGTATAAACGATATTGCTGCCCAAGGCGCCGCTGTAGCTGGCAGTTTTGGTAACCGCGAGGTCAGCCGCGGCGCCGACTGTGGCGTTCGATGTCGACGTGTTGTTCGCGGGGTTGGAGTCCGGCGCACCGCTGCTGCTGACTGCTGCGGTATTGCTTACCGTGCTGCCATTGGCCAAAGCGCCAGAAACCGCCGCGGTCAGAGTCAAGGTCGCGCTTGCGCCGGCGGCAAGGCCACTGGCCCTGGTGCAAGTCACCGTAGCACCGGTCGTACAGGTAAATGTCGGGCCGCTGGTCTGCGTGAGCGACACGAAACTCGTGCCCGGCGGCAGCGTGTCGCTGAGGCTCGGCGAACCTGCGAGGTCGGGTCCGGCGTTGGCTATCGTCAAGGTATAGCTTACGTTGCTGCCGGCAACGACCGTGGCCGGACCGGTCTTGACGATAGACAGATCGGACGTGCTTTGCACCGTTGTCGATGCGCTGGCGCTGTCGTTCGACGGGTTGCTATCGAAGCTGCTGGTGCTCGCGGTGGCGGCGTTCGAAATCACAGTCCCGTTGGCCACGCTGCTAGCCACTTTCACGGTGAGGGTGAATTGGGCCGAGGCACCGGAACTCAGGATACCGATCGTGCAGCTCGCGCTGCCGCTGAACGTGGTACAGGAAGCTGCAGGGCCAGTATTCTGGACGAGCGAGACGAAGCTGACACCCGCAGGCAGGTTATCGAGGAACTGTGCGTTAGTGGCAGCGTCGGGCCCGTTGTTGGAGAGCGTCAATATGTAATTCATGTTCTGTCCCGCAGTGACAGTGGCGGGTGCGGTTTTGGTGACCGCCACGTCCGCGCTGGACACGGTCGCAGTGGTGTCGCTGCTGTTGTTTTCCGGATTCGGATCGGCAATTGCCGAACTTATCGTCGCTGTATTGGTATACGACGTACCTGAAGGCGTCGCCGCGGGCACATGCGCTACCAAGGTGAACTGAGCGCTGGTGCCGCTGGGTAGGCTGGCAATCGAGCAACTGATCGTGCCACCGGTGGAGCAGGTAAACGCCGGCCCGGTAGATTGCACGAGGGAAACAAAGGTGAGCGTGCCCGGCAGCGTGTCCGACCACGACGCGCTCGTCGCGGCATCGGGACCGGCATTGCCTACCAGAATGGTGTAGGTGATATCCGTATTGGGGCCGACAGACCCAGGCCCGCTCTTTATCACGTACAGGTCCGCTGACGGGACCGGAATTTGCGTACCCGCAGGGGAACTGTCGTTTTCGTTGTTCGGGTCGGGGATGGCGCTCGCGATGGTCGCCGTATTCTGATAGAAGTCGCCAGGATTGGCGGTGGTGATCGCCGCGACGAGCGTAAACGTTGCGGTCGACCCGTTCGGCAAGCTCGCAAGCGTGCAGGTGATGGTTCCATTGGTGCCGACGCTTGGCGTCGCGCACGAGAAAGCGGGGCCGCTATTTTGCGCGATGGACGTGAAAGTCATGCCCGACGGAAGCGGGTCAGTCAGAGCGACTGTGCTTGCGTCGTCAGGACCGTTATTCGCGACGCTCAGCGAATAGGTGATCGGTACGTTGCTGCCGCTCGACGCCGTCGAAGGCCCGGTCTTGATTACACCCAGATCTGCGTTTTGGGCGAATGCTGATGGCGCACAAAACCAGAACAGGCACAACAGCGCTCCAAACAGGCTGATTCGTGTGCTACGCATACATGTAGTCCTTATTGACGTCGAATCCCTGCGACAGTTTATGCGGCGGACATCACAGTCTAGCTAACAGCGCCTCGTACAGGAATGGGGCGCTATATGATTGAAAACAAAGCGCTGCCAGACTGCTCTGCAACATAGTGGCTATTTGCTCGTCTTCGGTGCGGCCTTGAGCCCACGTTCGATCAGTAGCGGTTCGACGCTCGGATCGCGCCCGCGGAACGCGCGGTACATTGCGTCCATCTCCAGCGTGCCGCCGCGCGAGAGGATCATATCGCGATAGCGCTGGCCGTTTTCACGCGTCATGCCGCCGTGTTCCTTGAACCAGTAAAATGCATCGTCGCGCAGCACCGCGGTCCACAGATAGGCATAGTAGCCGGCGGCGTATGCGCTGCCCCAGATATGCGCGAAATAGCTAGTGCGATAGCGTGGAGGCACGAGCGCGTAGTCGACGCGGTAGCGATGCAAGGCATCGGCCTCGAACTGGTCCACGTCCGCGATGCGTGCATCGGTGGCGAGCGTGTGCCAGGCCATGTCGAGTAACGAGGCGCCGAGTTGCTCGGTGGTCGCGAAGCCCTGGCCGAAGGTGCCGGCTTTATTGATTTTCGCGACGAGCTCGGTCGGCATCGGTGCGCCGGTCTGATAGTGCTTGGCGTAGTTCGCAAACACGCTCGGCTCATCCGCCCAGTGACGAAGTCGCGCGGCACGCCGTTGCTCGTCGGGTATCGCACCGTCGAGAACATCGCGTGCAGCGCGTGGCCGAACTCGTGGAACATCGTGATCACATCGTCGTGACTGATCAGTGCGGGTTGGCCCGGCGCGGGCTTGGTGAAGTTGCACACGTTGTACACGGCGGGGCGCGTGCCGAGCAGTCTGGACTGGCTGACGAAGGTGCTGTTCCATGCGCCGCCGGATTTATTGTCGCGCTTGAAATAATCGGCATAGAACAGCGCAAGCGCTTTACCGTCGGCGTCGAATACCTCGAACGTGCGCACGTCGGCCTGGTACACCGGGATGTCGTGACGCTCCTTGAAGGTGATGCCGTAGAGCTTGTTTGCGGCGAAGAACACGCCATCCTGCAGCACGCGGTCGAGCAGGAAATATTGCTTGACCTCGGATTCGTCGAGTGCGTACTCGGCCTGCTTGACGCGCTCGGAATAGAACTGCCAATCCCACGGCGCGAGTTTG
>VBNZ01000072.1:0-414 GCA_005877675.1 Gammaproteobacteria bacterium
CGGGCCGCTCTGCAACAGTCACGCGCGGCGATGGCGTGGTCGGGCACATCGGCACGTTGCATCCGAGCCTCGCCAAGGCGCTCGATCTCGATACCGACGTGTATGCGTTCGAGTTCGATATTGCGCCGCTGGCCGCGCGCACGGTGCCACGCAGCCAGCCGATCGCACGGTTCCCCTCGGTACGGCGCGATCTGTCGTTCGAGTTGCCGGAAAGTGTGAACTACGCCACAGTTGAGTCCGCCGTGCGCGGGGCTGTCGGCGCATCTTTACGCCAAATCTTCGTGTTCGACCGCTACGCAGGTCACAATCTTGGAACTGGGCTAAAAAGTCTCGCCATCGGCTTGATTTTACAGGATGATTACCGCACTCTTACCGATGGCGACGCAGATGCCAGCGTCGCCTTGGCGGTTGCGG
>VBNZ01000072.1:604-1229 GCA_005877675.1 Gammaproteobacteria bacterium
GCCAAAAAAACCAGCGCCCCGGGCGCAACCCCAAAACCGGCGAGGAAATCCCGATTTCCGCCCGCCGCGTGGTAACGTTCCGTCCCGGCCAGAAACTGAAGATTCGAGTCGAATCGTATGCTGGATCAAGGCAGCAATAACGAACTACCGGTCATCCCGGCCAAGCGCTACTTCACCATCGGTGAGGTGAGCGAGCTGTGTGGCGTCAAGCCGCATGTGCTGCGCTACTGGGAGCAGGAGTTCGCCAACCTCAAGCCGGTCAAGCGCCGCGGCAACCGGCGTTATTACCAGCGCCACGACGTGCTGATGATCCGACAGATCCGTGCGCTGCTCTACGATCAGGGCTTCACTATCACCGGTGCGCGCCAACGTCTTGAAGGTCAGCAGGCGCGCATGGAGACGTCGATCTCCAACCAGATCGTGCGCCAGGTGCGCATGGAGCTCGAAGAGCTGCTGCAGATCCTGCGGCACTGAAACTCAGCGCATCTGTTAGAATCGCTTTTGTTGAATGGTGCCGCCAGGATGGCGGCGTCTTGATTTCCGCAATCGCGGACGATTGCACGAACACGGTCGGGGCGTAGCGCAGCCTGGTAGCGCATCTGCCTGGGGGGCAGGGGGTCGTGGG
>VBNZ01000072.1:1272-5078 GCA_005877675.1 Gammaproteobacteria bacterium
CGCTTCCCTAAGCGTGCAGGTCGGTTCGCCGCGTCAAACTGGCTCATGCCGCCGTCGGCGATGATTTTCCGCGCCGCCGAAAAACGCATACCGACTCGATCTCGACCGGCGCGCGGTTTCCTGGATGCGATGACCGCGCTTCGCCGATGCGTCGTGCATTACCGTTGACCTGCTGACTTCCTGCACTATCTGAACTGGACGGTGCGCGCGGAAACTGCGCGCCCATCCCATGGAAAAGAGTCGACATGATTCGCCAATCGATCAAGCGAACGCTTGCCGTCGCGAATGCGCTCGGTGGAGTGGCCATACAGTCGCGTTATGTTCGTCTTCGCAGCGCCATCGGTCCGATACTGGGTGTGCTGCTGATGCTCGCCGTACAAGGTCGCGCGTTGGCCGGCGCAAACACGAACGATTGTCGGATAGGCATTTACCAGTTGCGCGATGGCAGTGCTGTGGATGTCGGCCCTGCGGACGATGGCCATCTTCGTTGGCGGCGCAAGGATGGCACCACCGGTATGCTCACCGAAGCCTCGGATGGCGGATGGACCAGCACGCTGGGCTGGACCGATCGACCGGACGGCAAACGCGTGTCTTTTTTCGACTGCGACGCCGGGCGGATCACGTTCGATGGCATGCAGGGACAGCGGATCGCGCTGGACGTAACCGAGACGACGTTCCAGGGCGCAGGCGCCCAGCTGGCCGGACGATTGGTGATGCCCCACGGCAACGCGCGGGTGCCGATCGTCGTGCTGGTGCACGGCTCGGAGAATTTTTCCGCGCGTGATTTCTACCCGCTGCAGCGACAACTGCCTAGCGAAGGCATCGGCGTGTTTGTCTACGACAAGCGCGGCACAGGCGCCTCGGGCGGACTGTATTCGCAGAACTATCTGCTGCTCGCCAACGACGCCATTGCCGCAGTGCACGAGGCTAAACGCCTTGCCGGCAGCCGCGCAGGCAAGGTCGGCTATCAAGGCGGCAGCCAGGGCGGGTGGGTCGCGCCGCTCGCGACGAAGATCGAACCGGTGGACTTTGTCATCGTCGGCTTTGGCCTCGCCGTTTCAGCGATCGATGAGGATCGCGAAGCGATTGCGCTGGATATGACACGCCAGGGCTATGACGCGGAGGTGATGACTAAGGCGATGAAGGTCGCTGATGCCACCGCCGCGATCATCCGCAGCGGCTTACGCGAGGGTTACGACCAACTGGCCGCTGTGCGCACCCAATATTCCGGCGAACCGTGGTTCAAGCATGTGCATGGCGATGTCACTTTCTTGTTTTTGGAAACGCCCGAAGCCGAAGTGCGCGAGAAGGGGCCCGCCTTGCTGGCCGGCTTGCCGGCGGACTATGACCCGATGCCGGTGCTGCGCAACCTCGACATTTCGCAACTATGGATCCTTGGCGAGGACGATAGCGATGCGCCGAGCGCGGAAACCGCGCAGCGTTTACGTGGACTGATCGATCGCGGCAAGCCGATCACGCTCGCAGTATTTCCTCACGCCGATCACGGCATCTACGAGTATGAGACCGCGGCCGATGGCAAGCGTATCTCCACCCGCAACTCCGACGGCTATTTCAAGATGATGCGCGACTTCATTCGCAACGGACGATTGGATGGCCGCTATGGCAACAGCACGGTGGTCCTGCGCAAAAACAAATGATAAGGCAGGCGACGACGAAGGTTGGGCTGGTCGATGAGAGGCTGGAGTACTTGGATACCGTCAAGGCATCATTGAATGACTGATTCCGGCCCACTGTTCGCCCTCCCTGTCGCTTTGTAACCCCATGATCGTATTGGATAGATTTTTTTTTGCATATCAAACTTAAGGCAGGCGACGCCATCGCGGCAGCTGACTAATTTCGCGTCGCCTAGGCTTGTACTATGATGTTCGAGCCGGTTTCGATTCACTGGCTGTAAGTCTTGTAAGTCGTCAGCGGTCTTGATTTGCGGCGCACGAACGAGGAGAACGTCATGTCTGAGATGACTCGACGCCAATTCTTGAAAGTCACCGGGACCACCCTGGTGGGTTCGAGTCTGGCGCTCATGGGCTTTTCCCCCGGTGTGGCACTCGCGGAGGTGCGCGAATACAAGCTCGCGCGCGCGACCGAGACGCGCAACACGTGTCCTTACTGTTCGGTCGCCTGCGGCATTTTGATGTACAGCCTCGGCGATCGCGCGAAGAACGCGGTATCGAATATCTTCCACATCGAAGGCGATCCGGATCATCCGGTAAACCGCGGCACGCTCTGCCCGAAGGGCGCCGCCCTCGTCGATTTCATCCATAGCGAGAGCCGGCTCAAGCATCCCGAATACCGCGCGCCGGGCTCGGACAAGTGGCAGCGCATCTCCTGGGACGACGCGCTCGAGCGCATCTCCAAATTGATGAAGGCCGACCGCGACGCGAACTTCGTTGCGAAGAACGCAGACGGCCTCACCGTCAATCGCTGGCTGACGACCGGCATGCTCGCCGCCTCGGCCTCGAGCAACGAGGTCGGCTATCTCACGCACAAGGTCGCGCGTTCCTTAGGCTTACTGGCGTTCGATAACCAAGCACGTGTCTGACACGGCCCGACGGTGGCAGGTCTTGCCCCGACGTTTGGCCGAGGTGCGATGACGAATCACTGGGTCGACATCAAGAATGCCGACCTCGTTCTCATCATGGGTGGCAACGCCGCCGAAGCGCATCCGTGCGGATTCAAGTGGGTCACCGAGGCGAAGGCGCACAACAAGGCGAAACTGATCGTCGTCGATCCGCGCTTCACGCGCTCGGCTGCGCTCGCCGACGTCTATGCGCCGATCCGCACGGGCACTGATATCGTTTTCCTCGGCGGACTGATCAACTACCTGTTGCTGCAGGACAAGATTCAGCGCGACTACGTCGTCAACTACACCGACCTGTCTTTCATCGTGAAGGACGAATTCGCGTTCAACGACGGCATCTACTCGGGCTACAACGCGGACAAGCGCAGCTACGACAAGTCGAGTTGGGACTACGCGCGCGGCGACGATGGCTACGTCAAGACTGATCCGACCCTGGCCGATCCGCGCTGCGTCTACAACCTGCTCAAGCAGCACTACGCGCGCTACACGCCGGAGATGGTCGAACGCGTCTGCGGCACGCCGAAGGACAAGGTGCTGCAGATCTGGGACATGATCGCCTCGACTGCGACGCCGGATCGCGCGATGACCATCATGTACGCGCTCGGCTGGACGCAGCATTCGATCGGTTCGCAGATGATCCGCACCGGTGCGATGGTGCAGCTCCTGCTCGGCAATATCGGTGTGTCCGGCGGCGGCATGAACGCGCTGCGCGGGCATTCCAATATCCAGGGCCTGACCGACCTTGGCCTGATGTCGAATCTTCTGACCGGCTACATGACGCTGCCGGGCGAGAAGGAGCAGGACTTCGAAGCCTACATCGGCACGCGCGCGCAGAAACCGCTGCGAGCGAACCAGCTAAGTTACTGGCAGAACTATCGCAAGTTCTTTGTCAGCTTCATGAAGTCGTGGTGGGGCGATGCGGCGACGGCGGAGAACAACTGGGCGTTCGACTACCTGCCCAAGCTCGACAAGCCGTACGACATGCTGCAGGCCTACGAGCTGATGAACCAGGGCAAGATGAATGGCTATATCTGCCAGGGCTTCAATCCGCTCGCCGCCGCGCCGAACAAGGCCAAGCTTGGCGCGAGCTTCGCCCAGCTGAAGTATCTCGTCATCATGGATCCGCTCGCGACCGAGACGAGCGAGTTCTGGAAAAACTACGGCGTGCACAACGACGTCGACTCGTCGAAGATTCAGACCGAAGTGT
>VBNZ01000072.1:5188-7927 GCA_005877675.1 Gammaproteobacteria bacterium
GATCATGGCCGGATTGCTCGTGCGCCTGCGCGACATGTACCGCAAGGACGGCGGCGCGTTCCCCGATCCGATCGTCAACCTGACCTGGAAGTACGCGCAGCCCGAGAGCCCCGATCCGGAAGAACTCGCGCGCGAATATTCGGGTAGCGCGTTGAAAGAACTGCCCGATCCGAAAGATCCGACCAAGATCATCCGCAAGGCGGGCGAACAGCTCGCCGGTTTTGCCGAGCTGCGCGACGACGGCAGTACGCAGAGCGGCTGCTGGATTTTCTGCGGCGCCTGGGGCCCGACCGGCAACCTGATGGCGCGGCGCGACAATGCCGATCCGACCGGCATCGGCAATACGGTGAACTGGGCCTGGGCGTGGCCAGCGAACCGGCGCGTGCTCTACAACCGCGCGTCCTGCGATACGCACGGCAAGCCGTTCAACCCAAAGCGCAAACTGATCGCATGGAACGGCAGCACGTGGGGTGGCGCGGACGTGCCGGATTTCAAGCTCGACGAGAATCCGGACAACGGCATGGGGCCGTTCATCATGAACCCCGAGGGTGTCGCACGCTTCTTCGCTCGCGGCAACATGGCCGAGGGGCCGTTCCCGGAGCATTACGAGCCGTTCGAGACGCCGCTCGCGGCGAATCCGCTGAGCCCGAACCAGCCGCAGGCGCTCAACAATCCGGCGGCGCGTGTGTTCAAGCAAGACCGCGAAGCGTTCGGCAAAGCGGACAAGTTCCCGCATGTCGCGACGACCTACCGCCTCACCGAGCATTTCCATTACTGGACCAAGCACGTGCGCCTCAACGCTATCACGCAGCCGGAACAGTTCGTCGAGATCGGCGCGGCGTTGGCCGACGAACTCGGCATCGGCAACGGCAGCCGCGTGCGTGTCAGCTCCAACCGCGGCCATATCGAGGCGGTCGCGATGGTGACCAAGCGCATCAAGCCGCTGATGATCGAAGGCAAGCAGGTGCACACGGTCGGCATGCCGATCCACTGGGGCTTTCTCGGCGTGGCCAAGCCTGGCTATCTCACGAACACGCTGACGCCGTTCGTCGGTGATGCGAATACGCAGACGCCCGAGTTCAAGTCGTTCCTGGTCAAGGTCGAGAAGGTTTAGGAGGCCACGATGGCACTGCAATCGCTGGACATCATCCGCCGCTCGGCAACGACGTTGCCCGAGCCGCAGGCGCGCGGCGCGCACGCGGGCCAGGTTGCCAAACTCATCGACGTATCCAAGTGCATCGGCTGCAAGGCCTGCCAGGTCGCGTGCATGGAATGGAACGATCTGCGCGACGAGATCGGCAGCTGCACCGGGCATTACGACAATCCGCCCGACCTGAGCGATCAGTCGTGGACCTTGATGCGGTTCGCCGAGTACGAGAACCCGAAGGGCGACCTGGAATGGCTGATCCGCAAGGACGGCTGCATGCACTGCGCCGATCCGGGCTGTCTCAAAGCTTGTCCGTCGCCGGGTGCGATCGTGCAGTACGCCAACGGCATCGTCGATTTCCACGAGGAAAATTGCATCGGCTGCGGCTACTGCGTCACCGGCTGCCCGTTCAACATCCCGCGCATCTCGAAGAAGGACAACAAGGCATACAAGTGCACGTTGTGCTCCGATCGCGTGTCGGTCGGCCTCGAGCCGGCCTGCGTCAAGACCTGTCCGACCGGCGCGATCACGTTCGGCAGCAAGGAAGACATGCAACAGCATGCCGCTGAGCGAATCGAAGACCTGAAGTCGCGCGGCTTTGCCCAGGCGGGACTGTACGATCCCATGGGCGTCGGCGGCACCCACGTCATGTACGTGCTGCAGCACGCCGATCAGCCGCAGTTGTACAGCGGCCTGCCGGCGAACCCGAAGATCAGCGCGATAGTCGGCCTGTGGAAAGGCATCAGCAAGCCGCTCGGTTTGCTCGCCATCTTCGCGACCGCGGCGGTCGGGTTCCTGCATTACATCGGCATCGGTCCGAACGAGACCGACGAGCAAGACGAGGAAGCCGCGCGGCGCGAGCTGAAGAACGAATTGGAAAAGACGCCATGAACACCAAGCGCAAAGCCGAAGAGATCGTCCGTTACGAAACCCCGACGCGGATCAACCATTGGATCGTAGCGATCAGCTTCGTCCTGCTTGCGCTGTCCGGACTCGCGCTGTTCCATCCGGCCCTGTTCTGGCTGACCAACCTGTTCGGCGGCGGTTCGTGGACGCGCATCCTGCATCCGTTGATCGGCATCGTCATGGTCATCGCGTTCGCACTGCTCGGCGCGAAGATGTGGCACGAGAATGCAATGCAGCCGCGCGACTGGCAATGGCTGCGCCAGATCAAGGATTTGGTCAACAACCGTGAGGATGCACTGCCGGAGGTCGGAAAATACAACGCCGGACAGAAGCTTATTTTCTATACGATTATACTTTGCCTCATCGGCCTGCTGTTGTCTGGCATCGTGATCTGGCGCGCCTATTTCGCGGTCTACTTTTCGGTCGAACTGATCCGCTTCGCCTCGCTGCTGCACGCGTTCTGCGGCATCGTGCTGATCTGCGCCATCATCATTCACATCTACGCAGCGATCTGGGTCAAGGGCTCCGTGCGCGCGATGACACGCGGCACGGTCAGCTATGGCTGGGCCTGGAAGCACCATCGTGCCTGGTTCCGCGAAGTGACCAAGGGGCAGCAGAAGTAGGCAAACGGCGTCGACCGAGCCGCAGTCCGCAAACGACCCTGAAGGCCGTTGGCGAGTGATGGC
>VBNZ01000072.1:7949-17769 GCA_005877675.1 Gammaproteobacteria bacterium
AATGAAATTGGGGAGGTGTACAGTACGTGTCCACGACGTACTGCCGGGAGCGACGCCGTTGACGCGAACGACACTCGCGGTTTTCAATATGATCCTACGTGAGCTGCGCTGATCCGTACTGCCAGGCTGTGTTTCGCGCAGCGCTGAGGATGCCAAGCTGCAAAGAAGGAATCTGCTTGTTCTGGAATAACGGCGTAGCAAGGAAATGACCGCACAAGCGTGGCTGACAATGGCGATCGTTGTCGGCGCAATCGCGTTGTTTGCCAGCGAGAAAGCGCGCGTCGATCTTGTGGCGTTGATCGTACTCGTCCTGCTCGTTGCGTTAGGTTTGGTCACGCCGACCGAAGCACTTGCGGGTTTCAGCAACGAAGCGACGGTAACCGTTGCCGCCATGTTTGTGCTGAGCCTCGGTATCGAACGCTCAGGCGCACTGGAGCCGCTCGGGCGCCTGCTCTCGCGCATTCGTCAGCCGTGGTTGCTCACGCTGGCGCTGATGCTTGCGATCGCGCCGATGGGCGCCTTCGTGAAAAACGTTGCATTGGTGGCGACATTCCTTCCGCTCGCACTGCGCGTTTGCGCCAATACGAACACTTCGCCGGCGCGAATATTGATGCCGATGGCTTATGCAGCTCAGATGGGCGGTGTGTGCACATTGATCGGCACCTCGTCGAACCTGCTCGCTGACAGTCTTGCGACGCAACACGGATTGCCCGGGTTTGGTTTGTTCGAATTCACACGCTTGGGCGCGCTGCTGGCAATCGCCGGCATCGCGTATCTCATGTTGGTCGGGCGCTGGCTGCTACCGCGCGACGTGGTCGCAGCCGCGCCGATTGGCGCTGCGATAGGAAAGTACGTCACTGAACTCAAGCTGACGCCTTCTTCCTCTTTGGTGGGCCAGACCATCGCCGATGCAAAACTCGGCGAAAAATATGGCGTCTATCCGCTGGAACTATTGCGGGGCGATCGACACATGTGGGCGCCACGCGAGCAGCAGCTCGAGAGCGGCGATGTATTGCTCGTGCGCGGCGACTGGGAAAAGATCGAAGAGTTGCGCATCCGCGCCGAGCTCGAAATCGACCCGGAAGATCGCTATGGCCACGATCAGACTCACGCTCGAATGCTGATCGAGGCGATGGTCAAGCCTGACAGTTCAATCACAAACCGGACTCTCGACGAGCTGGATTTCCAACGCCAGCACGACGCCATCGTGATTGGAATTCACCGGCACGACCGCATCCTGCGCGAAAAGTTGAAGGATGTGCGTCTCGCCGCTGGCGACGTGATGTTGTTGCTGGTCGACGACACAGGCGCCGCGGCGCTGCGCGGCGACGACAGACTCGCAGTCCTCAGCGAGCGGGAGGACGCGCGGCGCACGCCGCAACGCGCGCGCCGTGCTGTCGCGATCATGGCTGCCGTCGTGATCGTGTCGGGACAGCATTGGCTCCCGATTCCGATCGCTGCGATCGGTGGTGCGGTGGCGATGGCAATTGCCGGTTGCTTCGGGCGCAAGGACATCTACGAAAGCATCGACTGGAAAATCATCGTGCTGCTCGCCGCCATCCTGCCGCTCGGCACGGCGATCGAAAACAGTGGGCTGTCATCGACCCTTGTCGCTGCCGCCATGAATCTGGTCGGTACGCATAGCCCGCTGGCCGCGCTTCTGATGGTGTACCTGATGACCGCCCTGCTGACCGAGTTAATGGGCCACAACCCGTCGGTCGTTCTGATGATTGGTATTGCTATCTCAGTCGCCCATGCCGCACACGCCAGTCCAAGTCCGTTTGTGGTTGCCGTCGCATTCGCAGCCGCGACCTCTTTTGCGACACCCATCGGCTATCCGACCAATACGATGGTCTATTACGCAGGCGGCTATCGTTTCACCGACTTCATGAAGGTAGGCATTCCGTTGATCGCATTGTTCTGCGGCCTGTCGATGTACTTGATCCCCATTTTTTGGCCTCTCCAGTGAAGATGACCTCGGCAACGGAAATCCTGATGTCCATGCAAGACGTCGTGTACGGAGCGTCGACATTGCGAAGGCATGCATCGCCGCATGTGAGCAAGACGCGCTCGAAGCGGACACGCGAACATCCAGAGCCTATCCAGCCGCCAAAAGGTATACTTATGTACAGCCGGGGGTCGCTTCCTTCGGCTTTCCGCCTTGGTCAATGTCAACGAATACGTAGTCGATACTCAACAAGCGCCAATAGCCTGAGCCTCTCGTGACCGCCAAGTTCGATAATGTTTTGGGGACGATTGGAGACACACCGCTGGTGCGCTTGACGAAGCTGGCGCCGCGGCTGGTGAACGTGTTCGTCAAGCTCGAGGCTTTCAATCCGATGGGCTCGGTCAAGGACCGGCTCGCGCTCGGCATCATTGAAGACGCCGAACGCCGCGGTACGCTGCGCCCGGGTCAAACGGTGATCGAGGCCACCAGCGGCAACACGGGCATCGGCTTGGCGATGGTATGCGCGGTGAAGGGTTATCCGCTCGTCGTGACGATGGCGGAGAACTTCAGTATCGAGCGACGCAAGATGATGCGTTTCCTCGGCGCCAAGGTGGTACTGACGCCGGCTGCGTTGAAGGGCAGCGGCATGCTGGCGAAGGCCGTTGAGCTCGCCAACGCACATGGCTGGTTCCTGTGCCGCCAGTTCGAAAACGAAGCGAATGCCGACATCCACTCGCGCACGACGGCGCAGGAAATTCTCAGTGCATTCGAAGGCGAACGGCTCGACTACTGGGTCACCGGCTGCGGCACCGGAGGCACGCTCAAAGGTGTCGCGCGCGTGCTGAAGGCGCAGCGCCCGCAGACCGCAATCGTCGTATGCGAACCGGACAACTCGCCGACGCTCGGCAGCGGCATCGCCCAAGCCCGCGACGCCGATGGCAGCCCGGCCGACAGTCACCCAAGCTTCCGCCCACATCTGATGCAGGGTTGGACGCCGGATTTCATTCCGAAACTGACCGAGGATGCGGTCACGCTGAAGCTCATCGACAAGATCGTGCCCATCAATGGCGTCGACGCGCTGCGTTGTGCGCGCGAGCTGGCGCGAGTCGAAGGTATCTTCGCTGGCATCTCCGGCGGCGCCACGCTGGCCGGAGCGCTGCAAGTCGCCGCGTCGGCTCCCGCGGGTGCAAACATCGTATGCATGCTGCCCGACACCGGCGAGCGCTATCTCAGCACACCGTTATTCGACGGCGTTGGCGCAGACATGACCGAAGAAGAAGTCGATATCTCACGTTCCACGCCGAGCGCGCGCTTCGACGCATCTGTCCCGGCTCCGGCTGCGAGCACTACCGCGCCGCCGACACTGAGCGAGCCCGTCGCAACGACGCAGGTAGCCGATTTTGTGGCGCGTGTGCTCAGCGATGCCGAACAACCGCTGGTCCTATTCGCGCTCGAATGGTGCGAATTCTGTTGGGCTGTGCGCAAGCTGTTCGCCCAGTGCAAGATTCCGTATCGATCCATCGACCTTGATTCTGCCGCGTATCAGCGCAACGACCGTGGCGGACAGATTCGCGCCGTGCTGCGCGAGCGTAGCGGCAGCAAGACGATTCCGCAGGTGTTCGTCGGCGGCGAATTTATCGGCGGCGCGACGGAAACGTTCGATGCGTTCCGCGACGGGCGCCTGCAGGCGCTGTTGACGCAACGCGGCGTGCTCTTCGACGAGAGTGTGCGCGTCGATCCGTACAGTCTGCTGCCGGGCTGGATACATCCGCGCCGATGAAACGTTCCAATCGAACCATGGCCCCGGTGGGGTGACTGGTCGCTGTCTGATTTGTGAACGGTGGATGTCCGAGGGTGCGTTAATGACAGCGCTGGGCGAGTGCTCGGGGGATATGCTTCGTCGACAGCGGCGCAGTCCTCGCAGCGTGTGCATGCAGCCAGGTGTAAATCATGCCAGGAGCACATTCGCAATGGTCGTCCCCTACGCTTGCTATTGAGGGCAACGACGATCGGCTGTCGCTCGACGGCGTGTTGGGAATTCGTACGCTCGATCAGGCCAGGCAAGCGCTGGAACGCTGGCGCAAGCAGCGCAAATCGCATGTGCTCGATGTCAGCAAGCTCAGCGGCCTGGACATGCCGGGGGCCATGTTCCTGTGCGAGCTGCGCGACAAGCATGTGGAACTCGCCGGGGTTCAGCCCGAGCACGAGGCGTTGCTCGAGCTGATCGGCGGTCTGCAGCGCAAGCCGCTAACCAAGCCGCCCGCGGTTCCGCGCTGGCGCCAACTCGTGATCCAGCTCGGCAAGGGTGCCGACGATTTCTGGCACGACGCGATCGACATCACCGTGTTCGTCGGGCGCACCATGAGTGCGTTTGGCCATGCGCTGCGCCATCCGTCCTCGTTGCGGCCGGCGTCGATCTCGCGGCAGATCGCCGAAACCGGCATCAATGCGCTGCCGATCGTCGGGCTGATGGCGGTGATGATCAGCGTGGTCATCGGCTATCAGAGCGTGGCGCAGCTGCGGCCTTACGGCGGCGAGGAGTTCACGATCAGCCTGATCGCGGTGTCGGTACTGCGCGAGATGGCATTCACCGCTGAGATCGGCGTGATGAAAGCGCGCGAGGAAATCGACGCGCTCAATTCGATGGGTTTGCAGCCGTTCGACCTGCTGGTCCTGCCGCGCATGATCGGATTGATCATCGCGTTGCCGCTGCTGACCTTCTTCGCCGACATCATGGGTCTGCTCGGCGGGGCGATGATCGCGCAATCGCTGCTGCACGTGTCGCCGTCGCAGGACATGGAGCGCGTGCGCGAGGCCGTCGGCGTGAGCGACCTGTTCGTCGGGCTCGTCAAGGCGCCGGTGTTCGCCTTCTTCATCGCCACCGTTGGCTGCATGCACGGGTTGCGCGTGCGCGGTTCGGCCGAAAGCGTCGGCCGCGAAACCACCCGCGCCGTGGTCAAGGCGATTTTCCTGGTCATCGTGTTCGACGCCTTGTTCTCGGTATTCTTTGAGAAAGTCGGGCTATGAGCGCCACCAGATCCAAACGCACCGAGCCGATTCTGTCCGCACGCGGCATCGTCAACCGCTTCGGCAAGCAGCAGGTGCACGATCGGGTCGATCTGGATGTCGAGGCCGGAGAGGTCCTCGGCATCGCCGGCGGTTCGGGATCGGGCAAGTCGGTGCTGCTCAAGACGCTGATCGGTCTGCATCAGCCCGACAGCGGCAAGGTTCTCATCGACGGCAAACCGATCGACTCGATCGGCGCGCAAGAGAAGGCCGCGCTGATCGGCGTGTTGTTCCAGCAAGGTGCGCTGTTTTCGTCGCTGTCGGTGTCGCAGAACGTCATGCTGCCGATGCGCGAATACACCGATCTGCCGGTTTCCGAGCAAGAGCAGATTGCCGCGGTGAAGATCGAGCTGACCGGCTTGTCGGCAGACAGTGCGGTGAAGTTTCCGGCACAGCTTTCCGGCGGCATGGTCAAACGCGCCGCGCTGGCGCGCGCGCTCGCGCTCGATCCGAGGATGCTGTTCCTCGACGAGCCCACGTCCGATCTGGATCCGCTCACCGCAAGCGCCATTGACGAGTTGATCCTGCAATTGAACCGGGGCTTGGGCATCACGGTGGTCATCGTCACCCACGACCTGACCACGCTGTTGACGGTGTGCGACCGCATCGCTGTGCTGGTAGACGGCAAGATCACCGTCGGCACCGTGGAGAAGCTGGCGCGCTCGCACGATCCGTGGATCCGCGACTTCCTGCACGGCCCGCGCGCGCAGGGCGCGATGAAAGCGAGGAGATTCAATCATGGAATCCGATAAGCACTATTTCATCGAGGGACTGTTCGTCATCGTATTCTCGGTTGCTGCGGCGTTCTTTTTTGTCTGGCTGAGCCGTCCGGGCAACAAGGACGACGTGCTCTACCGCATCCGTTTCACGGAGTCCGTCAGCGGGCTTGCGCTGGGCGATCCGGTGAAGTATCTCGGCGTGGATGTCGGCACGGTCAAGACCATGAGCATTGACGCCGGCAATCCGCATCGAGTGCAGGTCGAGGTCAGACTGCGCAAGGAGGCACCGGTCAAGACCGATACCAAGGCCACACTCAAGATCAAAGGCATCACCGGCGTGAACTTTATCGAACTTAGCGGTGGAAGCGCGGATGCGCGGGCGCTGGTATCGGCCACACCCGAAGGTCAGATCCCGGAGATACCCTCGGAGAAAAGCGCGATCAACACCATGCTCGAACAATTGCCGAAGGTAATCGCGAAGTTTTCGGTGATCGAAGATCAGACCAAAAAGGTCGTGTCGGATGTCGGTGAAACGGCGGCCAAGGTCAAGGAGAATCCGTCGCTGCTGCTGCGATCCAAGGGCAAGAAGGACGGCGACAAGTAGTGGGCGGAGGCCCGGGTCGCGGCTCGAACGACCGCGCCGGACTTCCCCCCGCACCACACATAAGGCGATCATTTCATTAAAGGTCGGCCGGATTTGCGCGAAAACGCTCGTCCAGGTGTTGGGCACGGATGGTCTGAGCGCGGAGTCGGATTGGTGCCTGATTGGGAGTCATCGTGACTTTGCTGCGCAGATTCCCGTAGCATCCGCTGCATGGCGCAAAGGATCCTGGAACCGGGTCAGATCGAAACGCTCGCGCAGCGTTCAATACCGCGCGTGCGCATTCCCGATCGCGCGCAGTTGTTCGCGCAACGTGGCGCGCGCCTGCGTGCGCTCGCGCAAGGGTCTTCGATCGGCGACTACCTGAGCCTGTGCGCCATTCTCGCCGATGCGCAGCATGCGGCGCTCGCGGATTTTTCAGCGGACCTGCCGAGCGCGGCGCAAATCGAAACGGCGCAGACGCATCGCATGCCGCCGATCCCGGCAGCGAGCTGGCCGCGTACGCCGCAATGGCGCGCGACGCTGCAGGCGATCTGCATCGCGGTCGCGCTACAACCGCGTTTGCCGGATGAAGTCGCACGCCTCGTGACACATCTGCGCGCCGCCGCGCCCGACGAACTCGAAACGCAAGCCGACATATTGCTCGGTACGCGCGCGAGTGAAATCGACGCAGCGGTCGCGCCGTTCCTCATGGCCGCACTACAGGTGCATTGGGTCGCGCTGTCCAGCCGTTTCGTCGCGGACGCAGTGCAGCCGCTCGACGTGCCGGGCTTGTGCCCGCTTTGCGGCAGCTTGCCGGTTGCGAGCATCGTTTACGCCAAGACGCCATATCAGGGTTACCGTTACCTGCACTGCGCCTTGTGTGCGTGCGAGTGGCATATGGTGCGGGTGCAGTGCAGCCAGTGCGGCGCAGTCGGCAAGGACATCGCTTATCACTCACTTGCGAGTGCGTCCGCGGCCGACGCTGCCGCGCCCGACAGCGCAGCGGTGCGCGCGGAGACCTGCGAGCAATGCCATAGCTATCGCAAGATTTTCTACCAGGAAAAAGACCCCGCGGTCGACGCGGTCGCCGACGATCTGGCGAGCCTCGCACTCGATCTGCTGCTCGGCGAACGCGGCTACGCGCGCGCGAGCGGCAATCCGTTCCTGTGGCAAGCCGCCGAACGCTGAAGCCGCATGCACGCCGAAGCCGCCAGCGTGCGCGCCAGCGATCTACCCTCGCTCGACCGCCTGCTCAACGCGCCGTCCGTCGCGCCGCTGCTCGAACGTTATGGTCGCAGCCAGGTTACCGCTGCATTGCGCGGCGAACTCGACCGACTGCGCGCCTTGGCGCTCGCCGGTGAACTTCATCGCGATGCGCTCGACGCGAATGCGATAGCACGCTCACAGCGCTCGCGCAGCCGCGCCTGCGTCCCGTATTCAATCTCACCGGCACCGTGCTGCATACGAATCTTGGCCGCGCGCTCTTGCCCGACGAAGCCGTGCACGCGGTCGTGCGCGCGCTTGCCGCGCCGGTCAATCTCGAATTTGATCTCGCCACCGGTGGCCGCGGCGATCGCGACGCGCTCGTCGAACAGCTCATCTGCGAGTTGACCGGCGCCGAAGCTGCGACCGTGGTCAACAACAATGCCGCCGCGGTGCTGCTACTGCTCAACACGCTTGCGAACCGGCGCGAGGTGATCGTATCGCGCGGCGAGCTCGTCGAGATCGGCGGTGCATTCCGCATTCCCGACGTCATGCGCAGTGCAGGCGCCAAGCTGATCGAAGTCGGCACGACCAATCGCACGCATGCGCGCGACTACGCCGATGCGATCGGATCGCGCACTGCGCTCGTGATGAAAGTACACACGAGCAACTACGCGATCACCGGTTTCACCGCGCACGTCGACACCACGGAACTCGCGGCAATCGCGCACGCGCATGGGCTGCCGCTCGCGGTCGATCTTGGCAGCGGCAGTCTCCTCGATCTCGCCACGCTCGGACTGCCGGCCGAGCCCGTCGCGCGCGACGTGCTCGCGGCCGGTGCCGACCTCGTTGCGTTCAGCGGCGACAAACTGCTCGGCGGTCCGCAGGCCGGCGTACTCGCCGGACGCGCCGAGCTGATCGCGAAGCTCAAGAAGAATCCGCTCAAGCGCGCATTGCGTGTCGGCAAGCTCGCGCTCGCCGCGCTCGAAGCGGTGCTGGCGCTTTACCGTGCGCCCGAATTTCTCGCCGGGCGATTGCCGACGCTGCGTCTGCTGATGCGGCCCGATGCAACGATCGAAGCGCTGGCGCAGCGCCTGCTTCCCGTCGTGCGAAATACGCTTGGCGCGCGTTACGATGTGATGGTTGCGCCGATGCAGAGTCAGATCGGCAGCGGTGCATTGCCGACCGAGCGGCTCGCGAGTTTCGGCTTCGCCATTCGCGCGCGCAAAGTGCAGCGCGGCAGTCTTGACCGGCTCGACGCGTCGCTGCGTCGCCTGCCGCGGCCGATACTTGGGCGCATCGCGGACAAGACCCTGTGGCTCGATCTACGCTGTCTTGAAGCCGCCGACGAGGCGGAATTCGTCGCGCAATGGAGTCAGCTCAGCGCATGATCATAGGCACTGCCGGGCATATCGACCACGGCAAGACCACACTCGTGCGAGCGCTGACCGGCGTCGACACCGACCGGCTCAAGGAAGAAAAGGCGCGCGGCATTTCGATCGAGCTCGGCTACGCCTACATACCGGTCGAAGGCGCCTCGGGCGATAGCGATGATGTGCTCGGCTTCGTCGACGTACCGGGACATGAGCGTTTCGTGCACACGATGGTTGCCGGCGCGGGAGGTATCGACTTTGCCTTGCTCGTCACCTTGCGATACTTGATTTGCTCGGTGTCGCACGCGGCGCGGTCGCGTTGACCAAGATCGACCGGGTCGATGCGGCGCGCGTGCGCGAGGTCGAGACGCAGGTCGCGGCCCTGCTCGCGCCGAACGCGTTGCGCGATGCGCCGATATTTCCGCTCGATGCGACGGCGCCTGATGCTGCCGGCATCGCTGCACTGCGCGCGCATCTGCATGCCGCCGCAGCGACGTCGACGCAGCACGCGGACCACGGCCTGTTCCGCCTGGCCATCGATCGTGTGTTCACGCTGGCGGGCCACGGCACGGTCGTCACGGGCACTGTGCGTGCCGGCGACGTGCGTGTCGGCGAAAGCGTCAAGATAATGCCGCAAGGATTGACCGCGCGCGCGCGGGTTATCCATGCGCAGAACCGCGCGGCCGAGGAGGGCAGGGCCGGACAGCGCTGCGCGATCAATCTTGCCGGCATCGACAAGAACGAAATCAACCGCGGTGACTGGCTCGCCGACACGCGCGCATTCGCGCCGACAACGCGCATCGATGTGCGCTTGCGTCTCCTCGCGGGCGCGGCGACGCTGCGCAATGGCGCGCCGCTGCATGTTCACTGCGGCACTGCACATCGGGTTGCGCATGTCGTCTTGCTCGATGCCGAGCGACTCGGCGCG
>VBNZ01000072.1:17820-23605 GCA_005877675.1 Gammaproteobacteria bacterium
GCTCGGCGGCGGCACGGTGCTCGATCCGTATGCGCCGCAACGCAAGCGGCGCAGCGCCGCGCGACTCGCCTGGCTCGACGCGATCGAACGCTGGCTTGCCGGTGAGGGTGTCGCGCCGCTGCTCGATCAGGCGCCAAACGGCATCGCGCTCGATCATCTCGTGCGGTTATGCGGCCTGGCGGCCGAGCGGCTGGAACTGCCCGACTCAGCGCGGCGCATCGAGACCGCTAGCGGCACGATCGTCATTGCTGCTGCGCATAAACAGGCGTTGCGCGAAAGCGCGCTCGCTGCGTTGCAGGCGTTCCATGCGCGCGAACCCGACGAGCCCGGCATCGGTGGCGATCGCTTGCGCCGCATCGTCGCGCCGACGCTTGCCGACGCGCTCTGGCGCGCGCTGGTCGACGAGCTCGTGCACGACCACCAAGTGCTGCGCAGTGGATCATGGCTGTATCGGCCCGAGCATCGCGTGGTTCTGAGCGAGAGCGAAGCCGTGCTGTTGCAAAAACTGCTGCCGGCGATCGTCGCGGGCCGTTTCGATCCGCCGTGGGTGCGCGATCTCGCCGCAAGCGTGAACGCACCCGAAGACGCGGTACGCACGACGCTGCGCAAGGCGACCGCGCAAGGCGACGTCCATCAGATCGTGCGCGACCTGTTCTATGCGCGCGAACGCTTCGACGAACTCGTGGCGATCCTGCGCGAACTCGCGCAGCGGCATGGTGCGGTCGAAGCAGCCCAGTTCCGCGATGCGCTCGGTCTCGGTCGCAAGCGCACGGTGCAGATCTTGGAGTTCTTCGACCGCATTGGCTACACTCGACGCGTGCGCGATGCGCACATGCTGCGCACTGACAGCGGATGGCCGATAGGCACCTGAAATCGGTGTAGGTGGAAAAAACGCAAGTTCGGAAGGCATGCGCATCCGGTGGTGCGGCCGGGCTTCAAACCCGGTAGGGGGCGTCGATCGCTCCCTGGTAGGTTCGACTCCTGCTACCTTCCGCCAATCTGCGAGGTGGGCGACCGATGAGCGAATCCGCGGGCAACAAGCCGGATGAAGTTCCGCGACTGACCGCGCTTTCGCATGGCGGCGGGTGTGGTTGCAAGATCGCACCCGGCGTGCTCGCCGAATTGCTGCGCGATACGCCCGCTGTGGCCCGCTTCGCCGATCTCATCGTCGGCCGCGAGACCGCGGACGACGCCGCGGTATACCGTATCAATGCCACGCAGGCGATCGTCGCGACGACCGATTTCTTCATGCCAATCGTCGACGACCCCTTCGACTTCGGTCGCATCGCCGCCACCAACGCGCTGTCGGACATTTACGCGATGGGCGCGCGCCCCCTGTTTGCGCTGGCGATCGTCGGCATGCCGATCAATGTGCTGCCGGGCGCCGTGATCCGCGAGATCCTGCGCGGTGGCGAGGCGGTCTGCAGCGCGGCCGGCATTCCGATCGCCGGCGGCCACAGCATCGATTCGGTCGAGCCGATTTACGGCCTTGCCGCGATCGGCCTCATCGATCCGCAACAGGTCAAGCGCAACAGCGGCGCGCGCGACGACGATGTGCTGGTGCTCGGCAAGCCGCTCGGCGTCGGCATCTATTCGGCCGCATACAAAAAGGGTCTTCTCGACGACGACGGATATCGCGCGCTGATCGCGGCGACGACGCAACTCAACCGGCCCGGCATCGAACTCGCCCAACTCGACAGCGTGCACGCGCTGACCGATGTGACCGGTTTCGGCCTGCTCGGCCATCTACTGGAAATCTGTCGCGGCAGCGGACTTGGTGCAAGTATCGACGCGGCGAAAATTCCGCTGCTTGCGCAGGCGATGAGATTTGCACAGGACGGTGTCGTCACCGGCGCGTCGGCGCGCAATTGGCAATCGTACGGCGGCGATGTCGCGTTGTCGCCCACGCTTGCTCCCGTCTACCGAGCGTTGCTTACCGATCCACAGACCAGCGGTGGCCTGCTGGTTGCGTGCTCTGCAGACGCCGTTACTCATGTCATGGATCTTTTTGCCTCGGCGGGTTTTGCTGGCGCCACGGCGATAGGATCGATGAAAGCCGGCAGTTCGAGCATTCTTGTTTCGTAAGGATGTTCAACCGCCTGCGGCGTGTATGCGTCGCCGCGATTGACCAGGTAAATTTCGGCACTCGTCGATACGTCTCAGCATCTTGCCAGCTGGCCGTTGCTCGTGTTGCTGATAGGTGAGCGATCTGCTCATCGTGATTGCCGCGCCGCGAGCGCAATGCGCGCTATGATTTGTCGAGTTGCGCGGCCTGAGCCAACAAGGAGCGACTTGTGTCATCTGTTCAAAGCCAACCGGTCTGCGCTGGGCTCACGCGCGCCGCGATGTTTCTCGTTGCAGTCGTGCAAGATGGCGCAGAGCATGACGATGCTGTGCGGGCCTTCTGCGCCGACCTGGCAGCGCTCATACGGGCCGTGGGCTTTCGCGACCGCAGCGCGCAGCTGTCATGCATCGTGGGATTCGGTTCGACTGCATGGGACCGGCTCTTCGGCGCACCGCGGCCGAGGGAGCTGCATCCTTTCCGCGAGATCCGCGGGGTGCATCACGCCGTTTCGACGCCCGGAGACATGCTTTTGCATATCCGTGCTTCGCGCATGGACATGTGCTTCGAGCTGGCGGCACAGATCATGACCAGGCTTGGCGACGCAGCGTCGATCGTGGACGAGGTGCACGGCTTCAAATACTTCGACGACCGCGATCTGCTCGGTTTCGTCGACGGGACCGAGAACCCCGAGGGGAATGATGCGGCCGCGGCCACGATCATCGGCGAGGAAGACGCCGCGTTCGCGGGTGGCAGCTACGTCATCGTGCAGAAGTACCTGCACGACCTGAAGAAATGGAATGCGGTGCCGGTCGAAGCGCAGGAGAAAATGATCGGCCGAGCCAAGCTGTCTGACATCGAACAGGCGGACGCCGAGAAAGCGCCCTATGCGCACAACGTGCTGACAAGCATCGTTGATGAAGACGGCAACGAACAGGAAATTCTGCGCGACAACATGCCGTTCGGCGAGATTGGAAAAAGCGAGTTCGGAACCTATTTCATCGCTTACGCACGCTCGCCGGCAACGACCGAGAAGATGCTGCAGAACATGTTCGTCGGTCAGCCACCGGGTAACTATGACCGCCTGTTGGACTTCAGTCGTGCCGTAACCGGAACCTTGTTTTTTGTCCCTTCTGCGGCGTTCCTGGACGATGTCGGCACGGGGAGCGCGATCGCGCAATAAGGTACCAGCGTGCCCAGCGCCAACAACGAAGATCGCGCCTCGACTGCCGCGCTCACTTCAAACGAAGCCGAGATTCCGGGTCGAGAAGTTGCTCAAGTTCGGGTGCAGCAGCGCGATATCGCTGGACGAAAGTCCGAACCAGTTTGCGAGGGTCGCCGAATACTGATCGATCGACGTGGTCGGGATGATCTGGCCGTAGCCGGCATCGTCGGCATTGTTGTCCGACAGTGCGAGACTCGGCATCGCGGCCGTGCCGCTGCCATTGCGATTGTCGCCGTAGAACTTGCCGCCCGCGACCGCGCCGCCGAGCACGTAGTGATGCCCGCCCCAGCCGTGATCGGTGCCGTTCGCATTGGCCGATAGCGTTCGGCCGAAATCCGAAGCGGTGAACAGCGTCGCCTTGTTCTGCAGTCCGACGCTCTGCAACGCGCGATAGAAGCCGCTCAGGGACTTCGACAGCAATGGCAGCACTGTGGCGAGTTGCGTGGTTTCATCGCTATGCGTATCGAAGCCGCCCACACTGACGAAGAATACCTGGCGGCGCGTATTCGCAAAGCCGGTGACGTTGTTGCATACGGCCCAGATCAGTTTGGCCACGGTCTTAAGTTGGGTATCGAGATCGTAGCCGCTCGGATTCGGAAAATAGGCTGCGAAGTCGGGTATGCCGGTCGCGCCCAACCCCTTGTTGATCAGGTCGGCGGTCGCGCGCGCGTGATTCATGGTCGCAGCATAGGTGCGTTCGAGCGCATTGGCCTGCGTGCCGGACGCGTGCAACGCGCTGAACGCGGTGCCGATCTTGTTGCCCTCGTCCCAGGGAAAATCCAGCACCGGCGCGCTGTCGGCATTCATGATGTAGCCGTTGACGTTCTGTCCGCGCAGAAACACATCCTCGCCGGTGAGCGAGGTGAGGATGGGAATGCCCGAGGGATTTGCCGCTGCGAGCAGATCGCAGATGCGCCCACCCCAGCCGGTCACCGGCGTGTTGCTGGGCGGACACGATTGCCAGTACGCCTCCTGATCGGCATGCGAAAACAGCTGTGGCGGCAGCGCGGCGGAGTTGCTGGCGTACCCCTGCTTGCTGGTCGGACCGACGAGACTGCCGACGTTCGCGACGATCGCGAGCGGACTCTGCGACTGGTTGAACAGCGTAGCGAGTTCGGGCATGCCAGGATGCATGCCGTAGGTGCCGCCGTCGCCAGGCGAGCCTGCGCCGCTGGCCGGCGCATTGAGCTTGATCAATTGATTCTGTGCCAACGCGATGGAAGGACGCACCGCTTTGTACTGTGCGTAGTGCGCAGCGTCGATCGGCGCGATGTTATTGAACGCATCGTTGCCGCCGTACAGAAACACGCAGACCAGCGCCCTGTAGTCACTGAACGTATAGCTGCTCGTCGCGGCTTGTGCGAGTTGCAGTTGGCCGAGCATGGAATAGACGCTCGCGCCACCGAGCGCGGCGCTGATCGTGTTGCGCAAGAAACGGCGGCGGTCGTAGTGCATCTTCATCTCCTAAGATGCGGTTTCAAAAAAATAGCGAGCGAAGACCCGATCCAATCTAAGATCGGGCGCGACGCCTGCGCGCAAGATGTCGAGCGCAGTAGCTTTTGAGATCGCATCTACTTTTGGACTGCGTATTCGGGGGAAGTGAGAATCAGGAACAGTGCACGCTTGATGCGCTCGACGCGCCAGTCCTTGCCGCTGTCGGCCCAGGTCGAATCGATCTGATTGAGGTAGTCGAGCACGATGCCGCGCATGTATGGCGACATCTGCCCCGACATGAAGAGCAGGTTGTAGGCATCGACGAGCCGGTCGGCAGGGTCGCTCGGGCCGCCTTTGCCGCTGCCTGCGAGCGCGACGTCGCGCGCGTGATCGATTACCACGTCGCCGTACTGGTCGTTCGCATCGCAGGTTTCGCTCGTGTCGTAGTACATCGCGTGCGCGCCGATCGCGCCGGTGACCGTGACGATCGCCGCATCGGTCGTGATCTGGAACTCGGGACCGGTGAGGCTGCGCTGCGCCATCTCGCCGGGGGGCGTGTAGGCGGGCTTGAAGAAGTTGAACACCGAATTGGCACGCAGCGCGGCCTGGCCCCAGTCGTAGTCGGGATTGAAGGTCGAACTCCAGCCGGCGTAGCGATAGGGTTGATTCTGGTAGTGATAAGGATGCTGCGAGCCGTCGTCCCAGGTGACGGAAAAATTCGTACCGCAATTGTGGCGCGCACCCATCACGCGCCAGAAGTGGGTCAGGCGCAGCAGCGGCTCGCGCAGCTTGCCGTATGCATCGCTGCGCGCGCTCGACGCCGAGCGCGCCTCGGGGTCGAGCAGGATCGTCGCGATCAGCGCCTTGAGATCGCCGCGCACGCCCGCGCCATTGTTGTTGAACACACTGGCCACGCGTTGCACGTACGCCGGACTCGGATTGCTGGTGACCAGGCGCTGGATCAGCTGCCTGCCGACGAACGGCCCGACGTTCGGGTGATTGAAGATATTGTCGAGCGCGAACTTCAGATCCGACGCCGGCGTGCCGCCCGCGACGAGCAGCCC
>VBNZ01000072.1:23729-24280 GCA_005877675.1 Gammaproteobacteria bacterium
TCGCAATCGACGTAATTGTCGGCAGCGCAGTCGGACCAGTTCCAGCCGGTGAACACGTGCGCGAACGCCTTGATCTGATCCTGGCCGTAGGTCGCAACCGGCTTGCCCGCGACGAGCGTCTCGCTGCCGTCGGGATTGAGCTGGGTCAGTCCGACGCTGAACAGCTGATTGATCTCGCGTGCGTAGTTTTCGTCGGGATGGATGTTCTGCTTGGTATCCGCGCGCTGATTGCCGCGCATATTGAGGTAGTTGCCCATTGCGGGCGACAGCGTCACGTCTTCGAGCAACTGGCGATAATTGCCGAAGGCATCGTTGATCAATATGTCGTAGTAGGTCGCCATGCCCGCGGGCGAGTCGGCGAGCAAGTCATTCTTGTCCGACACGACAAAAATTTCCGACAGCGCAAACGCGACGCGCTGGCGCAGCTGATCCTTGTGCACGATCACGTTGTTGCCGGGATCGGGACCGCCGAGCGCGCCGAGAAACCACGCCTCCTGCCGGTCGTAGGATTCGGCCGGCTCGCCGAGAACCTTGGTGACCCAGTTGAAGTA
>VBNZ01000072.1:24421-29714 GCA_005877675.1 Gammaproteobacteria bacterium
TCGCTGACGCTTTGCGCCTGGCCGGCAAACGGCAGCGGCGGATAGTTTTGCCGCACATGCGGCAGTTCGTTTGGGATGGGTTGCGCGGTGGCCGTACTGGCGAGAGCGAGCGCGCAAGCGGCGAGGCAGGATCGAGCGCGACCATATTGAATCAGCGCGCTGGCGCGACGATGGGACGCTGGCATGCACAGCCCTCTCGGCTCTTGGCGTTCCCCCTGCAGCGCTGGGACTTTATGTGGTTTCGCGCGAAAATGCCATAGCGCGATGGTGACGGTGCGCGTGACGGCGCGTCAGTAAAGCACGCGCGTACGCAACGTCCCCGGAATTGTCGCCAGCGCATCCTTGAGCTTGTTTGCCTGATCGGCCGTGGTCGACACATCAATCACGACATAGCCGACTTTCGAATCGGTCTGCAGATACTGCGCATCGATGTTGATGTTCTCGCGCGAAAAAATCTCGTTGATGCGCGAGAGCACGCCGGGCACATTGCGGTGGATATGCAGCAGGCGCTGGCTCTTCGGATGCTCAGGCAGCGAGACCTCGGGGAAGTTCACCGCACTCAGGGTCGAGCCGTTGTCGCTGTAGCGCACGAGCTTGGCCGCGACTTCGATGCCGATATTGTCCTGCGCCTCGAGCGTCGAACCGCCGACATGCNATGCCGATCAAGGGCGAGACGAATGGATCATCATTGCCCTTGGGCTCGACCGGGAACACGTCGATCGCCGCGCCGCCGATATGTCCCGACTTGAGCGCGGCCGCGAGCGCATTGATGTCGACCACCGTGCCGCGCGCGGCATTGATCAGCATCGCGCCGGGCTTCATCTTCGCGAGCTGCGCCGCACCGATCATCCATTTGGTCGCGGGCGTTTCCGGCACATGCAGCGTCACGACGTCGGCGCGCGCAAGCAAATCGTCGAGCCCTTGCGCCGCGCGCGCATTGCCGAGCGCGAGTTTGGTCTCGATATCGTGATAGATCACCTGCATGCCGAGGCCTTCGGCGAGTACGCCGATCTGCGTGCCGATATGGCCGTAGCCGACGACGCCGAGCACCTTGCCGCGTACCTCGACGCTGCCTGCGGCCGACTTCGACCAGCCGCCGCGATGGCACTGCGCACTCTTCTGCGGGATGCCGCGCGCGAGCATGATCGCTTCGGCGATCACGAGCTCGGCCACGCTGCGCGTGTTCGAATATGGCGCGTTGAACACCGGAATGCCGAGCGACTCGGCCGCCTCGGTATCGACCTGATTGGTGCCGATGCAGAAGCAGCCGACTGCAATTAGCCGTTTTGCCTGTGCGAACACGTCTGCAGTCAGATGCGTGCGCGAGCGGATGCCGACGATATGCGCCTCGGCAACGCGCCGCTTCAATTCGTCTTCGGGCAGCGACTTGGCGTGAAAATCGATATTGCTGTAGCCGGCCGCCTTGAACGTTTCCACGGCGGTGGGGCTCACGCCTTCGAGCAGCAATACCTTGATGTCCTGCTTGGGAAATGAGGTCGGGCTCATTCGGCGGCACGCGTCTGCAGCGGAGGGAATCCAACTATGCCAGAAAATCGGACGATTTGCGGCAGTGCAACACTGGACGATTCCTCGCAAGGCTGGCACGCTGCGATGCAAACCCGCCTGGATGCCGCATGCTCGACTCCCGCCTTGCCGAACTCGCCCGCGCCGCCCCTGCCTTGCGCGTGCTGACCGCCGCGACCGACCTTGAGCATTACGGCCGCGACTGGACACGGCGCTGGACACCGGCGCCATGTGCGATCGCGCTACCCGCGAGCATCGATGAAGTGCAGGCGATTGCGCGCTGGGCCAGCGCGCAACGCGTCGCGCTGGTGCCCTCGGGCGGGCGCACGGGATTATCGGGCGGCGCGGTCGCGGCGAACGGCGAGCTGGTCGTGAGTTTCGAGCGCATGAACCGCGTGCTCGATTTCAACGCAGTCGACCGCACGCTCACGGTGCAGCCCGGCATCGCGCTCGAAGCCGTGCACCGGGCGGCTGCAGAGCATGGGCTGATTTATCCGGTCGACTTCGGTGCACGCGGTTCGTGTTCGATCGGTGGCAATATCGCGACCAACGCGGGCGGCATCCGCGTGATTCGGTACGGCAACACGCGCGAGTGGATTGCCGGGTTGAAACTGGTCACGGCGAGCGGCGAGCTGCTCGATCTCAATCGCGGCCTGATCAAGAATTCCTCGGGCTATGACTTGCGTCAGCTCGTGATCGGCGCGGAAGGCACGCTCGGCTTCGTCGTCGAGGCCACGTTGAAGCTCACCGATCCGCCGCCCGCGTCGCAAGTCATGCTGTTCGCGGTGCCGGCGATGGACGCGTTGATGCGCGTGTTCGGCGCGTGTCGCAGCAAATTGCACCTGAGCGCTTTCGAATTTTTCACCGATCGCGCGCTGCATCACGTCGTGGCGCACGGCGCGCAGAATCCTTTTTCCGAAATTTCGCCGTACTACGTCGTCACCGAGTTCGACGCGGCGACCGACACGCAACAGCAGACCGCGCTCGATGTGTTCGAGCAATGCGTTAACGAAGGCTGGGTCAGCGACGGCGTGATGAGCCAGAGCGAGGCGCAGGCCGCTGCGTTATGGCGCTTGCGCGATACGATCACCGAGAGTCTTGCGCCGCATCGTCCCTACAAGAACGACATCTCGGTGCGCATCAGCGCCGTGCCCGCGTTCCTCGACGAAATGTCGGCTCTGCTGACGCGTGAATATCCGCAGTTCGATGTGGTCTGGTTCGGTCATATCGGCGACGGCAATCTGCACATCAACGTGGTCAAGCCCGAGGGTCTCGACGACACCGCGTTCATCGCGCAGTGCGAGCAAGTGACCAAACAACTCGCCGCGATGCTGCACAAGTACGGCGGCAGCATCTCGGCCGAGCACGGTATCGGCCTCGTCAAGAAGGACTATCTGCAAAGCACGCGCAGTGTGGCCGAAATCGCGCTGATGCGCGGCGTGCGCGCGACATTCGATCCGCTGGGGCTGCTCAATCCGGGCAAGTTGTTCGAGTAAACTCGAGGCAAATCGTCGGGGAGCGAATCGTGAGGCGTTTCGGATTTGGTCTGCTCGGCCTTCTACTCGGTTATCCGGTGGCCGCATTCGTCGGCTACTTCCTGATCGAGTTGTTGTCGTCCAACCAGCACGATCGATCCGTCGAAGCGGCAATGACCAGCGCTTTTGTCCTGGGGCCGGCCGGCGCGCTGATCGGATTGGTGGCAGGCATAATTTTCGGCGGCCGCAAGTCTTCTCGTGTGGACTAGGCGCTGCATAACTCACTTATCGGTGCGCACGTACTCGATTTTCCACACGGTCTGCCAGCTGCCGTCGTCACGCTTGCGTTCATTGAGCGATTCGTAGCGATCGGCGCCCGTGTGTTTCCACCGCGTACGCAGCGTCAGGTCTTTCGGCTCGGTCAGGTGGCGCTCGGCGAAACTAACCCCGTCCGGCGCCGCCTCGGCCGAACCTGAGTCCATCACGCCGGCATTGCTCCAGTACCAGAACACGATGCGCTGCAGCTTGGGGTCGAAGCCGTAGACGGTTTCGCCGAGGTAATCCGGCTTCTTGCTGCGCACGACGTGCTTGTCGCGCACGAACTTGCCGCCGTACATGGCCTCGAAGCAGTGCGTGTCCTTGCCGCCGTCCTTCGGAAATTCGCCGGCCCAGCAATGGCCGACGAGGAAGGCCAGCGGTTGCAGCGGGTCTTTCGCAGCATCGCCGGTCGCAGCCGATGCGGTTATCGCGTGCAACAGGATCAATGACGTGAGCATGAGCATCCCCCGCTTGGCGATGCGTGCATTCTGTCGTTGCCACACCGCACAAGCAAATCAAATGTCAGGGCATCGAACGAAACGTTTTAGCTCGTCATTCCCGCATGCTCTTAGCGGGAATCCAGCGTCTTTTGCTTTGCTCCTTCAAGATCGTGTGACATTCCCCACCGTACATTGGAAAATCCGGATGTTGAAATCCAAAGGAGTCACCATGAGCGCCACCGACCCGCGCCGCCCGCTGTACCCCGAAATCGAGCCCTACGACAGCGGCTTCCTGCAGGTGTCGCCGCTGCACAAGATCTACTACGAGCAATGCGGCAATCCACAAGGCAAGCCTGCCGTGTTCGTACACGGCGGTCCCGGCGCGGGATGCAATGCCAAGTCGCGGCGCTTCTTCGATCCCAAGCATTACCGCATCGTGCTGTTCGACCAGCGCGGCTGCGGGCGCTCGACGCCACGCGCGGAACTCGTCGACAACACGACCTGGCATCTCGTCGCCGACATGGAAACCTTGCGCGCGCATCTCGGCATCGAGCGCTGGCAGGTGTTTGGTGGTTCCTGGGGCTCGACGCTCGCGTTGGCCTACGCGGAAAAGCATCCCACGCGCGTGACCGAGCTCGTGCTGCGCGGCATCTTCATGTTGCGCAGGTGGGAGCTGGAGTGGTTCTATCAGCAGGGTTGCGACGCGATCTATCCCGATGCGTGGGAGGAATACGTGAAGCCGATTCCTGCGGTCGAGCGCGCGGATCTGATCGGTGCTTACTATCGCCGCCTGACCAGCCCGGATGCGGCGACGCGCCTCGCCGCGGCCAAGGCCTGGTCGGTATGGGAAGGCAGCACGAGCTTTCTCGCGCAGAGCGCCGACTACATCGCCTCGACTGGCGCCGATGAATTCGCGATGCAATTCGCGCGCATCGAATGCCACTACTTCGTGCACGGCGGCTTCCTCGAGCGCGACGATCAGCTATTGCACGATGCGCACAAGTTAAAAAATATACCCGCTGTGATCGTGCAGGGACGCTACGATGTCGTGTGCCCGCTGCGCAGCGCCTGGGACCTACATCGCGCCTGGCCCGAAGCGGATTTTCGCATCGTCGGCGACGCGGGGCATTCGGCGTTCGAGCCGGGGATCATGCATGAGCTGATCAGTGCGACGGATCGGTTTCGGTGACGCCAGACACTCTGCACGACTCAGTTGGCGGGCAAGCTCATTACCATTTCATGAGCGGCATTCTTCGCAACCGTTAGCATCTGCTCGCGCATCACTTCAGGCTTGGTGTAGATATCATTCCATGTGGCAGTAGCTCGATCGCCATTCATCGACGTGTCAGTAATCTGCTTGACCCAGACTACCTTTCCACCAGCGCGTGTCATTGTGGCCTTAGCACCGAAAGCGGCGCGGTAATCATGAGAAAACATGTTGGCGGTGTAGCCGATGCCATACAGGACAACTTCCAGACGTACGACCGCGTCGGCTTCGGTAGCGGAGCTTGCCGGACCGAACAGCTGACGTTTGCT
>VBNZ01000072.1:29771-33693 GCA_005877675.1 Gammaproteobacteria bacterium
CGCGCTGCCGGCGATCGCTCCGCCGACGGCGCCACCAATCGCTCCGCCGAGTCCCATGGTCCAGCCCTGCTCCCTCGTCAGTACGAAAGGTTCGGGCGGAAGTTTGACATTTTCATCGATGTAGACCGAATGGATAGCCGCGCGGTCTTCGCTGCGCAAACTTTGCGAAGCGACACAACCCAATTGCGTGGCGGTGATAAGAGCGACTGTTGCTATTTTGAGTGAGCGGACGAGCATGCCTTCTTCCTAGGAGTGTTTGGACGCTGGTCGAATGTGCGAAGCGTTTAAAAAAACCGGGCCCGAGGCCCGGCTTTTTTATGATTGCGCGCTGTTCAGTGCGTCGGCGCAGCCGCCGTCGCGTTGTCGCTCTTCAGACAGCTCGACATGAACGCCTTGCGCTCATCGCCGTGCAGCGTCTTGGCTTTTGGGTCTGCGTTGCAGGCTTTCATCTTTTCCTGCTGCGTCATTGGCTTTGCGGGGGCGGGCGCGGCTGCCGGTGCGGCGGTGGTGCTGTCGCCCTTGAGGCAGGCGCTCATGAACGCTTTGCGCTCGTCGCCCTTGAGCGTCTTGGCCTTGGGGTCGGCGTTGCAGGTCTTCATGCGTTCCTGTTGCGGCGTCAGAGTCTTTTCGGCCGCGAACACGGAACCTGCGCACAGTGCGGCGCTTAAGGTCAGGGCGACAAGCAGGGCAGACTTCATCGGTATCTCCGTGGGTTGAGCCGGCGTCTTGCCGGAGTGCAATTAGTCTACGCCGGGCGGGATCATCCGGTGTAGTCGCATTGCGTCAAACCGTGTAGGAAAATTGCGACAGTCGGCGTCGTAGGGGCTCGATTTATCGAGTCCACCTTCTGACCGGGGCGAAAAAATCGGGCGCGATGATCGCGCCCCCTACGCGAGCAGGTTTACGCCGCGGCCGCTTTCGGCGCGGCAGCGGCGATGCGCGGACCCTGCAGCAGCGCCTGACGCACGCCATCGATCACGAGATCGACCTCATCTGCGCTGACTGCGAAATGCGGCGTGAAGCGCAGCGAGTTGGTGCCGCCGTGAATCACGCTGACGCCATGCTCGCGCATCCACTCCTCGGTGCTGTCGCCGCCAAAGCATTTGAACGACGCGGCGAGTTCGCACGAGAACAACAGGCCCGTGCCCTGCACCTTGGTGATCAGGCCCGGCAGTTCCTTCGACAGCTTCTGCAGCTTGTCGACGAACTCGGCGCCGCGCGTGCGGATGTTCGCGCGCAGCTCGGGCGTGATCGCGGCGAGCACGGCGCAGGCCGCGTCGAGCGCACGCGGATTGGTGGTCATCGTGTTGCCGTAAATTCCTTTTTTATACAATGCGGCAGTTGGCGCCGACACTGCGAGCACCGACAGCGGATACTGACCGGCGCTGAGCGCCTTGGAGTAGGTCTCCATGTCCGGCGCATCGAGCTTCTCGAAACCCGGATAGTCGACGATCGACAGCACGCCGTGCGCGCGCAGGCCGGCCTGGATCGAGTCGACCAGGAACAGCGAGCCGTGTGTGCGCGTGAGCTCGCGCGCGGCGGCGTAGAACTCCGGCGTGACCGAGCGGCCCGGATCGCCTTCGCCCATCACGGGCTCAAGGAACATCGCCTCGATGAACCAGCCGTTCTTGTCCGCATCGACGAACACCTGACGCAGCTGATCGGTGTTGTAAGGCTCGACCGTTAGCAGGCTCTTCTCGTCGCGGAAGCTCGCGAGGTGCTGCTGATACGCCTTGCGTGAGGAGTCGGAATAGATCGCCGGCTTCTCGGTGCGGCCATGGAACGCGCCCTTGACGGCGAGGCGCTTGATCGTGCGGCCGGCGTAGCGCGCGCCGGTATCGGTCAGCAACTTCGCGTTCACATCGGCAATGCGGCAGGCGAGGGTGACGCTTTCCGAACCTGAGTTGAGGCAGAGGAATTTCGCATAGGGCGAGCCGCCGCGCGTCTGCCCGATTTCCTGCTTGAGCGCGCGTGCGAAACGCAGCTGCGACAGGTTCGGCGTCATCACGTTGGCCATCACCTGATGGCCGGCGAGCGCATCGATCACCGCCTGCGGCGCGTGGCCGAGGCCGAGCATGCCGTAACCGCCGACGTCGTACACGACCGCACCCTTGAGCGTGACGATCCAGGGACCGCGCGCGGCGAGCGCGACATAGGGATTGATCGCATCCTCGGCATAGAAGTTGACGAAGTCGGCCTGCACGCGTGCAAGCTGCGCGGCTTCGTCGAGCTTGAGCAGGTCGTTGAACTCGCTCGCGAGGTTGCGGAACAACGCATGCGCCTCGTCGATCGCGGCGACGAGATTGGCGTCGTGGCGCGCAAAGCGTTCGATCGTCGCATCGGACAATCCGGTCGTACGCGCAGCGCCACCGCAGCTACGCAATTCTTTGAGTTTGGCGATCGGCGACATGGCGTGCTCCCTCGAAAGTCGAATAATTTTTTGAAAACGAAAACGGCGTCGACGAGGCGGCGCCAAGGGGTTTGTGGCAAACAATTGCTGATTGTGGCGGCAAGCGTAGCGCCGGAATGTGGTATCGCGAAGCACCGATTACCTGCGATTTTTATGGAGCCACTTGCTGCATTTTATGGAGCCGCTTGCTGCAACGGCGAGGCGGACTGAACCCTCTCCCCCGAGGCTCTGTTCGGGGGAAGAGGGCAGGGTGAGGAGGCGCCTTTCACGGTCCACACAGCTATGAGATCAGAAGAACCCCCTCACCCCAACCCTCCCCCAACGATAAAGCTTGTTGGAGGAGAGGGGGGAAACTGCGTGACGCGCAAAACCTGACCCATAGTGGAGGGCGACGTTGGGAAAATAGAGCTAAAGCTGACACTCGTCATGCGCAACTCGTGATTCGAGCGACTGCCGCGGCGACGCCCGCATCGCGACACTGTCAGCACCATCATTGGGAGACACCGCATGCCGCAGCAAGGCGAAGTCATCGGTCAGCTCGACAGTGCGAGCAAACGCTACGGCGCCGTGCTCGCGCTGGATCGCATCAATCTCGATGTGCGCCGCGGCGAGGTGCTCGCTCTGCTCGGACCGAACGGCGCGGGCAAGACCACCGCGATCTCGCTGCTGCTCGGCCTGCTCGAAGCCGACACCGGCAGTGCGACGCTGTTTGGCGCGACGCCGAAATCGCTTTCCGCGCGCCGACGCATCGGCGCGATGCTGCAGACCGCCGGCGTGCCGGAAACGCTGACGATCGGCGAGCTGATCGCCTTGTTCCGCAGCTACTACGCGCAGCCGCGCAGTGTCGCCGACATCGTCGCGCTTGCCGGCGTCGAGCAGCTGCTCGACCGGCGCTACGCGAAACTGTCGGGCGGACAGCAGCGCCGTGCGCAGTTCGCGCTGGCGCTGTGCGGGCATGCCGAAATCCTGTTTCTCGACGAGCCCACCACCGGGCTCGACATCGAAGCGCGCGAAACGATGTGGCGCACGATCCGCCAGCTCGTCGCCGAAGGCTGCGCAATCGTGCTGACTACACATTATCTTGAAGAGGCCGAGGCTTTGGCCGATCGCGTTGTGGTGCTCGCGCGCGGACGCATCGTCGCCGAGGGCAGCGTGGCGCAGATTCGCGCGCGTGTGGCGCAGCGGCGCATCCGCTGCATCTCGAAACTCCAATGCGACACGGTCGCGACCTGGCCGGAAGTACGCAGCGCCGCGCGCGCGGGGGCGCATCTGGAAATCGTCACCGACGCGGCAGAGGTCGTCGTACGGCAACTCTTGTTTGAGGACAGCGAGTTGTGCGAGCTCGAAGTACGCCGTGCGGGGCTGGCCGAGGCCTTTGTCGAAATCACCAAGGAGGCAGCGTGACGGTGAATCAAAAACAAGGCTGTCATTCCCGCGAAAGCGGCTGCGCAGGCAGTTATACCCGGACGAACATTCGCGCCGCAAATGGCCCGAAGGGCTCGCGACAGAAGT